>CAYOWC010000132.1:0-12401 GCA_964407525.1 uncultured Desulfobacteraceae bacterium | reverse complement strand
TCGATTGCGTCAGGCTTGTCACTGAAAAACGCCAGGGCTTCGGAAGGATCGGTTTCAGGTATAACCGTATATCCAAGTCGCTCTAAACGTTGCCGGTTCAGTTTCACCATCGACGCTTCATCATCCACAAAAAGGATAGTTTCCGTACCCATGGGAAGTGCATGTTCCGTCTTTTTCTCGGGCTCGGGCTTCAATTCTATCGCAGGAAAAAAGAGCTCGAACGTAGTACCTTTACCGATCTTGGTATCTATTCGGATACCCGCACCGTGCCGCTTCACAATCCCGTATACAATGGCAAGGCCCATCCCGGTGCCTTTTCCAATATCTTTGGTCGTGAAGTAAGGGTCAAAAATCCGTCCCAGGTCAGCCGTCTCAATTCCGGCGCCGGTATCTTTCACGCTGAGTTTAATATAATCCCCGGGTCCCAGATTCATTTCCTCGTTCTTTTTGTCGAAAGCCAAATTTTGGAGGCTTATCTCCAGAACGCCCCCTTCTTCATCCATGGCATCAGCGGCATTGGATGCAAGGTTCATGAGAATCTGATTGATCTGGGTGGGATCGGCGTGGATATAGTTCGGACTTTCGGGGAGATTCAGGGAAAAATCGATGCTTGTGGGGATGGAGGTTCGCAGCATTTTCATGGAGTCTTTCACCAATTGACAAATTTCCACTGGTTTTCTTTGCGCCTCGGACTTCCGGCTGAACCTCAGCAACTCCTGAACCACGTCCTTTGCCCGGAGCGACGAAGATCGGATTTCCTTCAAAAATTCATGTGCCGGATTCCACTCAGGGACATCATCCAGGGCCAACTCGGCATTTCCAAGAATGATCCCCAGTATGTTATTGAAATCGTGGGCTACGCCCCCTGCCAGAACACCGATAGACTCCATTTTTTCTGCGTGACGCAATCGTGACTCAAGCTTCTTGCGTTCTGTAATATCCACGTGCGTTCCAACAATCCGAATACCTTTGCCCTTTTCATCAAAGACGACATTGGCCCGTGATAGAATATCAACCCAATGGCCGTCTTTGTGGCGCATTTGGAATTCCGTCTCAAACCGATTTCGCTTCCCCTCCAAGAGCTCATTGACAACCGTCCATGTAGATTTCACGTCTTCCGGCCTGGTAAGTTGCTCCCATTCAGAAAAATCATTCTTGATTTCACCCTCTTCATACCCTAACATTCTCTTCCAACCGGGGGAGTAGTAGACTTCATTTGTTTCCAGATCCCAATCAAAAATACCGTCATTCGAAAAGTTCATGGCAAGTTCAAATCGTTCTTTGCTTTCTTTGAGCGCCATTTCGGCATTTTTGTGGTCGGTAATATCGTTATAGATGGTAACCACTTCCCCTGAAGGAATTTTAAAGACGTAATTCTCGTAGTAATTTGAAATTTTTTTGTCCTGATAGATTTTTACCGGGAAGTATGCTGGTTCCCCGCTTTCCCAGACTTTTTGCAAGATGGAAATCAATCCGTAGTCATCTATGGTTGGGCGCAAATCGAAAAGGCTTTTTCCGACGACCTCCTCAAGAATTTTTCCCTCGATTTCCAGGCTGGTCTTATTAAAACTCTTTACGATGTAATCGGATCCTTTCGAACCATCATTCATCACTTCATAAATGGCAAAACCGCTGGTCATATTATCGGACAAACCCCGGAAGAGCACTTCGCTCTGCGTAAGCTCACGCTGCTTTGCGATCAGTTGTTCATTCTTCATCTCGATCTGCTTTTCCGCGCGCTTCCGATCGGTAACATCCCAAACGGTCGATATCATCAGTTGCTTATCAGGAACAGGTGTATTTCTGGCGCTGACGAAAGTGGTCTCCTCCCCATTACGGGTAATCGGTATACTTTCCCAGTGCATACGGTCGGGGTTGCCACTGGCGCAATCGTCCACCACCCTTTTTTTGATTTCTTCGCGGTAAACGGAGTCTTCATAAACACAATTCCAAAATGCATCCGGTTCGGCAAGAGCCTCTCTTGTGGTCCGATAAAGCCTTGGAAAGTTGTCATTCATGTAACTGATATCCATACTGGGATCAACAGAGTTGACAGCCACGCCTATGGGAAAATTATCCATTACCGTTCTAATATAGGATTCGCTTTGCCGAAGCGCTTGCTCCGCCCTGTCTCGCTGAAATTCTTTCAGCCCTATATTTCCGAGAAATTCTGCAAAATGGCATAAATAATCCAGTTTGTTTTTCAAGTCGTGCTCTGATGTGATTGGTACTCTTGATAAGGCCTCCAAATAGGTTTCTTCTTCAAAACCATATTTTTGCGCCTGGTTTCGGAAAAATTCTTCATCCGGTGGTTCCAATAAAAATTGGCCAATGAAGAAATTTCCAAGATGTTGTCCTTCAATTGTAATTGGAGAAGCGGCATCATATAACCCATTTCCGCATCTATATAAGATATGCTTCTCATCACCCCCAAGTAATTGAGCATTAAAATGTGTATCACTTGCAGTGCATATGGCAGCAGTTTCCGGACTTGCTCTATGGAACTGAACGCAAATCGGTTCCCAATGGGATTCTAATAAAACTTCACCCTCAAGATTGAGAAGGGCTGTTGGAAAGGGCGCTATCCTGTAAAAGTCATTTAATACCTTTCCGAGCTCATCCAGATTAATGAGATTTTGAAGTTCGAGCTTTTCATAATCTAAGTGACTGAAATCATGATGAATCGTTTTTTCAATCATATTTTCCCTCCAAAACGAAACCTTAAACCTTGCGTTTCGCTCTTTGAAAAATGACATTTTTTATTCTTGCATGGGAATTCCTTAAAAATAATCAGATGATGACACATTGGACAACATCATGCAAGTCTGCAAAATCCAAATCAGAATTTATCAATTTGGAGGCTATTAGAAACCGGAGTTTAAGCATTCCGAAGAGCCTGAATTTGGGCAATCTAAATCTTTTCATGGATGGCTCCAGCCCTTTTAGTACATGTAGGCCTTTGAATAAATACCTTGACTTTTAATGATGCTATCATTAAAAATAAGCCATGTATATCAGGCGAATATTAACAGACAGACTTTATAAGCTGGCTGAGTCCTTTCCTGTCGTGGTTATCAGTGGGGCCCGACAAGTTGGAAAAAGTACACTGCTTCAAAATACATTGGGGATCGAAACGGACATAGTTGTTTTTGATCCTGTTATTGATGTTCAAAACGCTCGGCAGGATCCTGAGCTTTTCCTGAATAATCATCCCCCCCCTTTGATTCTTGATGAAATTCAATATGCTCCGGAGCTGGTTGCCTCGATAAAACGGCGTATTGACATTAATCGAACCCCCGGCCAATATATTCTTACAGGGTCCCAACAATGGGGCGTAATGAAATCGATGTCGGAAAGTCTTGCCGGTCGCGCCGTTTTCCTCGATCTATACGGTTTTTGTCTGCTTGAAATCAACCAAGACAATGGAATTGTGCCATGGATAGCAAGATGGCTGGATTCGCCGGATATATTCCTGACAATGAGCCAGTCCCGACTTACACAAAAAATAACCCTCTATGAACAACTCTGGCGTGGTTTTTTGCCGGAAGCACAATTCCTTGCATCTGAAGTCATCCCCGATTTCCTCAGTGCTTACCAGCGTACTTATATTGAACGAGATGTAAGGCTTCTGGCTGAGGTATCGGATTTTCAGCTATTTGGAAGATTCCTTCAACTCGTTTCAGCCTTAACAGCACAGGAAATAAATTATAGCCAACTTGGCAGAGAATTGGGCTTGACACCGCAAACGGCTCAAAGATGGCTCGCTATTTTAAAAGCCACTTTTCAGTGGTTTGAACTCCCCGCATATTCGGGAAACCTAATAAAAAGGGTTACAAACAAGCCAAAAGGATATATTGCAGACACCGGTCTTGCCTGTTTAACTCAAGCAATATCTGCTCCCAAGGCCATAGGGGGGCATCCTCTCTGGGGAGCAATGTTCGAAACCGCCGTTGCAGCCGAGTTAAAAAAACAGACTGCCTTTTTATCACCAATGCCTAATTTTTATCACTGGAGATCCTACAGCGGTGCAGAAGTTGATATCATACTGGAATACAATGGAATTCTTCACCCAATTGAAATCAAAGCTAAAACCAATCCTTCCCGCCGTGACACAATGGGAATCTCTGCATTTCGAAAAAGATATCAAGGGCTTAATATTGCCCAAGGGTTAGTCATTGCCCCATGTTCAAATATTATTCAATTATCCGAATGTGACTACGCCATACCTTGGGACCTGTCATAGCAAAGGAGAATAGACATTAACAAAGATATCAAATTCAAAATACTGAACAGTCGGGCCTTCACATTTTTTACGTCCCGGATGCTTAAACTCTATTTCAGCACCCTCCGCATAAAAATTGAGGACCTGGATCGTTTAATGGACTACGTTGAGTCAGGCGGTCAGTTCATCTTTTCATCCTGGCACCAGCGATTCCTCGCCGGATTTATTGGTCCAAAAATCGTTGGAAAACCTTTTTACATCATGGTATCACGCAGCCGAGACGGGGAGTTGGTCTCCCGGGTTGTTCGCCCTTTCGGATGGATGGCATTCAGAGGATCCAGGTCGCGGGGGGGAACCGCCGCCCTCAGGAGTCTTCTGAGAATACTTAAGAGAGGATATATCGTAGCCCATATCGTGGATGGGCCCACAGGTCCCGCAAGAGAAATTAAACCCGGACTGGTCTCCCTGGCCCAAAAGAGCGGGGTTCCCATCGGTCCAGCCTATATCATATACCAGAACTGCTGGACCCTGAACAGTTGGGACAGGTTCATGGTTCCCAAACCTTTCAGTAAGGTACTCCTGAAAATTGGCGAACTCATTCCCGTGCCTTCCGAACTCACAAAGGAAGAATTTGAGAAAATCCGACTCTTCATTGAGAGAACCATGATCAGGGAATACGACGCTCTGAAGGATTACTGGGAAAGCCCGTCAAACCGATGAAAGCATCCCAATCAGGTGGCTTGCCTGGCCTTTCGTAAGTTCCTTCGGCACATCCAGTTTCTTCGCCCGGAGGAGATAAACCTGTTTATCCGTTGCAGGTTGCTTCCTCCATGCGATATTTCGCATTACCAACCCAACGGAATCCGCTGCATTTTTCCTCACATATCTTTCCGCTTCGATAATGGCCGCTTCAAGATCCAGTCTGCGCATGAGCTCTGTTTCCTTTCCACCCCCACTGAGCAAAATTTCCCAATCCCCTAAGATGGTCGGCCCCACAACGATCGCTTTGCCGCCTGCCAGACCCAGACGATAAGAGCCTTTGCCGGTTGCCACCCAGGCAAACCGGGAAAAGCCCAAGACCTCAGGAGGTGTCTTCAGATCAAAAAGATTGATTCTTTTACAGCGATATCTCAGATCGGTTACGGAGAAAGCCTCACTGACCCGCACCCATGGACGGTGAACCTCGGCCCACTTCAACGCATCCTGCACTTTATCTACCGTATTTCCTTCCAGATCAAATTCTTGAGACAACCCGAAAAGCCCGGGAAGGGTATTGATGCTTTGATCTCGGGTCACATCCACAATGTCCACTACGGTCACATTTTCTTTTCCCGGATGGAGCCGCGTCCCCCTTCCAATCATCTGGGTATAGAGAAGGGACGATTTTGTCGGGCGGGCGAGAATGATTCCTTCCACCGAAGGCTCGTCATACCCTTCTGTGAGGACCATACAATTGGTAACTACATGGATCGTCCCATCTCGAAAGTCGGACAGGACCTTTTCTCTTTGCATACGATCCATATCTCCAGTGACTGCAGCGGCCGATATCCCTTCTAAACGAAATGCTTCTGCCAGGGAATGGGCGTGTGCCACGTCCACACAGAAGCAGAGCGTCCGCCTGTTTTTCAGGAGTGTTCGGAACACATTGACCACAAGTCGATTCCGCTGCTCCACATTAACGGCAAGGGATAGTTGAGAAACAACAAAATCCCCCATCCGCACCTTGACCCTTGAAAGATCAACGTCTGTCTCCACACGATATCCCGCCACGGGAGCCAGGTATCTCTCTCCAATCATTTCGGGAAGTGAGCGGGAGTAAACAATTTCCTCAAAAACCGCATCAAGGCCTTCCCCGTCCCCACGTTTCGGGGTCGCGGTAAATCCGACCATGAGTTTGGGTGTGTCCGGATCGAAAAGACCGAAATATTCGAGAATCCTTCGGTAGGTTTTTGCCGTGGCGTGGTGGGCTTCATCCACCACGATCAGGAAGAAGCGATCGGGATCAAGACGGGAGAGTCGCTTTGAATCCTTGCGTCCCAGGGTGGGAACACTGGCCACCACCACATGGCTTTCGGGATCCGCAATCCTGCCGGCCTGCTCCACCTCTACGTGCAGTTGGGGGTTTGTCCGTTGGATTTTATCCAAAGCCTGATCAAGAAGTTCACTCCGGTGAGCCAGAACCAGCATCTGGTTTTTCATCTGAAAATAGGCGGGAAATGCAGAAAAAATAACTGTTTTCCCAGATCCGGTAGGAAGGCAGACGAGCTGCCGGCGGATCCCTGAAAGATATCGGCTTTTGATGGTTTGCAGACATTCCTGCTGGTAATCGCGGAGTTGAAATCTGCTATTTCCAGTTTCCATACTATTCAAGCTTCATGCTCTCTCGCGGAAGCACTGTTTTTTGAAGCTTACTTTCATATTACAAGTAGTTATCTTGATCTATTTGCATGTCGCCACTTTTTGGCCCACTGAAATTTCTCACGTGCTACAGATCGTCAAGCACCTTTCGAACGACGGTGCCCAGCGTTCGAATATCCAGCGGTTTGGAAACAAAGGCCCGAACACCCATCTTTAATGCCCTTTCCTCTGATATGCTGTGACTGTACCCAGTGCAGAGAATAACCGGGATATGCGGCCGGATACGCATGAGCTCCCTCGCCAGTTGATCCCCCGTCAGATTGGGCATAGTCATATCGGTGATGACCAGGTCAAAGTCGTCGGGGGCCTCCCTAAAAAGCCTTAGAGCCTCCCTGCTATTGGTTTTAGTGGTTACCAGGTATCCCAATCTCTCTAACAACTGTCTGGCAAGTTCCACCAACAGGGGCATGTCGTCAACAAACAGGATACGTTGATTCCCGGTGGGTATTTCAAAAGATTCAATCTCCGTTGCCACCGTCGCATTTTTAATGATCGGCAGGTAAACCAAAAAGACGGCACCCTTACCGGGTTCGTTTTTAACGCTGATAGCCCCGTGGTGATTCTTGATAATGCCCTGCACCACGGCAAGCCCCAACCCTGTTCCGCGATCCTGTTGCTTGGTAGTGAAATAGGGATCAAAAATCCGGTCAAGGACCTCTGGAGAAATTCCCGGCCCAGTGTCTCGCGTGGTCAACAAGGCATAAGTTCCAGGTTCAAGTTCCAGGCCGAAATCTTCGCCATTTCCATGGACTTCCACCATCTCAACACTGACTTTCAAAAGCCCCCCTTTTTCCTCCATGGCGTGGGCTGCGTTGGTACAGAGATTCATGACAATCTGGTGAATCTGGGTGGGGTCGGCTTTCACCATACCGGAATTCTCCTGAATGTCATTTTGAATTTCCACGGTGCTGGGGATGGAGGAACGAAGCAATTTTAGCGCCTCTTTCACGATGGGACCCAGATACACAGCGGTTTTTTCCTGTTCTTTCTGGCGGCTGAAAGTGAGAATCTGTCTAACCAGATCCTTGGCCCTGTGTCCGGCATCAAGGACTGCTTTGATATTTTTCCACGTTTCCGTACCTTCCTGAAGGCCCATGCAGGCCAGTTCCGAATAGCCGATAATAGGGGAAAGAATGTTGTTGAAATCGTGTGCAATTCCTCCAGCCAAGGTTCCAATGGCCTCCATTTTCTGGCTCTGCCTGAGATCCGCCTCCAGTCGTTTTTGCCGGGTAATGTCTATAGCCACCGTCAGGATCGTTTTTTCGCCCTCATATTCGAAAGGCTTAGCATGAAAATCAAAAATTTTCATCTCCCCCGTTTTGGCAAGGAAATTCAGTTCATATCGCTCGGGGACTTTTTCTCCTTGCAACCGTTTTGAAGACCATTCTATCACTAAATCCCGCATTTCAGGATCAACCAGGGATATGGGATCTAGAAACGGAGACTCTTCCAGGCTGTACCCCATGGAATCCGTCCACGCCCTGTTGACGAACAGATACCGGTAACACCCCTTTTCTTTATTCACAATGGCGATGGATGCAGGAATCAGTTCGAAAAGGGTTCTGAATTTCTCTTCGCTTTTCTTCATGGCTTCCTCTGTCCGCTTCCGTTCGGTAATATCCACACAGCCGGTGATGAGGCAAGCTTCCCCTTCCAATTGAAAAACCTCGGCGGACCAGAGAAAGACCATGGGTTCACCGTCCTTGCTCATGAAATTTATCTCCTGATTTTGAAATCCGCCCTGTTCCCTTGACAGTTTCGCGAGGCGTGTCCGCTGCTCGGGATATTCCCACAATCCGGTTTCCGTGGAAGCTCGTCCCAGAACTTCTTCACGCCCATAACCGGTCATCCGCGTGAAGGCATCATTTACCTCAATAAAGCGACCATCCTCAAGGCTTGATATGGTAGTATAGATGGGATTTGCGTGAAACAGCTTGGCAAATTTTTCTTCACTTTCCCGAAGGGCGTCCTCCGTTTTTTTTCGCTCGGAAATGTCGGTGATTATGGAGATCAGGCATTCCTCTCCATCCATATGAATCTTTCTTGCCGACATTATAGTATTAACGACTTGTCCATTCCTGTTGCGGAAATCTATCTCAAGAGCGTTCAATTCTCCTTTTTGTGCCACAACACTAAGTATGGTTTCTCGGTCCCACATTTCGCCATAGATACCCAATTTCAAGGGGGTACTTTTCAACGCCTCTTCCCGCGTGTACCCGCTCATCCTGGTAAACGCTTCATTGACTTCAAGATATCGGCCGGTTTCCAGAGAGGTGAGCACAATGGCATCGGGCGCGGCTTCCAAAATCTGACGACGTCTTTCTTCGCTCATATCCAGCGCCTTTTCGGCTCGCTTTTTGAGCTGATTCTTGGCCATTACCAGGTTTTTCAGCACCTGATTAAAGGCACGAACCAGTTTTCTGAATTCCGAATAATGAATTTCGTCTTCACTCAGGAAAAGACTTGACGGCTTGTCTGCGATTCTCGATGCCTGATCGGCCAGAGCAGCCAGCGGTTCGCTCATCTTTCGACCGATCAGAAAGGCGGCCGCAAGCGTCAGCACAAAAGCCACAGTACAGAGAAGGACCATGGTCAAGACCAGTCTTTTCTTGGCTTTTTCCAGAGGGATTGCAGAAACGGCGTAGATGAGGTTTGGAAAATCGGCAATGGGTAGCAGGATTTCGTGCGGCAAGTTGTCTGATAGAAGGATTTTCATCCGTCCAAAGGTCAAATCGACCGTGGTACTTAAAGAAGGGACCGTTTCACCATTTCCAATGTCGACCAATCCGCCGTTTTTCTGCGTGAGCAATCGGCCTTTATGCGTTCCGAGAAAACGAATAGAAAGAGCTCTGTCGCCAGCCATGTTGTAAAGGACATAGGCGGTTCCCAAGCGGTCGTTTTTCCGCCATACGGGCCGGACAAACAGGGTCAGATATTCGCCGGATGTATTACCATCAAATCGTTCAACCTTTACGCCTTTCGCGTCTGAAAATGCCAGCAGGCGGTTGCGGAGCCCCTTGAGGTTCTCCGGCAAAGGCGGGATGAATTCCGAATCTTCAGAGGCTTGTACACAGGAGAAGATTCCTTCGGAATAGGGGAATTGCTGTTTGAGGAGTTCCTCCAACTGGCTTTTTACGCCTAGCATGAGGCTTACTCGCACCGTATTGTTGAGGCTGATATCTACAAGCTGGCGTTCCAGTCTATCCATCCGTTCCTTCAGAGCAAACTCGATTTCGGACTGTTTTTGCGCAACTTCATGATAGAATTCATGAGTCACACTCCGACTCAAAATCCCGTAAAGGACCCCCAGAACCAAGGTGAGAGATACGGTCTGAAACAGGATGAGACACCAGGCGATAAACCTGGAAAGCTTTTTTTCTGAAACCTTTTGACCCATATCAATGCTGATCCTTTTTGCTAATCACTTCGTCGGCAGCCATAATGATGTCTATGGGCAATTCGATTCCCAGTTGTTTCGCCCTGTTCAAATTGAACGTCAAGGCATATTTTTTTGCATCCTCAATGGGAATGTCCCCGGGTGATTCCCCATGGAGTGCACGTACGACCATCTGCCCCGCCTGAATGCCCATGGCATGAAAATCCACGGCGGCGCCACCAAAAAGCCCCAAACGGGCAAAGGCAAAATTGATAGAGATCTCGGGTTTTGTGGAGTGTTTCACCGTCCACGCAAAGATGTCTGGCACCGTATAGGTTCGCCCCTCGCTGTTCTTCAACAACAGGGCCGCAGGATAAATAGCCCCCACCTCGACATCGGCATTGGCTCTCAAAATCGCTTCCTGATAGTCCTCCCAGCTCGTAACCACCTTAATGTCCCAGGCACAGGGACTGGATACGTTTTTCATTTCAAGTTTGATCTGTTTCATGACGGCCCGCCCGGTTGGCGAAAGATCAACGAAAAATCTAACCTTTTTTAATTCGGGAAAGAGTTTAAAATGCACATCCAGGGCATCGGCAATGTGTAGTTTTTCATAAACCCCGGTGATATTATGCCCGGGATGCGAACGGCTATCCATGAAGTTTCGAATTTCATTGTAATCTTCCGGTTGAGCGTTCATACCACAAAAGACCACGGGAAGTGTCCTGTTTTCGAGATTCATGGCTACCGTTCGAAAGGCATTGTCGTCGAGTACCACCAGAACATCCGGGTGAAAAGACTGTATTCTTTTCAAAGCCTCTACCGCCTGTTCCTTCATACGTTCCGGGGTGTTGTTTTTCCGTTTGGTGTCCATGAAATATGTTTCGATGGACAGGTTTTCATTTTCTCTGAATCCTGCCCTTTTTAAGGCCTGAATAACCCCGTCATGCTGGGGCTGACCACAGACATGATTGGCCTCATAACTGTGTAAAATGAAAACCCGCCGGGCGGAATTCTCCGACGCAAGGGCATAAGGATGCGCGACGAAAAGCAACAGTAAAGTAAAATGAAAAATAGAAATTCGAAATATTTCCGCCCACTGTCTCATGATATTCTCCCTGTTGTAATTCTCGGTATTTATCGTTCTGCTGGCTTCACCGGACAATAAAACCACTGCCCCTATTGACGAGAAATCGTCACCCCGACCTAAGAACTTTTTTGATTTCAGCCATCATTTTTTTTTCTTCTATGGGCTTTGCCAGGTAACCATCGGCCCCCGCCTTTAATATTCGGCTACGGTTATCCTCGGTATCATAGCCGGTAATGGCCAAAACGGTGATATGGGCGGTGTCCGGATCATTCTTAATCTGTTTGCATATCTCAAATCCGTTCATCCCCGGTATGAACAAATCGAGAAGGATTAATCCCGGCTTGAATGACATGACCTTGATTCCTGTCTGAAAACCGTCGTGAGCCGTTTCACTGACATATCCGTGCAGGCCAAGGATTCTTGTTATCAAGGCTCGAACCCCAGGGTCGTCATCAGCAATCAGAATTCGATTCACCTCAGGCGCGTAAGTTCCAAAGGGATACATGCCTTTGCCGCGCATAAAACGCTCAAGGTCCCGCCTGTGGATTCTGTATTGACCACCAGGAGTTTGTGACGCCTTTAATTCCCCTGATTTCACATATTTCCATAATGTTACCCTGTTGAGATTGCAAATTTCGGCCGCCTTGGGAATACTCAAAATCCTCGTATTCATATTTCGCCCCACCGACAACAACTTTTTTAACGGAAATAACATACACATCAAAATAAACATAATAAACATAATAAACATATGGGAGGCAGAGCAACCTGTCAACAAAAAAACTCTTTTTCACCCATTCCAGTAATGTGGCGAAAACCTGCCTCTAATTTACTCTTGCTTACACTTCTCGCTTTCGTTTTATCCATACCGGGGTCAACCTTTATTGCCGCAGCCTATCAATTCGGCCCGCAAGAGATACAGATCTACATTGAAAAGCCATGGAAATGGGAACCTGGCGAGACCGGTTCGGGAGGTACTGGACAACGCTTGTAAAGAAACCTCATACAGCAGAACCGTAACCAAATAAGGCGAGAAGCCAACGGACAGGTACACCTTTGGCCGGAAAAAAGGTCAGTTTAATCGAGGAGGAAACTTAACCATTTTCACTTGGAGCATGTAACCGGGAAAAGAGAACCGCAGAATATCGAACAAGGAACCGCAGAATATTGAAGGGTGGAAGCGCTTCGCTCTGATTTTTTCAGAATTAAAAAGATCGATAGAATACCTTCCTTCGACATCGGAGTCTTCGCTTACCTGGAGTCTTCGCTTACCTGGAGTCTTCGCTTACCTGGAT
>CAYOWC010000131.1:8660-12419 GCA_964407525.1 uncultured Desulfobacteraceae bacterium | reverse complement strand
GAAACCGTATTGGATCACCGCAACAGATTTTCCCTCCCTCAATCACACGTGCAAAAATACCTTCCCGAGGCATTATACAATCCCCAGCGAGATAATATATAGCACATTTACTGTGACATTCCTTTCCTTTTTGGGTAATCTCCACCTGTGCAGTCCCTCCCAGATTCAACAGCGTGCCTACCGGGATTACCTCCCAGTCAATGCCTCTGGTAGCGATATTCTCCGCAAAATTCCCAAAAGTGACATTCAGACCTCGATCACGGGCCTTTTCTATACTTTCAGCAGACAAAAAGCTCACCTGCCTATGCCATTTTCCCGCATGGGCATCTCCATCGATCCCATGATCTCGGACGAGATAAGCCTCTGTTACGGTCACCTTGGGCGTTCCTTTTTTCTTGCTACTGGCAATAGAAACAATTTCCATATCTTAACCGACCTTCCTGGAACTCTCAATAATTTCGGATGAATTTCATAAGAGGCCTCAATCGTGTTCCTTTTTAATTATCGCTGACAATGTTACCGAGTCAAGCTTGTCAACCATGGCCTTTGTGGCCTCTTCCCAGATATTGCGTGTTAGACAATATTCCTTCCTTTCACACGATTCAGGGTTCTCAACACAATTGCACAGGTCTATGCCGCCTTCGAGGATTCTTACGATATCCCCAACGGTGATTCTATCGGCATCCCTGTTCAACATATGTCCTCCTTTTGGTCCTCGTACACTTTTTATGAAGCCCGCTTTTTTCAACGGAATAATAAGCTGTTCGAGATATTTGACGGACAGATTTTCCCGCTTGGAAATCTCACTGATCTGAACGGGACCATCACCGAAATGCTTTGCCAGATCCAGCATCATTCTGGTTCCATAACGACTCCTGGTAGATAATTTCATACGTGCATCTCCCGTTGGATCAATCCTCTGATTTTAGAGCAGTGTTTTTGCATCTTTAAAATCCCTGTTCGTCTCGAATACAATTTCCCATTGTTTTAGTATACTTTAATTAAGGTTAAAACCGTTGTCAAGGGGGTTCGACATAACACAGCTGTCATTGCGGATATTTGCCCCAATCACTTATGGGAACAATATCCATAAAAGGAATTGCCGCAAGGGGTTTACTTTCAGACCCATAAAAGGCTAAAATAGCTTATTAGAAAAACCGTCTGTTTATCCGACCCCTGAATGCCAAAAAGTAACAATACAATGATCATAAGGACAAAAGAAATGCGGAACATTCTTAATAGAGGCATGCTGTTTCAAAGCGCCTCAAGCCCATCAAATTTTCATCCGGAAAGGAGGGAAATATGGATCGACCTAATGAAAAATACTGGGACCTACGCCTTGGACTTGTAAAAGAAGCACTCGAAAAGAACAATTTCGAAGTATTTATTGCAGAAGACCCACTTGAAGCAAGCAATCTCGCCCTTGAGAGAATCATTCCCCGTACAGGGGCAAAAATTATCTCATGGGGCGGATCAATGACCTTTGTGGCCACGGGCCTTTATGATACGTTGAAAAATAGAGCAGATTTGGAGATCATTGATACTTTCACAAAAAGCGTCCCTCCTGAAGAAGCACTTGAACTGAGAAGGAAATCGCTTCTCTCTGATCTTTTCATCACGGGAACGAATGCATTGACTGAAACGGGAGAACTCATAAACCTCGATATGTATGGTAATCGTGTGGCGGCCATCACTTTCGGCCCAAAGGATGTCCTCATCTTTGTGGGAAGAAACAAAATCGTACCTGACCTTGAAAGGGCGATGCTTCGAATAAAGGAGTATGCGGCCCCCGCAAATGCCATAAGACTTGATAAAAAAACCCCGTGCACAAAAACAGCCTGCTGCGAAGAATGCAGGAGTCCGAACCGCATCTGCAATTCATGGACCATTACCCAGAAATCTTTTCCCAAAAACAGGATCAAAGTCATTCTGATCAACAAGGATATGGGATTGTAACGGTTAAAATTAGAAGGGAGAAGACTGTGAACCAGGAAAAAGATGAGTCCGTTCAGGAGTTCATGGATGAAATCGTAGATGACCTTAGATATACCCCGAAAAGAGAAAAGCCTGCCCTTTATGAACAGTTGACTGAATTCAGCCGGGATAACAAAACCGTCATTTTTGCGGGGGCAGGCATCGTTATACTACTGATTCTGATAATCACCCATTTTACAGCCATGGGCAACAAAGTCTCTCGGGAAGAAATGGCTCCATTGCAGGGGGAACTCCAGGAACTCAAAGAAAGGGTTATCGCACTGGAGGGTGTGGAAAGGCGTCTTTCTCTGATTGAAAAACAGACTGAAAAATCCATTCAAACCAATAACAGGAAAATCGACAGCAGAAAAAGAAACAGTTCCGGCGGAAAACGCTATTATACGGTACGAAAAGGAGATACCCTTTCCGGAATTGGGAAGAAATTCGGAATTTCAGCAAAAAAGCTGTGTGAACTTAATAAAATAAGCGTAAAAACGACGCTCCAGTTAGGGCAGAAGCTTCTTGTTAAGAACTAACGCACAGACAGATATTGACATCATAAGCCGCTTCCACAATAATGGCGCGCTGATCGAAGAACAAAGCCTTGGTAATTCAATAACACGAAAAAAGCCTATTTTGAAAGGAGTAAACATGTCATACCAACTTACAGAAGAACAACAAATGCTGAAAGATACGGTTGCCCGCATTGCAAAAGAACAGATTGCACCGGGGGCGGCCCTGCGCGATGAGGAAGCAAAATTCCCCTGGGATATGGTTGAAATCCTTCGAGAAAATGCCCTTTTCGGGGCCGATTTCCCGGAAGAGTACGGTGGTTCCGAAATGGGGTTATTTTCTCTTTGCCTGGTTATCGAGGAGATCGCAAAAGTCTGTGCATCCACCTCGGTAGTTCTCCTCGTCCATGAACTGGGGACCATGCCCATCATGTTAGGAGGAAACGAAGAACAAAAGGCAAAGTATTTCCCGAAACTGGCATCCGGAGAAAATCTCATAGCCTTCGGTCTTACGGAACCCAACGCAGGATCGGATGTTTCCGGCCTGAAAACAAAGGCTGTCAAGGATGGCGATGAATACGTGTTGACGGGAACCAAGATGTTTATTTCCCATGCCGATGTGGCAGATGTCCTCTGCATTGCAGCAAGAACAGACACCTCACTGCCCGCGCACAAGGGAACGGGAATCTTTGTTGTGGAAAAGGGCACTCCCGGCCTCAGCATAGGAAAACACGAAAATAAGATGGGTATTCGAGGATCCTCCACTGTGGAAATTATCCTGGAAGAAGTACGGATTCCCGCATCCAATATCCTGATGGGTGAAGACAAAGGGTTTGCCATCCTCATGAAAACTCTGGACCTCACGAGGATTCCGGTTGCGGCTCAGGCCGTTGGAATTGCCCAGGGCGCGCTCGACTATGCTGTTCAGTATACCAAAGAAAGAACCCAGTTCGGAAAACCTATTTTTTCCTTTCAGGGACTGCAATGGATGATGGCGGATATGGCAACCCAGGTAGAAGCAGCCAGACAGTTAACCTACAAAGCGGCAGCCACCTTTGAACAACTGCCCAAAAACCTGGACAGGGTACCCAAGGAAATGATCAGAAGCTCTGCAATGGCAAAACTCTTCGCCGCCGATACAGCCATGAAGGTAACCACGGACGCAGTCCAACTTCTTGGTGGATACGGTTATGTGAAAGAATATCCTGTAGAAAGGATGATGCGTGATGCCAAGATCACCCAGATTTATGAAGGGACAAGCCAGGTACAGAAG
>CAYOWC010000131.1:0-8560 GCA_964407525.1 uncultured Desulfobacteraceae bacterium | reverse complement strand
AGGACAGTGCTCAAGTGCTGTTAACCGGCAACCAGCAACCATACATAACAGATAATCAGGGCAATTCCTGCAACCAGGAACCCGCCTCAAACCATTTCTCCCTCAAGGCTTCCAGCTCTCCGCTCTTTTCAAGCATGCCAAGAAAATTCTGCACCCAGTTTAACAGCAGGGGATCATTTCCGGGTAAGGCCACGCCGATAGGTTCAATAGTCAAAGGTTTCACGAGGGAAGCCAGCCCTTCCTCTGGATATCGAAGGACAGAAATGACACAGATGGGATAATCAGCAACCATGGCATCCACTTTTCCGTCAACGACCATAGCGACGGCAGCATCATAGTCCCGCGCTAATACAAGCTGCGTTTTGGGAAGCAGTTTTTCCACAAAGACCTGACTCGTCGAGCCTTTCAGAGCCGTCAGGGATGTGTCGGGTGTGTTGATATCTTCCGTGTTGGCTGCAGCTTCGATCGTATTCGTCTTTGTAAGGATCGATTTTCCTGAAATAAAATAAGGGCCAACAAAAGCCACTTCCATATTTCTCTTGGGAGTCATCGTCATACTGGACATGACCATATCTACATCTCCCCTTTCAAGTGCAGACAACAGTTCGGCAAAAGGCATGGTAGCCAACTTCAGTTTGACGCCCATGGCTCCTGCCATAATGGATGCGATGTCCGGTTCCAGTCCGATTACCTTACCGCTTTTTGTGGTCATATTCAACGGAGGCATGCTTCCCGCTGTCCCCACAATCAATTCCCCCCTCTTGACAATGGCATCGATTCCCGGTGAGACAGGCGCCTTAACAGGAGGCTCACCGGTATGAACACACGCACCGAAAATAGACAGTACAAACAACAACGTCACAAAAGCCACAATTCTTTTCATCATTCTCTCCCTGTTATTCTTTGCTCATTAATAAGTAAAAGACTTTCCACGCAACCAATCACATCCGTTATTTCTGTTTTTCAAGGAGTTCTTCCTTGGCGTTCTTGTACTGTTTTTCCGTAATAGCTCCCTGCTGGTATGCCTTATCCAGATCAATCAACTCCTGCCCCAGGGTACTGGTTCGTGTCGTCGATTTCACCTCCGCCTTTCCTCCACCGCACCCGGCAACGCCCCCGGCAAGAACAAGGGCACAGAGTATTATACCTATTCTAAAGAATCTCATTTCATTTCCCTCCTAAATGTTTTCACTGCAAAAAACGGCCATACGAAAAATTCCGAGCCTATAATATCCACTCACCTTGCTCCTTTCATTATCGTTTATTGCAGGTGAATAATCAAGAGTATTTGCACCCCAACCCTACACCCTCTAATGAGAATTGTTAATTGCTGGATTTTGTCTTGACAAAACTCCGCATCAAATCCTATAAATAAAGCATTGAAAACTTGCCTATGGTTGGGCATATTTATTTTCACAAACCAATTTCCCCACTTATCGTAAGAATCTCGGTTACCTCAGAATCATGAACAGCCCAGGCCCTCTTTTTTGGGGTGAAGCATGAGGCTTTGCTTCCCAAAAAGGGGATAGCTCGCCAAGAAAAAAGGACTTTTTCATGGATATCCTGATTCAAATCATCATCACAGGATTTGCAACCGGCGGTGTTTACGGACTGATCGCCCTTGGTTTCGTTCTCATCTACAAGGCCACCAGCATTTTGAACCTGGCCACAGGCGCGTTCATGTCTCTCGGGGCATTTGTATGCCTGAGCATCATCACCCAGGCCGGGGCCCCTTTCTGGGTAGCCTTTCTGGGAACCCTTGTTTTTGCCTTTTTATTAGGCCTGATCATCGAAAAACTGGTGTTGCGCCAACTCATAGGGGAACCGATTATCTCAGTCATCATGGTAACCATCGGTCTTGCATTTATGTTACAGGGCATTACCCATATGATCTGGTCCCCTGAATACCGTTCCTTTCCTGAAATATTCCCGCCCGAACCTCTCGACTTGAACTTCGCCATTGTCCCGTCCGGTCTTCTGTGGGGGTTTGTCTTTGCCATTATCGGAACCATCATCTTCATCCTCATTTTCAAATTCACCCGAACCGGCGTAGCCATGCGGGCCACAGCCAACGACCAACAGGCAGCCTTGTCCATGGGAATCAGCGTCAGGTGGATCTTTGCCCTCTCCTGGAGTTTCGGCGCGATCGCCGCCGTCATCGGCGGCATTGTCATCGGAAACATCAGCGGGATCAGCATTTATATGGGCGACATCGGGCTCAAAGTGCTGGCCGTAATCATACTGGGAGGCCTTGACAGCATCGGAGGCGCCATCATCGGTGGCTTCATCATAGGGATACTCGAAAACCTGACCGGCATTTACATCGATCCGCTGGTGGGAGGAGGGGCAAAAGCAGTGGCTCCCTTTTTCGTTCTGGTCATTATTTTAATGATCCGCCCCTATGGCCTTTTCGGGAAAAAAATTATAGAGAGGGTCTGAGCAATTTTGAACTTTGGATTTCAGCACTGAATCTATATTCAAGTGCGTAATCCGTACATGCAATTCAGGGATATGTCATGAGATGCGGGGACTTCAGAGAAACGTACATTAAAGACGAAGAGATCTTTCAATCCCTTTTCGTAAAATGGTGGCTGGGCCTTTTTTTTGTTTTTCTCCTGATCTTTCCCTTTATAGCCAATGCCTATCAGCTATACATAGCCAATATGATTGGGTTCGCCATCATCGCCGCTGTCGGGCTCAACATCCTCACAGGTTTTACAGGGCAGATCTCCTTAGGGCACGCGGCCTTCGCCGGGGTTGGCGGCTACACCTCCGCCATTTTGGTCACTCAACTGGGGTTTTCTTTCTGGGTCGCCCTCCCCTGCGCCGGCGTCATGGCCGCCATTGCCGGACTTATTATCGGCATCCCGTCCCTTCGCGTCAAAGGGCTCTACCTATGCATTGCCACCCTGGCCGCACAGTTTATCTTTGAGTTTGTTTTTGTTCACTGGGAAAGTCTGACCCATGGTATTCGAGGCATCAACGTACCGCCACCCAGCATCGGAACCTTTCTCATCAACACAGAAAAACGTTTCTATTTCGTCACGCTTATCGTGGTGATCCTAGCAGTGGGATATGCTCGAAACCTGGTTCGAAGCCGCGTGGGCCGCGCCTTTGTGGCCATACGGGACCGCGACCTGGCAGCCGAAATCATCGGAATAGACCTTTTCCGCTATAAGTTAACCGCCTTTGCCATATCCTCTTTTTACGCAGGCATCGCCGGAGCCCTGTGGGTGGGATTCATCCGCATCGTCACCCCGGAACACTTTCCTTTTCATCTGTCTGTGCAGTACCTGGCCATGGTCATTGTGGGAGGACTTGGGAGTGTAATGGGATCCATCTTCGGCGCCGTATTCATGACCCTTGTACCAGAGGTACTGAATGTTCTGGCTGGAAGTCTCACAAAAATATTTGCAGGGGCCGGCCATTTCTTTATTCCTTTTAAAGAAGTAGTTTTCGGCGGTTTGATTGTACTGTTTCTCATATTCGAACCCCGTGGCCTGGCGGAAATCTGGCGGCGTATCAAAGCCTTTTTTCTTCTGTGGCCATTTTCATACTGATCATGCAAATCAAAAGGGAGGTGATACCGGTTATCCTGTTTTTTCGTCCATTACAATCGAAGCCGAAAACAAGCACCCGCTATTTGGGAGCCACCAGAAATTTGAGGAGGAGATGAGAATGAAAAAAGGTGTCTTTACGTCATTGGGACTGGCAGTTCTGGGGATTCTTTTCATGATGCCCTTCGCTCAAACCACCCTTGCGGCCGATGAAATCAAGATCGGCGCCGTACAGCCGGTTACCGGCCGTTTTGCTTTTGCAGGTGTACATATCAATGCGGGTCTGGAAGACGCACTGGCAATGGCCAACGCTGAAGGGGGCATTAACGGGAAAAAGATCAAATATATCATGGAAGACGGTACCTACAAAGTGGATGTTGCGGTGGCCGCTTTCAAGAGAATCATGGCCAGGGACAACCCGGTAGCCATGTACGGTGAAAGCACCGCTCTCGGTAAGGCCATGTCCCCTGAAATCAAAGATCGCTACAAAATCCTCTATAGCTCCACATCCTTTTCCGGTGAACTGGCAGATACCGCCAAAAATCCTTTTGTCTTTGTACCAGGCCCCACCTATGGTGACATGTTCGGGATCCTGCTCCAGTATATTGCCAAGGAAAAACCGGGCGCCAATGTGGCATTTTTCTACAGCGACACGGAATTTGGAAAGGATCCGGTGGCTCATGGAAGAGAAGTCTGTAAGAAGTTGGGCCTTAACCTCGTAGCGGAAGAAGTGGCCAAAGTGGGTGGCGTGGACATTACCTCTCAGGTTCTTGATCTGAAGAGAAAAAAGGCGGAATATGTCATCTTTCAGGGTTTTGTTCTGTCCCCCATTCCCGCAGTGCTCAAACAGGCCCGCGACTATGGACTCAAAGCCAAGTTCATGGGAACTTTCTGGGGCACCCACAAAATGCTGTTAGATAAACTGGGTCCCCTGGCAGAAGGGTACCTGGGCGTTATGCCGTACGCCTTCTACTCTCAAACCGAAATCCCCATGATCCAGAAAATCAGGGCCTGGACAGAAAAACATCACCCGAAAGTAAAATACCGACCCACTTCTTATATGCAAGGATTCTTCACCGGCCTGGTTTTCGTAGAATGCTTGAAACGGGCAGACAAAGCAGGGGAACTTAACGGCCCCGGCCTGGTCAAAGCCCTGCAGTCCCTGAAAGATGTGGATACCGGGGGGCTCATGTGCCCGTTTACTGTTACCGACAATAAAATCCCTTACGGGAGGGTCTACAAGGCCAACACTAAAAAGAAGATATTCGAACCCATTTCAGACTGGATCAAGACGGAATAGAATACGCAATACGCAATAATGTAGGGGCGAAAAATTTTTCGCCCCTACCCAAAAAAGGTTCACCCCCATGACCGACATCCTCACCATGCCCATGCTTCTCAAGCGAAATGCAGATAGGCTGGGCCATACCAAGGCGGCCATTAGAGAAAAAGAATTCGGCATCTGGCAGCCGGTCACCTGGCAGGGATATTTTGAGAACGTACGTGATTTCGCCCTTGGTCTCCGTCAACTTGGTTTCAAGAAAGACGATAAGCTGTCCTATGCCGGCGACAACCGCCCCGAGGGTCTGTACTCTGAACTGGCTGTCCAGGCCTTGGGGGGGGCCATTGTGGGGATCTATCCAGACAGTCACCTGGACCAGGTGGAATATATCATCAACCACTCGGACTCTATTTTCGTAGTGGCCGGTGACCAGGAACAGGCAGACAAAATGCTTGAAATACAGGATAAGTGCCCAAACATTATTAAAATTATCGTGGATGACGCCAAAGGGATGCGGCGATATGATGAGCCGTTGCTGGCCTATTTCAAAGACATTCAGAAACTGGGCCGGGAAGTGCATGAAAAAGAGCCCCATCTCTTTGATGAAATGATTCAAAAAGTCCAACCTGATGACGTGGGCATGATCAATTACACCTCGGGCACCACCGGGTTGCCAAAGGGAAGCATGATTACCCACCACAACATGTACTCTGTGGCCAAAGGCCAGGATGAGGTGGATGAAGCCCAGGATGATTTTGAATATGTTTCCTTCCTTCCGCTCCCCTGGATCGGCGAGCAGGAATTCGGCGTTTACTGGGCTCTTTACAAGGCCTTCACCGTCAATTTCCCTGAAAAAGTGGAAACGGTCCAGGAGAATATTCGCGAAATCGGCCCACACATCATGCTGGCTCCGCCACGCATATGGGAACGCATGTGTTCGGACATTCAGGTCAAAATACAGGATGCAGTATGGATCAAACGACTGACCTACAAATGGTTTCTGTCCGTGGGGTATAAGGTGGCGGACCACGTATTGAACAAAAAACCGCTCCCCATAAGTTTGAAATTCCTGAATATGCTGGGATATGTTTTGCTGTTCAGATCACTAAAGAACTACCTGGGTCTCGCTCGTCTGCGCCATGTCTATACGGGCGGGGCACCTCTGGGACAGGAAATCTTCAATATGTTCCTGGCTCTGAACGTCAACATCAAACAGGTCTACGGTATGACCGAGCAGACTGCGGGTTCCATCATCCACCGGACCGGCGACATTCGCCTGGATACGGTGGGGAAACCCATCCCGGGAGTTGAATTCAAAATCTCCGATTCAGGAGAATTATTGTCTCGGGGCGACACCATCTTCAAAGGCTATTATAAGAATCCGGAAGCCACGGAAAAAGCATTGAAAGGCGGCTGGTTTCATTCGGGCGACGCTGGCATCATTGAAGACGACGGGCACATTATCATCATTGATCGCATGTCCGACGTCATGAAGCTGGTGGACGGAAGTAAGTTTTCACCGCAACTCATTGAAAACAAATTGCGCTTCAGTCCCTACATCGTAGATGCGGTGGTCATTGGCCAAAACAGACCCTTCATAACGGCCATGATTGCCATCGATATGGCCAATGTGGGCAAATGGGCCGAAAACAACCAACTGGCCTACACTACCTTTGCAGACCTTTCCCAAAAAAACCAAACGTACGATATTATTGCAATAGAGGTGGCAAAGGCCAATGAATCCCTGCCCAAAGTAGCGAAAATCAACCGATTTGTACTCCTTTATAAGGAACTTGATGCCGACGACGATGAGCTGACCCGGACCCGAAAGGTTCGAAGAACATTCGTTGAAGAACGATACAAGGATCTGATTAAAGGCCTCTATGGCGACCGGGAGGAGATCCCGGTAGAAGCCAATATCCGATACAAGGACGGAAAAGGTTTTCGAATGAAAACCACGGTCAGGATAAAACAGGTGGAACCCTCTACAGATGGGAACAACATCCCATTCCCGGCATGAAAAAATGGAAGATAAAAACGACTACCAGTTACACCTTAAAAATATCCATCTCAGTTTCGGGGGAATTAAAGCCCTGCACGGCGTAACAACAGGGGTGAAAGAAGGGGAAATTTTTTCCATTATCGGTCCCAACGGGGCCGGGAAGACGTGTCTGTTAAATTGTATCAATCGATTTTATCAGCCGGAGCAGGGCAGTATCATTTTTGAAGGTCACGATATCTCCCGGATCAAACCCCACCGCATTGCGAAACTGGGCATAGCTCGGACCTTTCAAAATGTGGAGCTGTTTGGTCATATGACCGTGCTTGACAACATAAAGTTAGGTGCCCATGTTCACCTGAAATCAGGCTCCCTTTCGGGTGGAATCTATTACGGGAAAACCAGGAACGAAGAAATTGCGCTTCGAAAAGATATCGAAGAGAAAATCGTCGACCTCCTGGAAATCGAGCCCATCCGAAAACATGTGGTTCATTCCCTTCCCTACGGTCTTCAAAAACGTGTGGAAATGGCCCGTGCCCTGGCCATGCGTCCTCGAGTACTCCTGCTGGACGAACCAGCCACCGGTATGAATCTGGAAGAAACCGAAGATATCGCCCGCTTCATCCTGGATATCAACGAGGAGTGGGGAATCACCATCATCCTGATCGAGCACGACATGGGCGTTGTGATGGATATCAGCAACCGGATTTGCGTGCTCGACTTCGGGCAGAAAATTGCAGAAGGCAAGCCTTTGGAAATTCGCCATAACGAAAAAGTAATCAGAGCCTACCTGGGAGAAGAAGACCTCACCTACTCCAGGTTAGGGGCATAGCCCACCGTCAGGAAGCCAGAGAAACCCTATGGAACCGTTACTTGTCGTAAACAATATCGAAGTTATCTATCACAATGTCATCCTTGTGCTGAAAGGGATGTCCCTTCAAGTGGAGGAAGGCAAAATTGTGGCTGTCCTGGGCAATAACGGCGCCGGGAAAACCACAACTCTGAAGGCTATTTCCGGTCTGCTCAAATCGGAGGACGGCGCAGTTACCGATGGACAGATCCAATTCAAAGGAGAACGAATTGATCGGAAGAACCCGGAAGAGATCGTTCGTAAAGGTATTTTTCAGGTTATGGAAGGAAGGCGGGTATTTGAAGACCTCACCATTGACGAAAACCTCATCGCCGGCGGCCACACAAACAGAAGTCGGCGCAGAATGAAAGAGGACATCGGGAAAGTGTATGGACTTTTCCCCCGCTTGCAGGCCCGAAAAAATGTTCTTGCTGGCTATATCAGTGGAGGAGAGCAGCAAATGCTGGTCATTGGTCGAGGACTCATGTCTACGCCCACGCTCATGCTGCTCGACGAACCATCTATGGGGCTTTCCCCCCTGCTGGTCTCAGAAATTTTCAAGATTATTCAACGAATCAATCAAGCAGAAAAAGTCAGCATCCTTCTCGTGGAACAAAATGCACGGCTTGCCCTCTCCATCGCCAGCCACGGCTATGTAATGGAAAACGGCCGCATCGTCCTGGACGATACCGTGGAAAAGCTCAAGGAAAACGCCGATGTGAGGGAATTCTATCTGGGGCTCACCGAGGTGGGCAAAAAGAAGAGCTACCGAGACGTCAAGCACTACCGGAGAAGGAAACGGTGGTTGACTTAGGAGCAATACCCGTGAATGAATTCCATTCATCTTTGTTTGTCAGGCATTTGCGCGTTAC
>CAYOWC010000130.1:0-12472 GCA_964407525.1 uncultured Desulfobacteraceae bacterium | reverse complement strand
GGTGGAACAAGAATCACATTTTCATCCGAACCTGATGCGCGGACATTGGTGAGCTTTTTCCCTTTAGCCGGATTTACCACTAAATCTCCCGGGCGGCAATTCTCGCCGATAATCTGACCCCTGTATACCTTGATGCCCGGTCCCATAAAAAAATGCCCGCGATCCTGGAGGTTGAAAAGGGCATAAGCTACCGTTGTGCAGGGATCCTTGACTACAATAGCCCCGGCACTCCTGTGCTGTATTTCGCCTGCCATCGGCCCGTATCCGGCAAAAACGTAATTCATGACGCCCATGCCTTTGGTATCAGAAAGAAATTCGCTGCGAAACCCTATGAGGCCCCGGGTAGGGATCTTGTACAACAGCCTCATCATGTTGTTGCGGCGGGTCATCTCCTGCATCTGTCCCTTAAGCCTGCCAAGCTTTTCGATGACGATTCCCTGGTATTCCTCATCCACATCAATGGTCAATTCTTCGTAAGGTTCGAAAGATTTCCCATTTTCTTCCTTTATGATGACCTCGGGCCGGGTTACCTGGAATTCGTACCCTTCGCGTCTCATTTTTTCGATGAGGATTGACAGGTGCAGTTCTCCTCGACCAAAAACCTTGAAACCGGCGCCCGCACCGGCGGGCTCAACGGTAAGGGCTACATCAGAAAGGGTTTCCCTGAAAAGACGATTCTCAAGCTGACCTGAAGTCGAAAAGTTCGCTTCCTGTCCTGCAAATGGGGAGTCATTGGGCATGAAATGCATGGCCACGGTGGGGGGGTCTATGTCGATGAGCGGAAGGGGTTTTGGGTCTTCCGGATCGGTGAAGGTTACGCCGACCGTAATGTCGTCCATTCCCGCCACCGCTACTATTTCTCCCGTAAAAGCCGCGTCAACGGGCACCTTCCGGTCCAGTTCGAAACGGAAGATTTTTGTGATTCGGGCGGGGGCGACCACTCCATCCCGTTTGACTACGACGATATTCTGGTTGATGTTTATGGAACCGTTGATCACTTTTCCTGTTCCCAACTTTCCGAGGTATGGCGAATAGTCGATCGTGTTCACCTGTAACTGGAGCACGGCTTCCGGATCACCGGCCGGTGGTGGTATGTGGGTGATGATATTCTCAAAAAGAGGCTTCATGGAAGCCCCTTCAATTGGATCATCCATATCGTTGATGGCATATCCTTCCTTTGCTGAAGCGAAGACGATGGGAAAGTCTAACAGTTTATTGGGAGCGTCCAGCTTGACGAAAAGATCGAATGTCTGGTCTACGGCCCAGAGCGCTCGAGCTGCAGGTTTATCGATTTTGTTGATAACCACCAGGACAGGTAAATGAAGGGCCAGAGCCTTTTTCAAAACAAAGTAGGTTTGGGGCATGGGACCTTCCTGTGCGTCCACCAGAAGGAGGCAGCCATCCGCCATTCTCAGTACCCGCTCCACCTGGCCTCCAAAATCGGCATGTCCGGGCGTATCTATGATATTGATTCTATAATCCCCGTACCTGAACGCCCCATTTTTAGAAGATATGGTAATTCCCCGTTCCTTCTCCAGGTCCATGGAATCCATGAGTCGTTCGGTTATGGCCTGGTTTTCCCGGAACATCCCGCTCTGTCTGAAAAACTGATCGACAAGGGTTGTTTTCCCGTGGTCTACGTGGGCGATAATGGCGATATTCCTGATATATTCTTGTTTCATTGGGTTTATCTCTGCTTTCGATGAAGGTTTTATTATTTGGTCAAAAGATAAGGATCACTCTTCGATTCGCAATCAGATATGAAAAATAGTTTGTTTCCAACGACATCGTTCATGTGAACGCAAAAGCAGTCTCTGTTTTATTCCTGTATCTTTTTGTCTGCGTTTGTCCGTGCGGGTCTGTGGCTGATTTTGTACGGTTTGGCCTGTGTCCATCCAAGATCCTTCAGCGCATTATAGGCATACCACTGATTATACCAGTCATCGGATATCGGTATCCTCTTCAGGATTTCCGGTAGGGTGCTCTTGTCGCCTCTGAGGCCTAAGGCCCAATAGGCCATGGAAACAACATTTGGACTGGCGTCGTTGAGGAAGGCAAGGAGGTCTTTGAGAGTTTCCGGGTTCTGGCTGAAGGCCATGGTTTTTGTGAGCCAGTATCGATCCGGTACGTGCGGACTCCTTAATAATTTTTCATACGCCGGGTAATCGGATATCTCCAGCCTTTTCGCTAACATCTTATTGAACGCTGTTATCCGTTCTTGCCGTTTATCCGATTCCAGCATTTCGTTCAGGGATTTCCCTTCTGTTTTTTTCTGATTTCCCGAGATGATGGGGGTCAACAAAGCAATACCCATGCCAAAACAGATGAATGACGCAATAACACCGGAAACATTCGTTTTAAAAAAAAGAGCTGCGAATGAGCGAATTAAGACGAATAGAAAAAGATATAGGGCTGCCGGGAGTCCTGTGAGCAGGGAGAGAAACACGCATTTTCTAAAGAATACATGCCTGTCCATTTTTTGTGAAAACTCTTTTAGGCAAATGGGTCCCGTGGCAAGAAAACGAGGGGCAGTTGTCGTCATGACGGTTTTTCCCCCATGCTGCAGCAGAATTTCTTCCCCTTTTTTGCTTAATATAAGGTCCATTTGCCCGGTTTTTTCCAAGGGAAGGTAATCATGTTGGAGGAGTTCCCTTTCCAGCGCTTCTTTCAGGTCGCTATCTCCCACCTGGGTGATCAGGCAGGTCTTGAGTCCTTTCCGGTTCAGTGGCTTGAATACTTGTGCGGGATAGAAAGTGTATCGATAGTAAAAGGCATTCAGTTTTCCCCCGAGAGAGCTTGAGAGAAGAAGGTTGTCCCGTACGTCCATGAATACATTGCCACCCATTTGCCAGGCCCACAAAAACCCGAGGATGATAAACAACCCGGGGTGGATGATTTTAAAGGCCCGGAACTGTCCCGGCAATAGGGATGGCATCAGCTTCCGGGTCATCCGGAAGACAGTGACGGGAATAAAAAGGAAATAGGCGGATACAAAAGGGGAGAAGCCATGGCGATTCACCAACACGAGAGACAGAAGCCACGGAATGAGGAGAAGCAGCAGGATGGATGTCTTGGAGGAGAAAATCCGAACCCAGATCCATGATGCGCCAAATGCCGGCAAGGATAGACCAGCCCCAATACTCAAGGTAAAAAAAAGACCCCCATAAAAGGCTGGTCCGAATTCCTGCAAACGGTTTATGATAGTTTGATTGGGGATGGCCAGATATCCGGCGTTTTTGATGATCTTCAAGCTGGCTTGAAGTTCTATATTGGAGACATAGACTTGGAATGTGGCGATGACTTGGGCCACAATCAGGCCTGAAAGGATGCATAGAACAGGATATCCGTATTGCAGGAACGGGGACCGGGAATTTTGATGGGTAATAGTCATGAAAAGTGAGTTTTCACCAATTCTCATTTTGAAAAAGATCTATGTGAGAGCGGCTCTTGTCCACAGTCCCTTGAGTGGGTTCCAGCCGCAAAAAGTCGTGGTAGGATGTCACTCCCACAACGTTTAAAAAAATTGTGCCCATCGTAAGAATTGATGCCTGAAGGTTTTTAGGTTGAATGCATATTTCATTTTCTCTCGTTCCCACGCTCTGCGTGGGAATGTTTGGGAGGACGCTCCGCGTCCGTATGGTAAAACCATGAAGGGCCGATGTAAAACAAAAAAGGACGCTGATTGTCCAAAAGGGCTTTCCCACGCAGAGCGTGGGAACGAGGATTGAATTTTGCCTGACAAAAAGTGCAAACTGTTTTTGGGTTGAACATGGAGTTATTTTATCCTATTATACACAGAAAACAGCGTGGGGAGGAAGGGTGAAAAATGCAAAAGAAGATCGATCTCAATAGTGACGTGGGAGAAAGTTTCGGGGTCTACAAAATCGGTTTTGATGAAGAGGTGATTCCGTTGATCAGTTCAGCCAATATCGCCTGCGGTTTCCATGCCGGCGATCCATCGGTCATGAAGAGAACATTAGATATTGCCCGAAAACACGGTGTTGGTGCAGGCGCCCACCCCGGTCTGCTTGATTTGGTAGGGTTCGGTCGTAGGAAAATGGAGGTGACCCTTGAAGAAATCAAGGATTTTGTGACTTACCAGATCGGGGCTCTTCAGGCTGTGGCCCGCAGTCAGGGGATTTCTCTTCAGCATGTGAAGCCCCACGGTGCATTGTACAACATGGCGGTTGAAAATGTGGACATCTGGGAAGCAATCGCGGAAACCCTTTCGATACTGGATAAGGATCTGATTCTCGTGGCGTTGGCAGGCCCTAATAGAGGACAGCTTGAAGCGATCGCTGCAAGGCATTCTATCCGTATCGCATTCGAGTTTTTTGCCGACAGGGCGTACAATTCGGATGGGTCTCTTGTGTCTCGAAAAACCCCTGGGGCAGTTTTGCACGATGAAGAGGGGGTGGCTGATCGCATTGTCAAGCTTGTTTCCGAAGGAAAGGTAAGTGCAATAGACGGTAGCGACATGGAACTGAAGGCGGAAACTATTTGTGTCCACGGTGATAACCCGGAAGCCCTGGCACTGGTTCGGAAAATCCGGGAGGCTCTTACGGCTTCGGGAATTGAAGTGTGTCCCATGGGCACTTTTTTGTAAAACAGGAACTCGGTCTCGCGCAGAGACGCGGAGGCGCAGAGAAAAAATGACTGTGAAACCCGTGAAATCCGAGCTAAGAAAATTATGAACCATGAAATTCCAGAATTCCGTGCCATGGGGGATCGCTCCCTGATTGTTTATTTTGGGGAGGGTATCGACAGGGCAGTGAATGACCGGGTCAGAAAGCTGTTCTTGTATCATCATGATTATCCCATGGAAGGGGTCATTGAAGCTGTTCCAGGGTACAACTCCCTTCTTTTTATCTTTGATCCCTTCCAGACGACCTCAGGTATTCTCCAGGAAACAATCCTGGATATGGCTAAGACCATTGACAATGGTCCGATCCCTGACCCTGAAATTGTTGAAATTCCGGTGGTCTACGGGGGCGAGCACGGGCCGGATCTGGAATGGGTTGCCCAATACCACTCTGTTGAGACGGAAGAAATTATTCGACTGCACACCCAGCACATTTATCATGTATACATGATAGGATTCACCCCAGGTTTTCCCTATATGGGCGAACTTCCTGCTGCCCTGATGACCCCTAGGAAGGAAACTCCCCGTACCGCCGTCCCACGTGGTTCGGTGGGCCTGGCACAAGAGCAGACGGGGATATATCCTTCCGAAAGTCCGGGAGGATGGCAGGTCATTGGAAGAACTCCCTTGAGACTTTTCGATTCAGGGAAAAAGCCTCCCGCACTTCTGCAAATGGGCGATCAGGTTCGGTTTGTTTCCGTTTCCAGAGAGGATGTGGAATCGTGGCGGATGTAAAGACTTTAGAAATTGTGTCCCCGGGGCCTCTCACGACTATCCAGGATCTGGGTCGTTTCGGGTTCGGAAGGTACGGTGTACCGCCGAGCGGGGCCTTGGATTCATTTTCCCTGAGGGTTGGTAATCTTCTAGTGGGTAATCAGGAAGGTGCGGCCTGCCTCGAAATTACGCTGATGGGCCTGGTTGTAAGGGCGCTGGAGGATATGATTCTGGCCGTCACAGGGGCAGATCTTGCTCCTCAGATCAATGGGAATGTCGTTGCCATGTGGTGTTCCCGGCTAATAAAAAAAGGCGAACAACTTTCATTTAGAAGACCAAAAAGCGGGTGCAGAGCCTATCTCGCTGTAGGGGGAGGGATAAGTGTTCCTCATATCATGGAGAGCAAGGCCACCAATCTTGGCGCGGGGTTTGGAGGCCTTGACGGGCGATTCCTCCGAAAGGGGGACATCCTGACATCGGTCTCTCCCCATTTCCATTTAGGGGTGGCGGGGCGGTTTTTGGCTCCTGAATGGTTTCCCCGGTATTTGTCAGATGTGCTCATACGGATTATTCCCGGACCACAGGATAATCATTTTCCTTCGAGCTCGTGGAACACGTTTCTGACAACCCCATACAAGGTTACAGGGCATGCTGATCGGACAGGGATCAGGCTGGCGGGAGCCGCCATTGGTACGAAAACAGGCCTGAAGGGATCGATTCTTTCGGAGGGAGTCGTCCCTGGAGCCATACAGATTCCAGGAAACGACCAGCCGATTATCATTTTGAATGAGACCGTAACGGGGGGGTACAGGAAGATCGCGACGGTGATTTCCGCCGATCTTCCCCTGTTGGGTCAGCTGAAACCCGGGGATACGGTACGTTTTGTCAGGGTTTCCATCCAGGAAGCTCAGTCGGCATTCATGGGTATCGAGGATATTATCGCAGGTTTGAAAGATGAATAAGTGGCAAGAGGGGCTCCATCCTGTGTGAGAGGCTTGTAGCCTCGACAATTTGGGCCCAAGCCTTTCATCCAGGGAATTAAAGAATGTCGCGGCGAGGACGCCGCTCACACAAGAGATTGGGATACACGGAAGAAAGGGAAAGAGGATCTGAATCTGTGAGAGAGGCTTTCAGCCTCGACAAGAAGGATGCCATGACCAATTCAAAACGTGATATCCCCTTTAAAGGGTCTAAAAAACTCAGGACTGGCCGTCGATCCATCCCCGGACAAATATATCTTCTGACCACGACCACTTTTGAGCGAAAACCCATATTCGAAAACCATCAGGCTGCCGAGATTGTTCTGAACAGCCTGAAATATCTGAACGAAGAAGGTCGAATTTCCCTGGAGGCCGCAGTGGTTATGCCGGATCATGTGCACATGGTGGCCGATCTGGTCAGGGGTACCCTGGGTGAACTGATGCAACGGTTCAAGGGATTCACCGCCCGGAGCATTAACAAGGTTTTGAATCGGGAAGGGCCGGTGTGGAACAAACAGTACCATGATCACGGGGTTCGGAAGGATGAGGTTTTGCTGGATGTGATTCGTTACTGTTTACATAACCCGGTTCGGGCGGGTTTGGTGAAAGATTTTCATGAGTATCCCCACTGGTATTGCCGTTATCATGTGTAGAGTCGCGGCGGGACGCCACTCACACAGTGAATGAGGGGGAATGGAAGTAGCTTTGGACTTGTGTGAGAGGCTTGTAGCCTCGACAACCGCGGCTATAGGCACCTCTGATTACCAGGAACCAGGGATGTCGCGGCGAGGACGCCACTCACACAGGAGAAGAGAAGTGGCTCTGAAACTGTGAGAGAGGCTTTTAGCCTCGATATTCGGCGCTATTTTTTTGCTCCCGCGCTGTTTGCAACGATTCCTGTCGCCTGGCTTCCGCATCTTCGGAAATGAAAGGCTGCTCGTTGGTCATGAATTTCCCTATCCACTCCCTACTGTCGGACCATGTATAGGGAAGATCGACAATGATCCCGGGTCTTTCGGCATCCTCCAGCAGTTTCAGCCCTGCGCGCAGGACACTGCGTTGGTTCTCCGGATCATGGGGCCGGCCCGCGGAATTTCCGAGGGGATAATTGAGGAAAATCTGCCTCGGGTTGCCGGCACTGGCGGCAATATCCCGAGCATTGGTAAAGGTAACTGTGGAAATGCCTCCTGCTTCCAGCACGCGGGCAACCAGACTCACGGTCTGGTGGCAAATGGGTCAGACAGGCGTAAGCAAAGCCACATCCACGTTGTCTTCCCTGCATTGGCGGAGGATTTCCGGGCCATCCACCTGGAGGATTTTGCGGTGGCTGTAATTGGGCAGGGTTCGATAAAAGTTTTTGCTCAGGCTTTCGAATACCCCTTCCTCGAGAAATTCCTGCATCCGTGTGATGGGAAAAAAGGCATTGATGTCTTTCATGTCCGTCTGGTAGCGGTCGTGATCTTCACTGGTAGACAAAATGCGTTCCACAGGCCAGTCGCTGGGAACTGTGAAGACCTCCATTTCATTGGTTCCTAACATCTTGGGTTCTTCGAGAGGAACGCCCCCCTCGTCTAATAGCAGGAACGAGGCTGTAGTCACCAGCGCTACACGGCATTCAGAAAGCGGTTTCTTCAACCGGACGAAAGGGATGACTTCGTTGTGCGCGTAGTTGTAAGTCTTGTCGTAGCCCTGGCCACTGTAATATTCGTGGGTTCTCTCAATATACTGAATATGCTTTTCCATCATGCACCTCCGCATTTGTCAATATTATACATATATTATTAGTGACTTGAATTGATCTGATCCAATTCTATTGTGATTGTCAAACGGTCAGACAATTTTCGACTGCAGCCCTTATGTTTTCGGTAATCCAAGTTCCTGCCATAAAATTTTGGTAACAAACCGCTCCCCGAAAACCTCTTCCACAACCAGTTTACGGACCCGTTCAAAGGCTTCGTCCCTACACCCGGCGTTTTCAGCGGCCTCCATGGCATAATCATAGGCCTTCCGCACGTCCATGGCCGTGATATCGTACCCGTAGCCATCGACCAGCCATTTGAGTGCGGTGAGGCCTGCCTCCATGGCGAAAAACGGTTCTGTTTCAGTCATATCTCTTGAGGCCCTGGTGAGGGTTTTCGGGTCGCAGGGCGTTTGGTTGGCCAGTGCAATGGCCTCACTGTAAAGCCCTGCGGATTTGGCTGCGGCAAACCATTTGCCTTCCTCTCCCGGCGTGCTGGACACCAGGTTACGAAGGATACTGTTCGCCTCCTTGTAAGGGTATTTTTTGGTGATGGCCCGAAAGGTGGCGAGATAGGTACCTTTTCGATTGGCTTCGATGGCGTAGCGCTTGTAGGCCTCTTCAGCCATTCCGCTTGAAAGTAGAATCTCTTCACAGGTTTGAGCGATGGCGATGGGACTCTCATTCATCCCACGGGAGTCTTCGGCATAGCGAAGGGCCTCAGCATTTTTTCCCATAGCAGCCAGTGCTCTTACGCCATACTCCCGGTAAATCCAGAATTTGTAGGGCGCCAGATCAAGAAGGGCTAGAATCTCTTCGTTTCGTCCGGCTTTGAGCAAGGCACTCAGGCATGCGGTGGTGCCTTTGAAGTGGCCGTGTAGTTCGGGATCCGGTCCCCAGGACATGCGAATCGGAGGCATCAAGTGGTCGGCCCATTGTGAGGCCCGTTCGGGACTTGCACAGAGATTTCCCCAGAAATTGGCCAGGTTTTCAATATAGGGGATATCGTCTTCTTGAAAGGCCTCCCAGAGACGTTCCAGCCACTTGTCTCTCAGACCATCATCGGCCGGGGCCTTTTCAATGATGGGCGCCAATGTGTCAATAGCTTTATTGACTGCCGTACCGATGGCGCCTGAAGAACTGTCCACATGCCCCAGAGCCGGTGAGAGTTTCTGCAATAGCAAAACCGCCCCTTTGGCTCCCAACAGGGGATCTTTTCGCGCAATTTTTTTTATCTCGGATACGGCTTCTTTGACTCGCTTAATGGCCGGCTGCGAGCGCCAGCCGAAGGCGTTCCGCCGGAAACGGGCGAGGAAGGTCCATTTATGATGAGGTGGTTTTGAGTTCATGTTCTCTCTGTCCTGGGTGTTCGTCTACAATCTTCAAATCAAGCTGCTGCTGGTGTACCCAATGGATTTCCGATGGAACTACGCTGCCAAACATAATCGTATATGCGGTTTGCAACATTCCCGGTTTCTTCTGTGCTGTAAGCGGGAGTAGGAAGCGCCCCAAAAAGGTTGTCCAGGATGAAGACTTTTACCTCGGCTCGGGTTTGCTCTTTTTCCGTCCAACTCTCTATGGGCTCCAAAAGGGCTGTCAAAGATTCCAATAACCCCTTGCTGGCCTGCTTCAGCCGCTCTCGATCTGCTTTGCTGATGTTTTCTTTCCTGAGCAGATCAAATAGCGCCAATTCATCTTCGTTAAGCCCTTCCTCAGCGGCCCGCCTTTGCTCTGCATCCATGAGCTTCGCAAGATCCATAACCTTGGTGAATGTCTCTTCAACGGTCGCACGGTCCTTTTCTCTATTGTAATCGGAAATAATCTCCTGATATTTCTTGTAATAATCCATCCGTAGCGGATTTTTGGAAAGCATTTGCTCCAGTTTTTTCTCTACTATTTTACGGATATCTTCCAGCGCTGTCTTTTTTCGCCTTACCTTTTTCGCAAACTCGTCTCGCAGTTTTTCGAAATCAATCTGGCTGAGATCAAGGGTAAGCCCTTCAGCCTGATCAACTCCGGTCTCGTTTGTTCGAATCGCCTGATTGACGATTCTATGAATCTCTTTAAGGACATCCGTTACGTCCGATGTGTCCCGTCGTTCTCCCAGCTTTTTGTAGATGGTCTCAATATGGTCGTGACGTTCTGCATATTGAAATACGGAGGGCTCCATGAGCAACGCCTTGAAGCGGCTGAAGATTTGTCTTGCCATGATCTCAAAACGACGCTTGGCTTCGTCAGAGGTGTAGAGAGCTTCCACAGCATCCCGCAGCGCTTCGATATGTTCAAATCCTTCTGAACCGATCAATCTTGACGGGTCAAATCCTAACGCTTCAAGATGGTCCTCGGCTGCCTCAATGGCCTCGATGAGCCCTTTCAAAAGATCTTCTATAGGGGCGACAATCTCCTCTCCACCGTTTCCATCATCAACGTCATCGCCCAGGGCATATTGGGCCATGGCTTCCCTGAGGCTTTTCAGCATACCGTTATAGTCCACGATCACGCCGCAATCTTTACCTGGAAAGACCCGATTGGCACGGGCGATGGCCTGCATGAGGGTGTGGGCCTTCATGGGTTTATCAAGGTAAAGGGTCGAAAGGCATTCCACGTCGAAACCCGTGAGCCACATGGCGCACACAATGGCGATGCGAAACGGATGACCGGGATCTTTAAAAGCCGTTTCCACATCCACTCGCTTACCGTCAGAGGTCTCAAAACCGTTCTTCATCAAATCCCGGTGTGGTCGAATATCAAAATCCCATTTCTTGAAATCCCTGACTTCATTCTGCCCTTCACTGATGATGATTTCAAGGATCGTTTGGTCCGCCCATGCAATTTGCTTTTGGAGTTTGTTTGTTTCCTTTTTGAGCCTTTCACGGGAGAATTCATCCGTTGCGGTATCCTGCTCCGCCTGTTTTTGAGCAAGTTCATCTTTCAGGGTTTCACCTTTTGAATTCCATCGGGGCAGAATCCTCTCATACATGCGGGCGCAAGTGAGCTTGTCTATGCAGACGAGCATGGATTTTCCGGACTCCCACCGGGTTACACAATGTTCCACAAAATCATCGGCGACCTTATCCAGTCGATCATCCGCAGTAATTACTTCATAATCCTTGCCTAGCAACTTTTCCAAAAGAGAAATCTGATCCGGGTCCAGGTCGGCCTCTTCAATTTTCTCCGCAATGCGATCATTCAAATCCATGCGGGTAAGACCCAGTTTTTCTCCCCGGTTTTCATACACCAGTTTTACCGTGGCGCCATCTTCCTCCGAACGTTTGAAGTCATATCTGGAAACATAATTCCCGAAAATGCGCCGCGTCAGATGGTCGTATTTGAACAGAGGGGTTCCCGTAAAACCGATAAACGCGGCATTGGGAAGGGCTAACCGCATATTGCGGGCCAGTTTCCCCGCCTGGGTGCGGTGGGCCTCGTCGGAAAGAACGACAATATCGTCCCGTTCGCTGTATGGTTTTTCGTGGGAGATCGATTTGTTGAACTTATGGATCAGGCTGAAGATATAGCGATGGTCCTCCTTGAGCAATTTTTCCAGTTCCTCTCCCGAACCGGCTCTTGGGGTTTTTTCATCCACAACGCCGCAGCCCGCAAATGTTCTGTAAATCTGGTCGTCCAGGTCTTTCCGATCGGTCATGATCACAAATGTGAAATTTCCGGGAACCAGTCGGCGGACTTTTTCCGTAAAGAACACCATTGAATAGGATTTTCCCGCACCCTGGGTGTGCCAGAATACCCCCAACAAACCCAGGTCCGGATGTGCTCTTTTGACCATTGGCAGCCCGACAATTTTTTCTGCCTTTTTTGGAAGCGGCTTTTTAGGAGGAATAAATTCAGGTTGATCCTTTTCTGCCGCCAGCAATGTTTCTTGTTCATGGTATTCATAGTATTCCAGTCGTTTTTCCGGAGGAAATCTCCGCTTCAATTCCTCCTGCCGCCATACCGAATTTACAGCGTGGTTGACCCCCAGCAACTGATGATTTCGGGCAAGAACCTTTCGGGCGCCGCCCGGCTTACTGTCGTCATAGACAATGAAATTTTCCAAAAGGTCCAGCAACCGTTCCTTTTTCAACATCCCGTCCAACAGAACGGTCGCTTCAAGATGTCCTTTGTCCTTTTCATCATTTCGTTTCCATTCGCTGAAATGTTCCCATTCGCTCGTAATGGTGCCATACCGGGCCCGGTCGCCGTTGCTTACTACAAGAAAGGCATTGTGGTAAAAAGCGTGGGGGATGGTATCGAAATAGTCTCTGATGTTGTTGTCAAACCCGGCCCTTATGTTCAGGTAGACCGCCTTTAGCTCGATAAAAACCAGGGGGATTCCGTTTACAAAACAGACCAGGTCGGCGCGCCGGTTATAATGGGGGGACCGCAGGCCCTGGATTTTCA
>CAYOWC010000129.1:2566-12542 GCA_964407525.1 uncultured Desulfobacteraceae bacterium | reverse complement strand
TTAGGATCTTTAAGCTAACGGCTAATAGCCAAAAGCTAATTGCAGTTTTTAGGTTGTATGATGACAATATACTTGTCGACTAACATTTAACACACGGGCTTCAGTCTACTCGTGCAAGGTCGTACAAAACATAGTTCTTTGAGAAAACAATACTTGAGCGTCCCTATTCACATTAACATATTGAACCTAATAGACTTTTTAATTCCGGGGCAGCAGGAAAAGCAACAAACCCATTGACACAGAAGTAAGATATCACATATTCTCCAGCCGGTTTCTAGAAATAGGTTGCATGGCTGTCGGGTAAATAAACAAATAAAAGAACCGGGAGACAGGGAATGAATCAGGAAAAATATATTGTTGTTTTGGGCACTTTTGATTCAAAAGGAGAAGAGCACCTGTTTTTGAGAGATCGCATTCAAAAAAGGGGGCTTAAAGCTATCACAATCAATATCGGAACGAAGGCACAACCTTCTTTTCCTCCTGATTTTGACCTGTTCGCCAAGATGCAAGAAGCCGCAAGAGACCGGATGGTACCGAGGGACGAGGCCATTAAAGGAGTTGTCGCCCGTGCAATTAACCTCATTCAAAGCCTTCACCTGAAGGGAAAAATAGCCGGCATCGTCTCAGCCGGAGGCGGGACCGGAACCCATATGGGGACCAGCGTCATGCGCGTGCTTCCCATGGGCATTCCGAAGGTCATGGTTTCCACGGTGGCTGCGAAAAATATGAAAGAGATTGTGGGGACAAAAGATATCACCATGATGCACAGTGTGATAGATCTTCTCGGGGTAAACAGTATATCGGGGATGGTACTGGACCGCGCCGCCGGGGCTGTCTGCGGCATGGTGCGGGACCAATGGAACCCCGGCGGTAGAAAAAAGAGGATTGCCCTAACCTTTTTTGGATTTATTACGCGAGGGGCCGAACTGGTAAAACAGGCACTGAATGACATGGGATATGAAGTTGTCGCATTTCATGCAAACGGAACCGGCGGTATGGCCATGGAGGAATTGGCTGCGGACGGGTATTTTGACGGGATACTGGATCTGGCAACCCATGAACTGGCCGATGAGCTCAAAGGCGGCTATTGTTCCGGGATAGGCCCTTCCCGGCTTATGCCCCATTCGGAGCCTATCCCCCGCCTGGTCGTTCCGGGGGGTCTGGATTGCGCCGTCCTTGAATTTACCAGAGATACCATTCCCCAGGAGTACAAAGATCGAAAGATCTTCTTTTACGATTTCAGGTCGGCTATTCGCCTCGATGAAATCGAAACCGTCTTTCTTGCCAACCAGTTAGCGGAAAAACTCAATCATTCGCCTTCCACGACCAGAGTGATGATTCCCCTTCGTGGATGGTCGGAAGCAGACAGTAAGGAAGGTCCGCTGTTTGAACCCGCCCTGACTCAAACATTCATCAGAACCCTGAAACAAAAGCTCGATCCGGAAATTGAACTCACGGAAGAGGATTTCCATATCAACGATCAGCCTTTTGCAGAGACCATCGCACAGACGATGGATGAGATGATCAAGGGAAGGTAAGATAGCTCATACGAAAAGTAGGTAGTAGGCAGTAAGCAGTAGGCAGTCCAACTTACATCTGGGTAACCCGCCTCGAAAGGCTTTTTTTTTACCCTTCATGTTCTTCATGCCCTTCATGGTGAGATGTTCGTGTTATACACCACGGTTCGCGGCTTTCCCCCAGAAAGATGCTCATCTACGTCTTTTCAAAAACTCCGCGGTTAGAGCGCCGATGCCCATCTTAAGAATATTTTCAGGCGTTATTCTCCCCAGGATATCCAGGAAAGCCTGCGCTGGCCTGGAGAGCTGCTGCTTTTTCAGGTAGGCAATACTGATGTCCAGATAGGACTTTCCTTCCTCAAGATCAACGGCAACCAGTTTTTTTTCTTTCAGTTCCAGGGCAACCGCCTCCTTCACCAGGAAAGAAAACCCTTCGCCGCGCATAACCAGCTGCTTTATGAACTCGGTGTTACTTGTTTCCGCAAGGATGTCCGGCTCCACACCGAACCGTTCGAACAGCTCATTTACCGCCCTCCTGGTACCGGACCCGATTTCCTTCATAATTACAGGTTCTCTGGCGATTTCTTCAAAAGAAATGGTTTGCCTTTTTGCGAAATGGTGCTGAGGAGCCATAATCACCACGAGTTCCTCCTGGCTAAATGGCGTGAAAGAGACATCGGAATTATCTTCAGCCTTGGCAATGACCGCTACTTCGTTTTCCAAATGGAGCAGGCTGTTGATCATTTCCAGGGAACTCCCTTCATTCAAATGAATTTTCACCTTCGGATAGGATGCGTGAAATGCCGTCATCATATAGGGCATGAAGTAGCGGGCATAGGTCTTGGTCGTTCCCAGTCGAAGCACCCCCAGGTTCAACCGCTTCATATCGTCTATGACGTTTTCTATCTGCTCTTCCTGCTTGAAAAGCTTGGTGGCGTAATCATAAAGGACTTTCCCCTCATCCGTCAGGAAGACCTTCCTCCATTTCCTCTTGAAGAGAACAAGATTGCACGCTTCTTCAAACTGTCTTACCTGTGAGGTAACTGCGGGCTGGCTTATATGGAGTTCTTTTGCTGCATTGGTGAAACTCATATTCTTTGCAGCGTAATAAAAAATCCTCAATTGGTTCAGATTGATCATGAAGTATCTCCCGAAATACCCCTTTACTTAGTTTCCATCCATAAATGGCCCTTTTCCGCAATCCCCCGAGTAATTCGGGACAAGTCGGCGTCAACCCGCCAGAGGCGGATAAAACTGCGGGTTTCCTTGTGCGACGTACTATCGTACGCCTCCGCGCAAACCCTTGTTTTTCTTGACCTTGCGAAAAGGTCATTTCTGAATTGGAAACCCACAGTGCCCACAATTGCATTTATGGATGGGTACTACTTAGAAAACCACATCCAAATAAAACTTATACCTCATAATATTACATAAGTAAAGATTATGAATGTCATAACGATAATCAAATTGACAACTTCCGTCTCGCAATGGGAATATCTTTTCGACTGGATCTCTTCTTCGAGAATCCAAAATACCAACCAAACCTTTAAACAGGGAGGGTGAAAAAATGGCAGATGAAAAGGTAGCAAGGTTTCCGGATCCACACGACATCGAGATTCCGCCGGAACTTGAAGGCTGGGAAGAGATGTATCCTTCTCACTTTCTTTTTTCCAAAGAAAGAGGGGAGTGGGAAAGCAATCAGTTCTGGTACCAGGACAAGATACACGCGCCAGAACCGATGCCGCCGTTAGACTTGCTTTTTCAAGAGGCATGGCAGATTTCCCTTTCGCAATATACCACCAGGGTCTTCTGCATTCCGCCCGCCCAGGGGGTTGCCCAGAGGTTGGTTGGAGGATACCTGTACATCTGTGCAGTAGCGCCTCCACCGGATGAGGTAATCGGAGAAAAGGCCGCGTTGTTCGAAAAACGGGTCTTCTATGTCTTTGAGCACTACAATGAATTGTGGGACAAATGGCTCACAAAACTACAGGCTCTTGGCGAAGAGATGAAGGCGTTGGATATCCCCACGGAACTTCCAAAGTTTGTCCCTGAAGACCAGGTCATTCCTGCGCCAAGGGGATATTATGCCTCATACGACCTGCTTGAATCATTTGATCTGCTTGTGAATCAAATGATCAAGGGATGGCAGTTTCATTTCGAAATGCTGAACCTGACCTACCTCGCCTATCTCATGTTTGGAGATGTCGCCAGAAAGCTTTTTCCGGGCATCAGCGAAAGCGCCATCGGAAAGATGGTAGCCGGCGCCTACGTATCCATGTTCCGCCCTGAAGAAGAATTGTGCAAGCTGTCCAGACTGGCCGTATCCATGGAAGGGGTAGCGGGTATTCTGAAGGGTGAAACCAATGCGGAAGAAAAAATAGCAGCCCTGGGAAAAATCTCTGATGGGAAAAAATGGCTCGAAGCTTTTGAAGAAGCCAAAGACCCGTGGTTTTATGTATCGTGCGGATCCGGCTGGTTCCATTATGAGGGGAGTTGGATTGATGAACTCGATATACCGTACGGGTACATCAAGAGTTATGTAGAACGGCTGGAGAATGGGGAAACCATTGAACGGGATTTGGAGGCCCTTGACAAAGACAGGGAAGAAACCATCGCCAAATACCGGGATCTGATCAGCACCGACGAAGACAGACAAGCCTTTGACGATGCCCACAAAGTGGTTCGAACCATTTATCGGTATGCCGAAGACCACCTGTTCTGGGTTGAGCACTGGTTCCACACCATATGGTATTCCAAGGTCAGAGCCTTTGGTACCCTACTGGTGAATAACGACATGATAGAAAATGTGGACGACATTTTCATGTTCAATCGTTATGAAATACCTGAAATCCTTACCGAGCTTGCAACCGGTTGGGCTTTGGGCGTCGACATTCCTCTAAGGGGAGATTTTTACAAAGCCAAGGTTGCCAAGCGGAGAAAGCTCCTTGCCGCAGCAGCCGAATGGTCGCCTACTCCGGCTCTCGGCGTTCCACCCGAAGAAGTGGCAGAGCCGTTTACGGTTATGCTGTGGGGCGTCACCACCGACAAGGTCCAGGAATGGCTTAAAGGCAGTGTGGATATCGATCCCGCAGATGTCAAAGAGCTCAAGGGATTCGCCTCATCAGCCGGTGTTGTGGAAGGAAAGGCAAGAGTATTGAAACGCCTCAAGGAGGTCATGGACCTTGAACCAGGTGAAATCCTTGTTTGCCCCACTACCAATCCATCCTGGGCGCCGGTGTTCACAAAAATCAAGGCCGCCGTAACAGATATCGGCGGACTCACAAGCCATGCGGCCATTGTTTGCAGGGAATACGGTGTTCCGTCGGTCACAGGCGTCGGAATCGCAACCTCGGTCATCAAGACTGGTGATACAATCCGAGTTGATGGAGAGACGGGAGTCGTTACGATTCTGGAGCGCGCTTCATAATCTAACGTCCTTCCCGGTCATGTACAGGGAGGAGGGCACACCGATGAAAATCACTTTGCCCTCCTCCCCTTTCCCGAAACGTGCCCACACTTCCGGGCCAAACACCCGACCAGTAAAGGCTCCATGGAGGAATAGATGGATTACATTCTCAATTTTGAAGTTCTGGATAAGACATCCCTCCCGACGGTTGGAGGCAAGAATGCCAGTTTAGGGGAGATGATCAAGGCCGGCATTCGTGTTCCACCGGGATTTGCAGTAACAACGGACAGCTATCTTACATTCATCTCGGAGACGGGAATAAGAGAAAAGATCATCGATATCCTTTCCAATATGGGGCAGGACGACATGGACTCACTCGACAGGGCCAGCAGTGAGATTCAGGATCTGATAAACAATACCCCTATGAATGACGAAATTAAAACGGCTATTAAAGAGGGGTATTCCGGGCTTTGCGAGAAATGCGGCATGAAGGATGTGCCGGTTGCCGTTCGATCCAGCGCCACTGCTGAAGATCTTCCCACTGCCAGTTTTGCCGGACAACAAGACACCTACCTCTGGGTTGTGGGAACAGACCGGATCATCGAAAGAGTCCGAAACTGCTGGGCCAGTCTCTACACACCACGCGCCATCGATTACAGGAACAAAAACAATTTCCCCCACGAAAAGGTTTACATCAGTGTGGGGGTTCAAAAGATGGTCAATTCAAGAACAGCAGGGGTCATGTTTACCCTTAATCCCACCAATGGCGACCCTTCAAAGGTAGTCATTGAAGGGAGTTGGGGACTGGGAGAAACCGTTGTATCCGGTTCCGTCAATCCCGACAAATTTGTCGTGGATAAAGTGGTCATGGAAACCAACGAAAGAACCATATCGACCAAACATATCAAATGCATTCATGACGCGGAAAAAGGAGAAACAGTCGATGTGGAAGTGCCGGAAGAAATGCAATGCGAATGCTGTATGGAAAGCATGGAAGTAAAAGAGTTGGCTAGAGTAGCCGGTATTATCGAAAAACATTACGGGCGTCCCATGGATATCGAGTGGGCTGTTGATGGCGACTTCGAATTTCCTGAGAGTATCTTTATAGTACAGGCCCGCCCTGAGACAGTCTGGAGCCAGCGCAAGAAAAAGTCCGTTATCGGCCGCAAAAGCGGTTATCAGCTGCTCATGGCTCAGGCCATGAAACGGATCAAGATACCTGGATAACCCGTTCTATAGTTTGACTATTATTTTTTTATATAGAGTTTCTTTAACCCCTTTAACCTATATTATGGAGGCAGAAATTTCATGAAAGATTTGAGAGATTATATTGCATTGGCGGAGAAAGAAGGCGAGCTCAAAAGAATTACCGCGGAAGTGGATTGGAACCTTGAGCTTTCCCACATTGCTAAAATCAATGAAGAAGCCCAGGGTCCGGCCTTGCTTTTTGAGAATGTCAAAGACTATGATACACCGGTCTTGACCAGTTCGTGCACCACTGCACAGAAACTGGCCCTCATTCTTGGATTGCCCAAGGAAACCCCCCTGCCCGAAGTCCTGAGAGCCTGGGTAAAAATGGGGAGAAATCCCATTCCTGCTGAATTTGTAGATAAGAAAGACGCCCCCTGCAAGCAGAATATCATCATGGGTGACGATGTGGACCTGTATAAGTTCCCCGTTCCCCATTTCTTTCCCCTGGATGGCGGCAGGTTCATCGGCACCGCCCATTTCATCATCACGAAAGATCCCGAAACGGGTTGGGTAAACCTGGGTACCTACAGGTCTCAGCTTTTGGGCAAAGACAAGATCGGAACCCAGTTTATCAAAGGAAAACATGCAGACCAGATGCTGAAAAAATACCAGAAGATGGGCAAACCGATGCCCTGCGCCTCCATCATCGGATGCGATCCTCTTCTGTTTATCCTCGGTGCAGCAAGGGTTTCCGCGAACATCTCTGAATATGATGTGTACGGCTCCATCCGTGGAGAAGCCTGCAAGGTCGTTCAGGGGGAAACGGTCGATCTGCCCATCCCAGCGTATGCAGAAATCGTCCTTGAAGGAGAATGCGACGCTGATAAATTCATGGAAGAGGGTCCCTTTGGCGAGTACACGGGCTATTACTCCGGCGTAGGAACCGATCCCAGAAATTACATGGACATCAAATGTGTCACCCATCGGGACAATCCTATCATGTATTCCACCACCGTTGGACGCGCTGTAACGGATACCCACATGGTCATGGCTCTCTCCTATGGCGCCACCCTGTGGCAGCAGCTTACCGACGAGATGAATATCCCCGGAATCAAGTCCGTTTACTGTCCTCCCGAAGGTTCCGGAAGGTTCCTGGCTATCATCTCCGTAGAAACGAAATATCCAGGTCACGCCGATCAGGTACTCACTGCCGCCATCTCCACTGAGATGGGGGCGTACGGACTCAAAACCGTCATCGTCGTGGACGATGATATTGATGCCTGGGATATTCCCAGGGTCATGTATGCTCTGAGTTTCCGATTCCAGCCCAACAGGAGTCAGGTTATCAAGAGAGGACGATCTACACCTCTGGATCCCTCCCTTCCCATCGATGCCAGATATATCACCGGCAGACTTCTTATTGACGCCACGATTCCTTACGAGTGGGAAAAGAAGCCGATCCCTATTGCCCTGGATCCGGACATGGTGAAAAGAGTGAAAGGCAGATGGTCCGAACTTGGATTATAAGCCGGATAGTAACCACCAACTCGCGGATCTAAGAGATCCGTAAACGGGTACACTGCTCATGCTGTACAGACGGCCCTGAAAACCGGGCCGTCTGTTTACCCTGAAATAAAACAAGGAGACTTCATCATGTCAGACAGCGCTCTGTTAGATGGCAAGAGGATCCTCATCGTAGATGATGAATCCGATATATTGGACATATTGGAAGAACTGTTGGAGATGTGTGAAACAGTACGGGCTTCCAATTTTGATGAAGCAAAAACTTTGCTTGAATCCCAAAATTTTGACATTGCCGTCCTGGATATCATGGGCGTAAACGGGTATGGTCTCCTGGATATTGCACGTCGAAAAGGCATTACCGCGGTCATGCTGACTGCCCACGCATTCACGCCTGACAACCTGGTGAAATCGATCAAGGAAGGCGCAGCTTCCTATCTTCCCAAAGAAGAATTGACCAATATTACCACCTTCTTGAATGACGTTCTCGAGGCCAAGAAAAAGGGAAAGAGCACCTGGGAACCGTGGCAGGAAAGATTGCCCACATCCTATTTCGAGAGAAGATGGGGGGCAGCCTGGCAAGACACGGACCAGGAATTCTGGGACAGATTCAGGGCAGGCATCAAAGACAGGGCAAGCAAATCAAAAAAGGAGAATGATAGTGAAACCGATTCGATATAAAGAAAAAATGGTAAATGAATTCCTCCAGGATGGACATTGGACTGAAGAGTTATTTTACGATTTTTATAGCCGGAATGCCAAAGAAATGCCCGACCAGGAAGCCCTGGTAGATGCCAAATATCGGGTTACCTGGGCTGAAGCCAAAAAACTGGTGGATGCCATGGCTATCTCATGGGTTGAGATGGGAATTCCAAAGTCCGCCCGGGTCATCGTCCAGTCCCCCAACAGCGTTTACGGCTTTCTTGCAAGGGTTGCCTGCGAAAGGGCCGGCCTCATCTCTCTGACCGTCTACCCCTACCTGCGCCAGAGAGAACTGGAGTATATGCTGGAAAAAACCGAGGCCACTGCTGTGGTAATTCCAAATGTTTACAGGAAATTCAACTACTTAGAGATGTACGGAGATCTTCAGAAGCGGTTTTCTCACTTGAAATATTTTTTCCTGTTTGACGATGAAGTCCCCGCGGATGCTCCCGAAGGAACATTCTCCCTCACCCACGTTGTCCAAGAGCGATTGAAAAAGCCGGTTGATGAATCTGTCCTGGACGAAAGAAGACTCGATGCCAAATGGGATGTGGCCCTGCTCACCACCACCAGCGGAACCACCGGGATACCGAAGCTGGTGGAATGGCCTACCGCCCCCAGGGTCTGCACTTCGAAGGGTCGGGTCGATATCTGGAACCTCAATAAAGATGATATCACCATGGCCATTGCACCCCATGCAGGCGGCGCAGCCGGAACCTTGACCTATTTTGCAGCCCCCATAGCGGGCGCCAAAACAGTCATGCTGGAGGAATTCACACCCGAGGGAGCCCTGGAACTGATCGAGAAGGAAAAGGCTACAGCCATTGGCGTAGTCCCCACCCACCTGGTGCGCATGCTGGAAGCGGACTTCAAGAAGTACGACCTGAGTTCCCTCAGGTTTATCCGTTCCGCCGGCGGATACCTTTCGCCCCAAGTAGCAGAGGAAGCAGAGGAAGCCTTTGGCGCCAGCATTACCAGCGACCTGGGAACACAGGACAAGGGGTCCGTCTCCGGATGCAGTGTGGAGGATTCCAAGGAGCTGCGGCGTCGGACCGTTGGCCGGATGCTTCCCGGCAATACGGTGCGGCTCGAGGACGAAGAGGGCAATGTGGTACCTGATGGAGAACCTGGCATTCTCTATCTAAGAGGCCCCCATGCTCCGGCAGGCTACTACAGGGACGAGGAACTGACCGCCACGGTTTTTGATGAAGACGGATGGTGCACCACAGAAGACATCGTCATGTTCGATCAAGGCTGTCTCTGGATTTTAGGACGGTCGAAAGATATGATTATCCGTGGCGGCCAGAACATCTATCCCGCCGAAGTGGAAGGTTTGCTCAATGAACATCCCAAGGTAGCCTCCGTAGCCATCGTCGGATATCCGGACCGTGCCATGGGAGAGAAATGTTGCGCCTATGTGATATCCAAAAAAGGCCAAACATTCACTTTTGAGGAAATGGTAACATTCCTCAAAGAGAAACAATTGGCCATGTTCAAACTCCCGGAACGCCTTGAAGTGGTGGACGAATTCCCCGCGGTAGGAGATTCAGGAAAAGTCAATAAAGAAACCCTGAAAACAATGATCAAAGAACAGATTGAAGCAGAACAAAAATAGGGGTCTTTTACTATTCATCCCGTG
>CAYOWC010000129.1:0-2466 GCA_964407525.1 uncultured Desulfobacteraceae bacterium | reverse complement strand
CAAAGAACAGATTGAAGCAGAACAAAAATAGGGGTCTTTTACTATTCATCCCGTGAAATGCTTTATTGTAGTAATTTTCATTATGGGCCGGGCTTATTTCCCGGATGCTGTGTGAGTGGCATCTTGCCACGATTTTTCGCGGCTGGAACCCACCAAACAGACGGCGGACAAGAGCGCTCCCACAGGAATATTCTTTAAATGGGAATTGCTGGTTTTCCTGCACTTCACGGGATGAACCCCTCGAACTGCTTAAAGAGCTAAATGATCATGACATAACTTGGGTCACCCCGGGACATGAAAACCTTTTTTTGTGAGCGGCAGGTCCCCCGTAACAGTCGAGGCTACAAGCCTCTCACACAGGAAAACAAGCAGTATGTTATCTATTCGTATGATTCGCGTGATTCGTGGTTAAAAATGTTTTCATGGTAAAATCTGGACAACCCGCGGACGGGAGAAGGAAATGCAAAAAGCCGTACTGATTATTTCAACCCTGGACACCAAGGGAGATGAAACCCTTTACCTCCGGGATAAGGTTGCTTCCCTTGGAATGAAACCGGTGCTGATGGACATCTCCATGCGCGGGAAAGGGCCTTCTCCGGCAGAGATCACCCCCTCCATGGTGGCAGAGGCAGGTGGCAGCACTCTTGAAGAGATCCATGCTTCCAGGGAAAGGTCAAAAATCACAAACATCACCATAAAGGGTGCTTCCAGTATCGCCCAGGATCTGTTTTCAAAGGGCGAACTTTTGGGAGTGATGGGCATGGGCGGATCGACCGGTTCCCTGATGGCCACCGAAGTCATGAGGGCACTTCCTTTCGGGGTTCCCAAAATCATGATCTCTTCCACCGCCGCCTTGCCGGGACTGTCCACCCGGTACATCGGCACGGGGGACATCAACCTGTTCCATTCCGTAATTGAGATATCCGGAGTATCGGACCTTCTGAAAAATGTCATGGACAGAGCAGCTTCCGCCATGGGAGGCATGCTTCAGGATGCCATCACAACCCCTGGGGCCGCCGATAAAAAGATCATCGCCATGACCATGTTGGGGCCCTGTGAACAATGTGCAAGCTCCGTGAGGATTGCCCTTGAAAAACATGGATATCAGGTTATCGGGTTTTCCGCCGCAGGCATTGGCGACAGGGCCATGGAAGAGATGATTTCCCAGGGTTTTTTCCAAGGCGTCATTGACCTGGCGCCCGGAGGCGTTGGTGAGCACCTTTTCGGCTTCATGAGGGATGCGGGCCCCACAAGAATGGAAAACGCGGGAAATGCAGGACTTCCCCAAATCATTTCCCTGTGCAGCGTAAACCATATGACGCCATCCAAGTCCAGGTATAAACCCGATTACCATGAACGAAGAAAGTACGACCTCGATAAGTTTCGAACATGGATCCGTCTTTCCCCTGAAGAATTGCGAGAGGTAGCAAAGGCTTTCAGGGAAAAACTCAACAAGTCCACTGGGCCTGTGAAAGTGCTCATCCCTCAAAAGGGCTGGTCTTCCGTTGATTATCCCGGCAATGCAACCTATGACCCAGAGGAAGACCTTGTGTTTGAGGAAGAATTGCGAAACGGCCTCAATGCAGATATTGAAATTATCAAAGTAGATACCAACATGGAGGATGCAGGATTTGCGGAAGCGGTTGTTCAGGCATCCTTGAAAATCCTATAGCACGCTTACATTTTACCACAAAGAACACGAAGGGCACGAAGAATGAAACTCCTCGCTGCAAGCGGCGGGGTATTAAACCCGAACTACACAATAAACTTCGAAAGACTGGAAAAGATATGACCAAAAAAATCATCATCGGCATTGCAGGCGCCAGCGGCGTCATTTATGGCGCCAGAATGCTCGAGATCCTCTCTGAAATGGACGTGGAAACCCACCTGATACTGTCGGAATCAGGCAAAAAGAATATCGAGATCGAAACCCCCTATAAGGTCCGTGAAGTGGAGGAAATGGCTTCCCGTGTCTATGACAACAAGGATGTGGGGGCTGCCCTGGCCAGCGGCTCTTATCTCGTGGAAGGCATGGTGGTTATTCCCTGTACCATCAAAACCTTGTCAGGAATTGCCAATTCATACAACGACAACCTCCTTGTGCGGGCCGCTGACGTCACTCTCAAGGAGAAAAGGAAACTGGCTCTCGTGGTGCGGGAAACACCCCTTCACAAAGGCCATCTCAGGCTGATGACCATGGCAGCCGACATGGGGGCGCACATCCTTCCGCCTGTGCCCTCTTTTTATCACCATCCCAAAACTATTCAGGATATCCTTGATCAAACCATTGGAAAAGTCTTCGATTTCTTCGGCATCGAGCACGATCTCTTTACCCGCTGGACGGGAGAGTATTAAATCAGGCTTCCTTCATTTAAGCCAAAAAGTAGTTTACACTTTCGTGATTTCGCGTTTTCGCAGAGAAATTGGAAACTGGAAATTGGAAATTAGAAAAAAACACATTAATTC
>CAYOWC010000128.1:0-12563 GCA_964407525.1 uncultured Desulfobacteraceae bacterium | reverse complement strand
ATCAGAGAAGGACCCGATAACGCCTTGAGGCCAGATGTAGGTATTTTCAGCATATACAGACATGGGGAACAGCAGAAGCGTCAAAAAAACGGATACGAAAACGCCCGTTACGAACATTCCTACTAATGTTACGGCTGATTTCATCATAAAATCCTCCTGCATGAATGATTAACGACATGGCACGGGTTCATATCATGGGGCACTGACAAATCTCTGGCAAAACAAATGGTGATAGCGAAAATGTCCCCCGCCGGGGTCCAAGGGAACCAGGAACAGATTTTTGCGAATCAGTTCACCCAGCCTGTTCTCTGAATCAGTGATATGGAGGATCCGGCCGCACTGGGCGCTTTTGGGGATGCGGCGTATAATCCCCTCTCCCAGCCCCTGGCAGAGGAGATTAACATCCCGATCGTCTTCATCCAGACCGTACCACACGAAAGGGATTTCCATCTCGTTTATGTTGTTGGGGTTAGATGCGATATCGACGCCTTAACATCGCCATGGCACTAACTGCAAGACAAAGTGCCAGCAGGATCATTCCCCACTCATCGAGCGTCGGTACGGAAACCCTGGATACGGGCTGTTGCATTGCCGCGGGGGCGCCGGGGTCGTCAATCCTGCCGTTGGCCGTGAGGTCCTTATCGCCACGTGCGCCGTCCCGGAAATGAAGAACAATCCGGGTCTGTCCGGCGTCCTGGTGGATTTCCGCTCCCGTATCCCCGTCGTACATAAATTTGTACCAGTGTTTTGTGGCGTTATTCGGCGTTGGGCCGTATTGATAGTAGGTGTTGATGGACGTGTTCTTAGGCAGATAGAGGGTGGCAACGGTTGCGTCTCCGGGATTTGCCAGGTTGTCGATGGAAAAGCTGAAAAACCCGTAGGGGAATTGTACGCCCTCTGGGGCGTCTCCGGGCGAAGGGTTGTTTACCGCCTGTACACTGCCCAAGGTCTGTCCCGCACCCGTAACGGCAACCGTAGCATAGGCCCCGCCCGATGAGGATGGCAGGGAGGTAGCCCCGGCTTCCTGGTAGTCGGGGACACCATTGCTGTTCCCGTCGTAGGCGGGATCGTTGCCGCCAGGTCCGCTTTCCGCCCCGTCGGGAACTCCGTCCGTATCCGTATTGCCGGAAGTGGCGCCGAAGTAGGCCGCCGCCTGTTTGTCCGCGTTCATGGTCACGCTCCCGGGATTTGTTATCCCCGTGATGCCCCCTTCCCACCGGAGGAATGTGTTTCCGGACGTGGCTGTTGCGGTTAGTTGCACCACCGTGCCGTTGTTATATTCCTGGATGCAGTCCCCCGGGCAATCGATGCCGGTACCCGTGACCGAGCCATAGGTCGTGGGGCTTACGGTCACGGTCAGGGTGTATTGTTGCGGCGTGGGGACCTGCACGTTCCGTTGCAACAGATTCCCATTATTGTCATAGGTGTAGCTGATGGTCTTGCCGCCGCCGTAGTCGGCGCCGGTGATGCGACCGGCGTTGTCGTAGGCGTATTGGATCGTGCCGGCGAAAGCGGAGGCCCCGATAAAAAGGTTCAAGAGTATAACCATGGCTATCATTGCCGTTATTTTTGTTTTCATGATTGTTTTACTCCCTTTATATGATCTTATCGTAGGTTGGGGTGAGGTACGAACCCCAACGTTGTGCGGGCTGACGGTTGTTTTGTTGGGGTTCATTCTTCACCCCAACCTACGGGCTATATCCTTCATTCTGAACACCGGCATCTAAAATAAACAAAAAACGCAACATAAAAGGAATTAAACAATGGTGGATGTTTCATTTTCCGGCATCACTTTGGCTGAAAAAACCGGCTGCCGATACCATCGCCACAATTATCATCTGCTTTGGAAGTCCATTCTATCTTATGAATGGGGTTCCCACTATTCTTGGGGAGCTTTTTGCTTAACTTCTTTGCCGCCTCGCGCTTGCCTATGTGCCTTTTGCTGAGCGATTCAGCATCCGCAATATTATCTCCTGCGGAATTTTCGCTCTTGGTAGATATTGACTGGGTTGCTTCTTGGGAAGAATCATGTTCCAAATTCATTTTTTGTTTGCAATTTTGAAGTGCAATTATGCGATTTAAAAAATCTCTTCTGATTTGGCTGCGCTGTCTATAATAGGCGTCAATGCTACTTTCACCCTCACGACGTTTATAGTTTTTTATACTTTCAAGGTATTGTGGTTTTATGTTTTCAGAATCAAGATCGTAATTGACTGAAGTCCAAAGGCTATGAAATGAGACAGTGCCCATCCTGTTAAGCATATCCATTCTAGTTTCCATAGAAGCGGCGTTCCACGATTCGAGCACAGCAAGACTTTGCTCATCATCCGATAATCCATAAGTAAAAAAACAAAGACCGACCCAGGCAAGAGCTTCAAGATCACTGCTGATATCTTCTTCATAAGAACCTCTCTTATCAACATGCTTAAAGGGGTTTTGCATAGCGTACTGATATGGATTCAATGTCTGGACTTCGGCGATTCGTGGCCACAGTGGTTCCCTGGAAATAAACCGGGCAGTGGTGGCTTCATAATACCGGGCCCGCATCTGGTAGAGACTGCCGTCCCCCTCCTGGCGTATCTGCCAGGCCCCGACGAAGGTGAAGGGCTGGTCATTATCGCCTGTATGTGCAAGGAGATTCCCGTAGGGGCTGTAGGCATAGCTGTCCGTGACCGCGCCTGTGCTATCGGTCAGAAACAGTGTGTTACCCAAACTGTTATAATGATAGAAATAGACCTTGTTGTTGTCAGAGGCATCGATCATGTAGAGGAGCCGCCCTCCCGGGGTCAGGACATAGAAGCGCGCCCATTGGGCTGTGGTGTCGTTCTTCTCGGCCACCATGGGTTTGAGGTCAAGGGCATAGTTGTAATAGGAGTGAAGCGTGGTGCCGTCCGCCTCCCGGGTCAGAAGGTCGTCTAAGCCGTTGTAGGTGAGGGTGGCGTTGGATGTGGCCGTGAGACGCGATGCCCCGTTCCAGGCAAAGGTGTTGGTTGGTGTTGTGGTCATCCTTCCCCTGGCATCATGGGTGTAGCCAGTCGTGCTAACCTGGCTCGCCGCGTCGTAGGTGAAGGTGTCAATTCCGGCGTTGATGTAATCGGCTGGGTCCAGGGGGAGGTCGTAATCGAGCCCGGTGACCTCACCGGCTGCATTGTAGGTGTACTGGAGATCCCCCAAGGTACCGTGCTGGATCCGGGTGATGCGCGAGGCATTATCCAGGGCGAAAGCGGTGTTGATCCCACTGGACCGGGTCATGGCCGTGAGCCTCCCGTCGTCGTCATGGATGAACTGAAGGGTGGTGTTGGTCAGACTGTCCGTTACCCGGGTCAAGAGGTTCCTTTCATCATAGGTATAGGTCACGCTGAAAAGCCCGTTCGCATAGGTGGCGGTCAGGATCCGTCCGCCATCGTCATAGGTGGCGTCGAAGGTGGTTCCCGGATTGGTGGTGGACAGGACCTGACCGGTGGCGTTGTAGGTGAAGGAAAGGCTGTTGGCTGTCAACATGCGGTCCAGGTCGTCGTGGGTATAATTAAGGGTGGGGCCTTGGGAATAGGTCTTGGCCGTAACATTGCCCGCCCCATCCAGGGTTCGGGCCTGGGTGGCGCCGCTAGGATAGGTCACCTGATTGAGCCTGCCCCGCTGGTCATAGGCATACTGCCACTGGTTGGCCAGAGGATCGGTCATGGATCCAAGCCTGCCCATGTTCGTATGTGTAAAGGCCCAGTTGCTCCCGTTGAGGTCCTGAATATTGTGTAACAGGCCCAAATCGTTTCGGGTGTATTGGGCCGCTCCCGCTACCGGCAGAGTGACGGAAGTCAAAAGCCCGTTTCCATCATATCCGTAAGTTGTCTGCCGCCCCATGGGGTCCGTGAAGGCGGTGATCCGGGACATGGTATCCCGTGTAAGGGTGATGTTGTGGTTCAGGGGATCGGTTACTCCCGTCACATACCCCAGCTTGCTGCGGGCGATGGTGGTGGTACGGCCCAGGGGCGTGGTCTCCGAGACGCTGAGTCCTTCGTCGTCATAGCCTGTCTGCCACACGTTTCCGGACGCATCCGTGACTCTGTCCATCCACCCATGGGAGTTGTAGGCGTATTGGGTCTTGTTCCCGTTGGGGTCAGTGGAAGATTCCAGACGATCGATATTATCGTAGGCCAGTTGACTCTTCTTGCCCAGCCGGTTTGTGATTTCGGTCACCCGGTCCATGAGATCGTGGGCATATTGCGATGCCTTGTTGGCGGGATCCGTAGACGAGGTCAGATTGCCGTTAGCATCATAGGCGTAGGTGTAGGCATGGCTCAGCTCATCGGTGACGGAGGTCACCCGATTGTTCAGGTCGTAGGCCGTTTCCACAAAGGTGGTATCCGGATGGATGATCTTCTTCACCCGCATATAGGCATCGTATTCATAGGTAGTGGTCCCCGTATCCGAGTCGGTGGCAGAGGCGATGGTGGTGTCGGCGTTGTAGGTGTAGGTGGTTACACCGCATGCGGGGTTGGTAATGGTCAGAACCTGTCCCTTACCGTTGTAGGTGTAGGACCAGGTCTTCCCATTTGAGTTCGTTCCGGTGAGAATATTGCCGCCGGCGCCATGGGTGAACTGTTCGTTTGTGCCGTCGGGGTAATCAATCCGCGTGAGGTTATAAAAGGTGAAATCCACGGTCTCGTTGTTGTCCGGATTGGTGAAGGTCTGTTGCTGGGCCGTATAGGTGTTGGCGATGGTATCGCCCTTGTTATTGGTAATGGAGGCGATTTTTCCGGTCTCCGCGTGGTAAGCAACCGTTGTGGTGTCCCCCATGCGGTCCGTCACCCCGGTGGGCTGGGCATGGTTGCTCTCGGTGAAGCCCATGGCCTTTCCCGTGGCGTCGGTGACGCTCTTGGGCGGCTGGTTTTCACCGTAGTGTGTATACGCCACAGCAGTATTATCGGGCCGGGTTTCTGTCACCCGGTTCTGTGCGGCATCATACGTTGCCTCCGTGGTATGGCCGTAGGCCGTGGTCTGGCTCACGACCCGCGTGGCCAAGGTTCCCGCCAGGGACACGTCATTTTGCCAGGTTTGCGTATAGGGTGTGTTTCCTACGGGCTTTTGAAGAGTTACCACATAATTTGAAGGGGTATAGCCCAGGGTGGTCTGTTGACCCGAGGCATCGGTGACCGAACGCAGGGTGAGGCGGCCGTTGTTGTCCGGGGCATTTTCCTCATAATTGATAAAAACACTTCTCCCCCCCTGATCCGTCACCTGCGTCAGTACCCGGTCGTTGTCAAATGTCGTATAGGTGAAGTTGACTTCGCGGCCCAGGCCGTCGTCCAACTTCGTCAGTCTGTTGTCGTAGGTATAGTGAAGCCGGTTGCCGTTCCGGTCCAGGATATAAAGGATGTCGCCCGATGGTTTTCCGAAGACGTACACCCGTTCCCTTATGGGATCCATGAGATAGACATGGGCATCCTGGGCCCGCATTTTGTAACGCACCGGTTGTTTTTGATGGCTTTCATCAATTTCCCCGGTCGCGGAGTCAAAGGCCACTTTCCGAAAGTCCTCCAGCCAGAACTGGTATAAGTCGCCCCCCAGGTAGGCGGCGCACCAGGGGCTCCACCAATAGGTCTGGGTTTGACTGGCAAAAAAGGCATTTCCTTTCCAACTTTCAAAATCCGAGCCATACAGCAGACTGAAATGAAGATCCATGGGTCCCCTCGAATGCAACAGGGGGAGCGTGAACCGGAGGGCGCCGTTGGAGGCATCTACAGGATCCCCTAAAAACAGGCTCGCCAGCGGTAGCCCATTAAGAGCTTCCAGCGTTGATGCATAGGAAATTTGGGTTGAAAACAGCAGAATGGCCAACGCGACAATCAATCGTTTCATCTCTTTTCCTCCATGGATTTCCGGAGCGTCGTCCGTGTAAGGGATGACCTTTATATGGTGCAAAACAGGTTGGTTTTATAAATGTGTGGTTCACCTTTTTGGCCAAATTTGAGGACCTCGCTGTTCATTATCAGAATAAACAAGACAAATCAATCAGGTAAAACCTGTATTTTTTGCATTTTTTTTAAGAATCAAACGAGGCCGGTTTTGACGGCATATCGAACCATCTCGGCGGTGTTATGGACGTCCAGTTTGCGCAGGATGCGCGTGCGGTGGGTATCGACGGTCTTCACGCTGATGTGAAGGGTGTTCGCGATTTCTTTGTTGGTTAACCCCGATACAATCCATTTGAGAATCTCTTCCTCCCTCCGGGTCAGGAGGCCGTCATTTATTTGTTTCGAGAACGGTGGCGTGTCCAAACTTAAATCGTGGCTAAGATAGACTTCCCCCGCCATCACGGCCTGTACGGCCTCCAGCAATTCTTCAAAGGCGTTTTCTTTGAGCACGTAGCCCATGGGTCCCCAGACGAGGGCCTCCCGAATCAGATCAGGATCTTTGTGCATGGTGAGTAGAATACAACGTGTTCCACTCTCTTGCCGACGCAATTTCCTGGCCACTTGAATCCCGGTCATTTCCGGCATGGAAATGTCCAGAATAGCCACATCCGGTTCCTGCTCTTCGATGATCGAAAGGGCCGCCTTACCATTTGCGGCCTCACCCGAAAGGGTGAAATCAGGAACCGTGTTCAGTAGCTGTTTCAGCCCCTGGCGGAACATGGCATGGTCGTCGGCGATCACGATCTTGATCATTTCAAAGGCACCTCCACCCGAATGCTGCACCCCAGACCGGGTGCGCTCTTGATATGGAAGACTCCCCCCAACAACTCGGCCCGCTCCTTCATGGACATGAGCCCGATGCCTCTGGAGACCTCCATCTCCCGCATAACGTCAAACCCCCTGCCATTGTCCCTGATCATGAGGTTCAAAACGCCATTTCCATTCTCCACCCGAACATCGACCCGGCCGGCATGGGCATACTTGCCAATATTGCCCAGTGCCTCCTGGTAGATACGGTACACATTGTCTTTTACCCTCATGGGCACCTCCGGCGGTTCCCGCCCCCCCACGTCCACGGGGATGCCCGTCCGCTGTGCGAAGAGCTTTCCATACAGGGTGAAAAGTTGAATGATGGAGCTATCTTCAAGGAAGGTGGGGCGGAGGTCCATGGCCATGGCCCTGAGTTCCTTGATGGCACGGTCGACTTCATCGATGAGATCCCCTAAAATGCGCCCATGGGATTCGCCGTCCTGCTCTTCCCGGACCTTCATCATCTGGAGATGCAACTTCAGGGCCAATAAGGACTGGCCCGGACCGTCATGGATGTTTCTGGAAATCCTTTTGCGTTCTTCCTGCTGTGACTCCAGGATACGACCGGACAGTTGTTTCACCGCCTTTCCCGCACGGGCATAGCGGGCCGCCAGCGCGTAGGCGAGGCACAAGAGCAGAAAGGCCATGCCCAGATCCGCAGGCAACACCGGCCAGGTGTGCCAATTTCCCCCAAGGGATGTCAGGTCAACGCATGCGCTCCCTGCCAGAGCGATAATCCCGATAAATACCGGCCTTGCCTCATGGCGGCGTCTTACACAGGCCCTTATGGTTAGAAAGAGCACCGTTCCCCCGAAAAGCCCGAATAAGATGAGCCATGGAGTCATTAGGAGGTCATACGCCTTATGGGAGGAGAAGGTCAGAAAGAAAAGCGCTAACAACAAAAAGGCCCCCATGATGGCCTTGATCCACGGTCCCATGGGATCCCGAAAAAAACAAACAAGAAAACAAAGCCCTGAAGCCGGCATAAGGCAGCTGATGGCGAAAATGGATCGTTGGGCAAACGGACTCTTGAGACCGGCATCGTAAAAATAGAGGCTCTCCAGAACTAAAAGTACAATGTAAAGCAGGAGAAAGAAGGCAAAAGTAATATATTCAGGGCTTCGAATACCCTGAATCACAAGAAAAGCTAATCCTAGCAGAAACAGGAGAGATAGGGTGAAAAGGGCAATCTCGGAACCTTTTCTCGCGAATTCCAACTGAAGATTTCTGGAAATGAGATCTTTGTAATGTCCTATGCAGACCGGTCCTTCGAAAATTCCCGCCATGCGGTGGGTGTTGAGGATGCGTATGGCCAGAATGTTTTCATGGCCGTAACGCAAGAGCCCTGCCGGAATCGAATAGAGGCGTTCTTTCCAAGGGGCTTCCACGAATCCATCATCGATTCGGCCTTCTCCCCCTATCCTTACGCCGTTTAAAAACACCTCGTCGGCATTACCCACATTTCCCATGGCCAGTGCCGGTTCTTCCATGGGGCTTTCCAGTGTAAAGTGGACCCGGTACCAGCCTATGCCCTGTTCAAAATGGATAATCTGGTCCGACAGGTCTCCCGGAACGTTCACCTTCGCCCACGTACCATCATCAAAAGAGGGCGAGGCCCACGAAGGATCATCGCCCGGAGAAAAGCTGTGAACCCCTTCAAGAGAAACACACTCCACGCATTCGGCACGCAGGCCGGAAGAAAAGACGCTGAGAAGACAAAACGTCAAAAGGGCCGACAAAAGGGTTTTGTAGTTCATTTGTCCTTGAATTCGGATTGAACCAGGTCCTGACCCACATTGGAATCGCAATCGTTTTTCAAGTTTTCCGTATGTGAAAATTATGCAAACTTATCTTTGTCAGTTTCTGACTCTATCTGAGTAACTCCGTGTCTTGGACTCCGCAAATCTGGAAAATGCCCACTAGAATATTACCAAATTAGAAGATAAATATCAAAATAATTTGACTTCATACTGCTGAAAACAGCCTTTTTCTGTACAAAAAATCTACTTTCTTCCGGAGAAGATACTGAAGAATTATTTGATTCACCTTTCCTGGTGTTGACTGCAAAAAGTAATATTGCGGTGATTCAATCTTTGACGAAGACGATTAAGGAAATTGAAAATGCAGTAAAATCTCAAGCCAAGCTGCGAAAGGAATTCCAATTACTGAAAACGATTCCAGGGATTGGGGACCACCGCCTAGTCGCAACTAAGGCCTTGGGGAATAAACTGGCCAGGGCATCTTATTATATCATGCGTGATCAAGTAGCCTATGATGCCAGTAAGCTTTTCGGTTAATCGTTGAGCATGCGTGCAGCAGTGAACCAGGAAAGGGATTGGTATTAAACCACAAGACTTGATTGGTACCTGCTGCACGAAAATAACAGAACGGCTATTGTCTTTCTATTCTGCTTCGCCTATGCCGTGAGTCACAAAGAGGTTGGCTAAAAACCATAAGATTTGTAATACATCCAATTGAACACGGTATGGAACCGACGATTTTCTGGGGTCTGTTACACAGATCAGGGGCCGTGTTTTAAACATTCTGCCTAAAGCACACCGCCTTGATCCCGATGGATGACTGGTGCGGATCAGCATGAACTGACCGAGAACCAAACAGATAGAAATAGCGGGCGCGAATTGGGAGGTTAAACGAAGCCGTACTGGGGCAATAGTTAATGCCAAATCAAAAAAAGAGTATATTTTTTTAATGGAGAGGTGTTTTTTCTCTTGACACACCCTTTAATGGATGACCCCATTTTCTATCCGGTAATACGGCAGAAACGCAACAATCTGATGGTTCGTTGTAAGGCATTTGGTTGTTCTTTCAGACAGAATTCCGGCCCATGGCCGGGCAATATGCGTGTTGAATCCGTGATTACACCATCCCTGACCAAATGCTCCAGAGACTTTATATGTTGCATAAGTTCATCCCTCGGTTGGCTCATTGAGGTGAGGATCTGCAGGAGAAAAGTAAATTTGTATCTCCAAAAAGGACCGAAGAGGAGATCACCGCTGATGAGAAGATTCTTGCTCTGTTCGTAATAGCACACGGAGCCGTCCGTATGACCCGGTGTCCGAAGGACCTTAAACCGAAAGTCCTTATTGACGGGGACCGTATCACCGGGCTCCACCGTTTCCTTCGGATCGAAGCCCGGGTATCGAAAGGCGTCCGGCACCGTTTTGAGTCCCCCGTCTCTCAACATGTCGGATTCCGCCTCCGGGGCAAATACTTTGGTACCCCTGTCCATCCAATATCGGCAGCTCCCGGCATGGTCCGTATGCCCATGGGTGAGGTAAATTCGTCTTACGGGTCTGTTTTTCAGGCTGGATGCAAGTGTTGAAGTTGTTTCCTCAGGGCCACAGTCGAATAGAATCAATCCGTCTTCCGTATTTATCGCGTAGGCATTGCATGTGAGCCTCAGGAACGTCAGGCTCCTCACCGGTCGCATCCCCAGTTGGATGCGTTTTATTCTCTCTTAGGGTAAATACCCCGCTGCTTGCAGCGTTTGTATTGCCTGCATCCTTTGTTGAGATACCCCGTGGCTTGCCGCGGGGAGCTTCATTCCCCACTTTTTCTCCTCTTTTTTCATCATGAATACTGTCTACGGATCCTTCGATTTTGTTTGGGCATGTACTATACCTGTATAGCCGTAAACCCTCCCATGGAGTCTGCCGTTACTTCTTGTCATATAGTCTCTCTCCAGTGTTTCAGGGGTGAACTCTGAAAGAAAGTGCAGCCCCCGGGCTTCGAGGAATGCTCTTATGCTCTCTTTTTCAATCCCGAAAACATAGGGCTCCCCCAGCTTTTCTGCCAGCTTTGAACTTTCCAGCGCTCCATAATAATCGCATTTTCCCTCAACCATCGAAGAGAATATATAGTCGAAAACAATATGGCTTCCAGGTCCGGTTTGTTCTCTGAAAAAAGTCAGGACGCCATCCACCGCCTCAGGTCTGAGGTACATGCAAACGCCTTCCCAGATAAACAGGGTTTTTCGCTTTGATGAATATCCTTGTTCAGTTAGTTTATGCAGGTTTTGCGTGTTAAGATCCAAGGGAATATGCTTTACATTTTCCGGCAGGCTCAGCGAAAGCCTGGCCAACCGTTCTTTCTTTACCATCTGGGTGTCTGGGTAATCTACTTCAAAAACTTTTACGTTGGATAGGCTGTCTTGAAATCTATAGGCGCGGGTGTCCAATCCGGCGCCTAGAATGACTAATTGTTCGAGCCCTTCTTTGATACTCTTTTCCAGGATCTCATCAATGCATCTTGTCCTGGCGGTATGAAAAAAATACCCCCCCGGCAAGCGTCGATTGAACACTTTCAGAAAGAGCCAGCGCAAGGCATGATTTCTGACGATTACACTGAATTTCATCGGCAGCAAATCGACAGCCATGAAATCAGGGTTTCTTACATCCGGATCTTTTTCAAAAGAGGCCGCCGCCCTAAGCGCTGCAACACCGAACGCACTGGATTTAGCTTTTTCAACTCTCAAAATAGAACCTCTCTGATGCTTTCGCGTATAGAATAAGTAAAACCTAAAAGCTGCAATTAGCACTTAGCGGTAACATAGCTCTATGTACCACAACGAGTAGAGAACTGTATATGTGAAAATGGGGCATAAGCGAGACGGTGTTTCCCTCACGCCAACGGCATCAAAAACGCCTGCCACGCCAAGTCCGCGTCGAGTCCGCCGGTGCGTGTCCGAACGCAGATAGGCACCTGGCGCTGCTGTGCCCACCGGATCTTTTTTTAAGTCAGATATCCAGTCCTTCGATTACAAGTTTCATTCTGATACTCTATAATTAATAAGAAGAATTTTCTTGACACCCAAATCCCACTTCTGTATAGTTTTTCCCCGAAAGCTCAAGTTCTTTATTCACCTGAGCTTCTAACCTTCTAACCCCCTAAACTTCTTGTTTTTAATCTCTCTATGAGGGTTTCCCCATGGACAACCACCTCAAACTCTGCCTACCAAACTCCTGACAGGAGCTATTTTTCCTGTTGGGAGAGAAAACTTCATTATTGGTCCCGGCCTTAGCCTGTCATAACCACATACTTTTTCCTGCTGTTTTCAATACGTATTCTTGAAGGTTGCTTGACCGAGGCGGGGAGGGCATACAATCAGAAAACGAGGGGGCTTTTGGCTGCTTTGATGGTTTGTATCCGGCTGGCGTGGATATAGTAGCTCAGATATCAAAATATGTGAGCCATTTTCGTAGTGAAAGCGGAATTTCAGCGGTATCTCTCGTTTGGCTTTGTGAATAGGGGGTCTCTGACCAGTGAATAACAGCTATAACACAGATAGGGCCCGAAAAGCCTATGTCCCAGTTGGGTATTGGCGAACAGTCTTGGTCGAGCGTCCCTTGGTTGGCAATCATAGGTGCAGATAAGAGTAGGGAGTCGGCACAAGATGAGCTCAAATCTGTATCGAAATCAGGCTTCAAGCCTATCCTTCTCAGGAGACAGGGGTGGTATCGGACAGCGGCCTTGTTCGACTCGCGTCAGCAGGCCGAAGAAGCTGTGTCAACCTTGTCAAAGAAAATTCGCCCTGGATACGTCCGATCGCTCTCAGCTCGGTGCGGTCCGGTCAAAGATCTCACAGGTAGTTTTGTAGAATGCTCTCACTAAGCTACATGGCCGAGACCTTCGAATTGGTAAAGGGGTCTGCCGTTGACTCTTGATGGAAATTGCCAAGGGTCAACAGCAAATTTGACCCCTTCTCTCTTTTGGGAATTGCCTTATTGTTCAAATGTGCATCATAAAGGACCTTCAAATTTGAAGGAATTTGTTTCATGTGCGATTAAACACCTTTCTGTTTATCATGCATATTTGACTGCT
>CAYOWC010000127.1:8247-12577 GCA_964407525.1 uncultured Desulfobacteraceae bacterium | reverse complement strand
ACCGATCAAGTGGAAAGCACAGTCTATGTGGAGCGCAGCAGAGTTGTCACACAAAACTTTTGTCGATTTCTGCGCGAGAGTCAAGGTCCTTACAAACGGGCGCTTGGAAATCACGCCTTATTCTGCCGGCACCCTCGTACCCACCTTCGAGGCCCTGGATGCGCTTCAAAGTAACGTCATCCAGGCCATGCATATGTGGTCCGGCTATTTCAGCGGTAAAGAACCAGGGTTCTCACCTATCTCCGATTTGGTCGCGGCTTACTCCGAGCCCTGGCAGAAGGATGCCTGGATGTACTACAAAGGGGGCTGGGACCTGTTGAACGAGATGTACAAGCCTTACAACGCCTACGCAGTGGGTTGGATGTTCTGGGGCATAGAATCCATGGTTTCCACACAGTCTATCAGCAAGATGGAGGATTTCAAAGGCTTGAAGATGCGGGTGCCCCAGGGCATGACAGCCATGTTGTTCCAGGAACTGGGCGCGTCTGTTGTGGTCCTGCCGGGTGGAGAGGTTTATTCAGCTCTCGACAAGGGCGTGATTAACACCAGCGACTGGGCGTCTCCTTCCATGAACCAGCGGATGGGTTTTTTCCAGGTGGCTAAATTTACGAACCATCCTGGTTTTCACTCCATGCCTATGGCCAGTTTTACCGTCAATATGGATGAATGGAATAAACTGCCCGAAGACATCAAGCAAATCCTGAAAACGGCCTGCCGTGAATGGGCATGGGACAGTATTGAACGGATTGCCATCGACGATATCAGAGCCCTGAAAGAGATGAAAGGCAAAGGCGTCACCGTCCAAACCTGGAGCAAGGAAGATCTGACCAGAGTCCGTGCCAGAGCCATGGCCATGTGGGATGAGTTTGCCAAAAAGAGCCCCATGGCAAAGAAAGTCATCGATTCTCAAAAAGAATGGTTGAAGGAACTGAAGTTGATTGATTAGACTTTTATTGTAAGCATCGTGGAGAAAGGAAGGCTAAGTGCCTGAACGAACAGCCTGTTCAGACACGATTGCGGACTTGTCCACCTGCAGTGTGGTGGGTTTCTGATTGCGGATTGCGGACTTGTCCGCCGGTAGTGTGGCGGGTTTTAAAAATAACAATCTCAAAAAGTTGAAAATCCCCAGGCAGAATTGAACAAACCTGTTTTGAGGTTCTCGTTCAGGCTCTATGGTCTTCCTTTCTTTACTCTGCCCTCCGGTGATGTAAAACGTCTCGACACTTTCTTGTAAATGGGGCCGTTATTGAAGCGTAGTCTTAAACATGAGGAGTACGTATGAAGAAGATCCTATCTTTCATTGATGCTTTATCCACTTTCGTGGGAAAGGCAGGAAGCTGGCTTATTCTGTTGGTTGTTGGTTTCATCGTTTATGAGATTGTGATGAGGTATATCTTTCACCTTCCCACCCTTTGGGTCAGTGAATCCATGGTTTTTGGGTGCGGCATGAGTTACGTACTGGGGGCTGCCTGGGCTTTGAAGGAGAACCGTCACGTGAAAATCGATTTGATTTATGGCAGGCTGACGACCAGACAACGGGCAGTCATAGATTCCATCACCTATGTCTTTTTTGCACTCTATATGGGGGTATTTTTGTGGGCCGCCAGCAAGTACACATGGCAGTCCGTACTTGTGCGAGAGACCACCAGTTCGGCATGGGACCCTCCGGTTTATCCGATTAAAATGGCACTGGTTGTGGGGACAGCCCTTCTATTGCTTCAAGGGACCGCAAAATTCATCCGAGATCTGCACTTCGCCATCAAAGGGACGGAACTATGAGCATTGAATTAATTACCATCCTGCTACTCGCTACTTTCATTTTGCTACTGGTCACAGGTCTGCCCCTGGCCTGGGTGATGGGCGCTACCGCGGTTATCTTTTCTCTGGTCCTGTTCGGCCCCAACGTTATGGTGATGATGGTGGGCAGGGTTTACCGTATGATGCTGAACTATGCCCTTGTTGCCGTGCCGCTGTTTATTTTTATGGCGGCAATCCTGCAGCAATCGGGCGTAGCCGACCAATTGTTCAAGGCTGTCTATATATGGTCCGGGCCTTTCAGGGGAGGGTTGGCCATTGGTACCATCATCTCCTGCATCATTATGGCTGCCATGGTCGGCATTGTAGGGGCTGAAATCGTGACTTTCGGCATGATCGCCCTGCCCGGTATGTTAGAGCGGAAATACGATGGGAGGATTGCTTTAGGAAGCATCTGTGCAGGTGGTGGGATGGCCACCTTGATTCCCCCCAGCGTTGTTTTTATCGTCTACGCCATGACAGCAGGCGCCTCCGTCGGGGAATTGTTTATTGCCGGTATCATTCCGGGCCTTCTTCTGGGAGCCTTGTTCATCGGATATATCGTTGTTGCCACCTGGATCAAACCGGAGATGGCGCCTGCCGCTCCTGAAGAGGAACGTAATATTCCACTCAAAGAAAAAGTGGCATTACTCAAAGGCCTGGTCATGCCCGGTCTCCTTGCCGCTATGGTCCTGGGATCGATCTATGCTGGTGTGGCTACGCCTTCAGAAGCTGCCGGGCTTGGCTGCCTGGGGGCACTCATCTCTGCTGCTATTAACCGTAAACTGACCATTAAGGGCGTCAGGACGGCGCTTTACGATACCGTGAAAGTTTCCTGCATGCTGGCCTGGTTGTTTTTCGGCGCCCAGACCATCATTGGGGTCTATACCCTCGCAGGAGGCGATGACTTTGTCAGGAATGCGGTTATGGCTCTCCCGTTTGGCAAATGGGGTGCGATCATCGGCATGCAATTGATCTTGATTTTCCTGGGCATGTTCCTGGACTGGATCGGGATCGTTTTACTGACCATGCCTCTTTTTGTGCCGATCATCCTGGACCTGGGCTTCGACAATGTCTGGTTCGGCGTGGTTTTCTGTATGAATATGCATATTTCTTATCTGTCGCCGCCATTTGGGCCTTCTATCTTTTATCTGAAGAGCGTCGTAGGCGATGAGATTCCAGTGGGCGCCATCTATAGAGCGAACATGCCATACCTGTGGCTCACGGTATTTGCTTTAATCCTCGTTGTAGCTTTTCCGGAGCTGTCTTTGTGGCTCCCAAGCATTATGCTCAAATGATTGTTCCCCTAATTTTAAACAAGTTGTCAGCCATGAAGGACATGAAGAACATGAAGGACAAGAGAACAACGTCTAAAGGAGTAAATAGATGGAAGTGAAACCCGATTTTGATGGACGGTTCAGGCGCGTGGTTAACCACCAGGAGGCGGACCGGGTGCCTCTATGCGAAGTGTTGATCTCCTATCCGATACAGAGTCAATTCCTGGGTCGGGAAGTGACGCCGGAGGACGTGGAGGCCCAGGTGGAATTTTGGAGCAAGGCGGGATATGATTTCATCCCGATCCCGGTCAGTATGATGACCCCCGGTGGGGTGACGGCCGAATCCAGGATCACGAAAGTCCTTCGGGAAAAGGTGCAAAAGGAAAACCCGGAGGAGACGGATCCAAAGGCATGGAACCTGGAATTCACCAGCTTTATCCATGAACGAGAGGATTTTGAGGCATTCCCGTGGGAGGCGGCCGCTGAACTCGATTTTACCAACCTGTATAAAGCGGAATCCCTGCTTCCTGAAGGGATGAAGGTCGTTGCCGTTTCCGGAAAGATATTTACCCTGACCTGGATGCTCATGGGTTTTCAGAATTTCTCTGTGAAGCTCCTTCTGGATCCCCAACTGGTGGCCGACGTCTTTAAAAAAGTGGCGGAGATTCAATTCAGCGCCCTGGAAAGTATTTTATCAAGAGACTATGTGGGAGCTGTCTGGGTCGTGGACGATCTTGCCTTTGGTACCGGCCCGATGATATCCCCCGAAGCCTTTCGTGAGCACGTTTTCTCCTGGTACGCCAAAATGTCCAGCCGCTGCCACGAGCTGGATCGGATTTTCATTATGCATACGGACGGCGACGTGACATCGCTGATGCCTGATATCATAGAGGCCGGCATAGATGTTTTGCAGCCCATAGACCCTACGTGCATGGATATCGTTAAGATGAAAAAGGAATATGGCGACCGCATCACCCTAGTGGGCAATGTGGCCAATGAACTGCTCCGCAGCGGTACCGTGGAAGAGGTAGAGGAATACACGCGTCACCTTCTTCGTGAGGTTGGGCCCGGTGGAGGGTTCTGCGTGGGTTCGGGTAACTCAGTTCCGGACTGGGCAAAATTCGAAAACTACATGGCTATGCGGGATACCACCCTCAAACATGGGGCTTATCCCATCTCGATTTGAAAGGAAAACAAATGAGCGAATCTCTCCAACGGATAAAGGATGCTGTGATCACACGGCAAAAAAACGAAATTGA
>CAYOWC010000127.1:0-8147 GCA_964407525.1 uncultured Desulfobacteraceae bacterium | reverse complement strand
AATATTGTCATTATGATGCTGGAAGGGGCAGGGTTTCAGGTCAAGGACCTGGGTGTGGATTTGAGTGTGGAAAAACTCATGGCCGAAATCGATACGGTAAAGCCGGACATCCTGGGCCTTTCTGCTCTTTTGACTACCACGTTGGGGCAAATGGAAGGGGTCATCAAGGAGTTGGAGGCTAAGGGACTGAGAGACAAGATAAAGGTGATGGTGGGCGGCGCACCGGTAGGGAAAACCTTTGCTGAGAAGATCGGGGCTGACGGCTATGGCGCCGATGCCACCGAGGCGGTTGCACAGGCCCGAAAACTGGTGGAAAGTATCCATTGAGAATATTGAAAGGAATAGGACTATGTTGATAGTTGCCGAGAGGATCAACTCGTCGCGGAAATTTGTAACAAAGGCCATAGAAAACAAAGACAGGGAATTTATCCAAAACGAGGCCAGGATACAGACCGAAGCCGGGGCAGACTATATTGATGTGAATGCCGGTTCGTTCATTGGTGAGGAAACCCAACGGCTTGAGTGGGTAATTCAGGTAGTCCAGGAAGCCACCGACCTGCCCCTGTGCATTGACAGCCCTGATCCTGAAGTCATCAAGGCGGTTTTGCCTCTCCTGGACCGAACGCCGATGGTCAATTCCATCACCATGGAACCGGTTCGGCTGGAAGGTATTTTACCCCTGGTCGCCGAACAGGGGGCCAAGGTGATCGGTCTGTGCCAGTCGGAAGATACCATGGCCGAAACCGTAGAGGACAAAATCCGGGTGGCCGGGCAGTTGGTGGAAGAGGTTTCCAAGATGGGCATCCCTCTGGATGATCTCTATATCGATCCCCTGGTTTATCCTCTGTCGTCTAATCCCGATTCAGGTCTTGCCGTTCTGGAAGCCATTGATCGGATCATGAAGGAGTTCCCGGGTGTTCATACCATCTGTGGTTTGACCAACGTGTCCTACGGACTTCCCAGCCGGAAGCTTATTAACCGAACTTTTCTTGTGGCCGCCATCACCAAGGGACTTGATGGTGTTATTATGGATCCCACGGACAAGGAGATTTTCGGCGCCCTCAAGGCAGCCCTCACGGTGGTTTCAAAAGATGAATACTGTATGGAATATATTGCCGCCTTCAGGGACGGGCGGTTGCCGTAATTTTTAGAAAGGAATTGAATTATGTTGACCCATAGAGAACGAATATTGAAAGTGGCCAGGGGCGAACTCGTTGACAAAATTCCATGGGTACCCAGAATTGACCTATGGCATAACGCCCATGACTTGTCCGGGACCATGCCGGAGAAATATAAAGGCCTGACAGTGGAGGAGATCCATCGCAGGGAAGGGTGGCCCCTGCACAAGATGATCCCTGAATATCTCAAACCCGAAAAACGTGATGATATTGCTCACCGTGCCATTGGGCTCTACCGCCTGAAGGAGTTCCCCTATGATTTTGAATTCTCCTCCGATGTAGACATCCGGGTAGAATATGAGGACGACGGCGATGAGCAGATGACCCATGTGGAATATCATACGCCCGTGGGTATGGTGAGTGTCAGGCACGGAACCACCAGAGAGATGAAACAATCCGGGGCCTCCATCACCTGGGTGAAGGAACCGGCCATCAAGGGACCGGAAGATTATCGCGTCTTAGCGCATATCTTCGGGAACCTTACCTTGAAACCGGCTTATGAACGTTTCCTTCGATGGAAAGAGAGTGTTGGGGAGGATGGCGTGGCAGTGGGACAGGGGCTTGGAATTGCGTGTTCTTCTCCCGTGCATTTCATCCAGAAAACCTTCTTGGGCGCTACGGCTTTCTATTATCACTATCATGATCATAAGAAAGAGATGGGAGAACTGGCCGGGGCTTTGGAGCATGCCTATGATCAATTGATAACCATCCTTGCGGATTCCCCGGCGGATGTCGTTTTGTGGTCCGCAAACGTGGACGACATGGTGACGTATCCCGCCTATTTTGAAAAAGAGATCGTGCCCTGGTGCAGAAAGGCCTCTGAAGCCCTCCATGCCAAGGGGATACTCCTTGCCATGCACACGGACGGGGAAAACCGTGGGTTAATGGATCTGGTTCCAAAATGTGGTATGGACATCGCAGACGCTGTAACTCCCTATCCCATGACCAAGGTGACCATCGATGAATACTATGACAGATGGTGCCGGTCCGGCAATCTGACCATTCACGGGGGTATTCCGGAGAACATGCTGCTAGAGGAATCCACCTCCCAGGAGGATCTTAAAAACTATCTCGATCATATGTTCAAGGTGATATCCCCCGGAAAGAGGTTGGTTGCCTCCATAGGAGATACCAGCCCCCCCAATACCCAATTTGAGCGACTGGTGTATATTGGAGAACGCTTTGAAAAAGAAGGCCGGCTGCCTCTGGAAGCAGGGTCGGTCAGACCCCTTACGGAGAGTCTGATCAAAGAAACGGTGGAGCGTGTAACCCCAAAAGCCGTTTCGTCTGACGAAGACTTCGAGCCCATTCGGAATTTGGTGCTTAAAGGTGATTTCAAGAAAATAAAAAATGGTGTTCAGGAGATGCTGGACAGGGGCTTTAAGGCCCGGGACATCCTGCAACAGGGAATGCTTTCCACCATGGAAACCATCGGGGAGAAATTCAAAGATGGGAGTGTATTCATTCCTGAAGTTTTGCTTGCTGCGAGAGCCATCAACGAGGGCTTGTCGGTTCTGGAGCCTCACCTGGCAAGTTTTGACAGGGAAAGCAGCGGAACGATCATGATCGGGACCGTTCGAGGGGATCTCCATGATATCGGGAAGAACATGGTCCTGACCATGCTGAAAGGGGTAGGTTTTGATACGGTGGATTTAGGCGTCAATGTGAAGGCGGAGGATTTTGTCCGCCAGGTAGCTGAGAAAAAACCAAATATCGTCGGGATATCCGCCCTTTTAACAACTACCATGCCTGAAATGAAAAAAATCATCGACGCCCTTGGCGAAGCAGGTTTGAGAGAAAATCTCAGAATCATCGTTGGAGGCGCCCCGGTCAATCAGAAGTTTGCTGAAGGCATAGGGGCAGACGGGTATGCCCAAGATGCGGGCGAAGCCATTTCTCTGGTCAAAGAAATGATACTTAAAAGCAGCAATTAGCTTTTAGCTATTGGCCGTTAGCTTAGAGAATTCGGTTGCACACCAAAAATAGAGAGGAGAAAGGGGCGGTCGAATGCCGAAAGAGGAAAAAGGGAATACAGTTATTGTAGCCTGCCGGGTGATGGAGCCCGAACTTGAGTTTGTTCGGGCGCAAAACCCAAGTGTGGATATTCGCTATCTGGACCAGGGATTACACCGTACACCGGACAAGATGGCGCCTCTGGTCCAGGAACAGATCGATAAGGTGGCGAATGATGCTGCGAGGGTTGTGCTGGGTTATGGGCTCTGTTCCAACGGGATCGTCAGTGTCGCGGCGAACCGCCAGGACCTTCTGGTTCCCCGATGCCACGATTGTATCGCCTTTTTCATGGGGTCCCTGGAAGCCTATAAGAAGGCTTTTGAGGAAAGACCTGGAACATATTATCTGACACCCGGTTGGATTGAAGAGGGAAAAGACCCTTTGACCATAGTCGAAGAGGACTATATGCAGAGGTTTGACCGGGAAACGTCCGTGTGGGTTATGGAGGAAGAACTAAAGCATTATACACATATCATCCTGATTAATACGGGCGTGGGGGATATGGAAAAACCGAGGAAAAGGGCTATGGAAAATGCCCGATTTTTCAAGAAAGAATATGAAGAAATTCAGGGGAACCTGGACTATTTTAAGAAGCTGGTTGAGGGCCCCTATACAGATCAGGATTTCTTTTCCCTTTCTCCATGCCAGGCTGTCACCCAGGAAATGTTTCTGGAAAACGGTTAAAACGACTTCGTTGTAGGTCACATGATCTCCCAATGGCCGCCCTTGGCTGGGCCGATACGCTTGACCATGCCCAACGCCTTCAGTTTCTTTATATTCTCTTCGATTTTCCTGCTGGATATCCCTGCAATTTCAGCTAATTCTCTCGCAGAAACAGTCGGATTATGAATCATTTCATCAATGATCGCGTGCTGATTTTGGGATAATTTTTCTCCGACCTTTTCTCCGACCTTTTCTCCGACATTCTTGACGATTTACCCGATGTATCCGATTTTGCGGGAGAACTGTAACGGTGAACAGGCAGCCGTCACGGTCATCGACAAAATCGATTTCCGGCCAAGCTTCCATTGCAAGCTTTATTCCTGAACCCAGCCCTCGATAGGGCAATATTTCCTTGGGTGCATAGAAAACAAGGATGAAGTTCACAAAATAAGAAGTCGACAGAGTATGTCGAGCATGGTAAATGGTTGCATGTCCCAGTGAAATCCGTAAACGGAGCCTCTGCTCCCTGGGTTGAATTTGACTTTTTTCGAATTACTTTAGAAGATATAAAAGGAGAAGAACAGATGAAATATCGATACCATCATCTTCATTTGATTTGTAGCGATCTGGAGGAAATGATCCATTTTTTCTCGGAAACCCTGGGTGCAGAGTTGGTTGCACGGAGAAAATTCGGCCCCAGCGATGGGGCCTCACTCAATCTGAGTGGAGTTCTCATCAACCTTCGAGTAGCGAGGGAGGATGAGGATGCGGTTCATGGAGATTCAAAGACCCGGTTTGGATATCATCACATCGGCCTTCAGGTTGATGATCTGGACGCGGTTTATGGAGAATTAAAGGAAAAAGGGTTCCCCTTCAGCCTCCCGCCTACGGATGCGGGTGATGTGAAGATGGCATTCTTCGAAGGACCCGACCACCTCGTTTTTGAAATATTCCAAGTCTTGGATTAATATGGACGTAGTCCTGCTCATCAGCTATGTGCTGCTGGCTTTGGTCTTCTCCTTTATTTGTTCCGTGGCGGAAGCTGTGCTGCTAAGTGTCACGCCTTCCTACATTGCGGACCTGCAAAAAAAAGAACCGAAAAAAGCCGCCCTTTTGAAAAGATTAAAACAGGATAACGTGGACCAATCCCTCGCGGCCATCCTGACCTTGAACACGATTGCCCATACGGTGGGGGCGATCGGTTCCGGGGCGAAGGCCACCGCCGTTTTCGGCAGTGCCTGGTTCGGGCTATTTTCGGCGGTTATGACATTGATGATTTTGTTCCTCTCTGAGATCATTCCCAAAACGCTGGGTGCTGTCTACTGGCGGAAGCTCGCCGGAATCACGGCAATTTTTGTGCGTGGTTTGATTTTTGCCCTGTATCCGCTGATAGTGGTTTCGGAAAAATTGACCAAACTCATTGCTCCTGAGAAGGGGCATCACGTGTTCATCCGGGATGAGTTTGTCGCCATGGCGGGTATCGGGGAACGGGCCGGGCATATCAACGAGCGTGAATCGCGGATTATCCGCAACCTGTTTCGGTTTCAAGCCCTGAGGGCCAGGGATATCATGACACCGCGAACGGTGATCTTTGGGCTCCGCCAGGATATGACCGTTGCCGAAGTGCTTGACGACCACGCAAAGTCACCTTTTTCCCGCATACCTTTGTACCGGACGGATCTTGACGATATCACCGGGTTTACTATGAAGGATGACATGCTGCTCTCCAAAGCGGAGGGTCACGGCGAGGCCAAACTTGAGACATTGAAACGGGAGATCATGACCGTCGCCGAGGTGATGTCCTTGTCGGACCTGTTGGAATTTTTTCTTGATCATCGTCAGCATATCGCCATTGTAGTGGGGGAGTACGGAGGGACGGAAGGCCTGGTAACCCTCGAAGATGTGGTGGAGACTTTGCTGGGCATGGAAATTGTGGATGAGATGGACAAAGTGAAAGACATGCAGGCACTTGCTCGTCAACAATGGGCGAAACGCGCCCGGGCAATGGGTTTGGAAGTAGATGCCTCGAAACCTGTCCGGGCAGAGCAAAGTGCTTCAGTGGTGACGTAGGCATGTTTTTGTTGAGTTTGGCTATGAGCGCCGCCTCTGACCGGGAAAAATGCCGGCAACCCAAAGTTTTTCTGAAACACCCATAGGAGGGCCCCATGAGATTCGGACCTTTACTAGAACCAAGGACCATGGCTGTTATCGGAGTTTCTCTGAAAAACAGCCGCCATCCTGCCAATGTCATATACAATAAGAACAATCTTCGATATCCGGTAAAGGTTTTCCCCGTCAATCCCCGGGGCGGCGTTCTTCAAGGGGAGAAGGTTTTTTCGAGCATATCGGAAATTGATCAAAGGATTGACCTGGCGGTAATCGCGGCTCGGGCGGAACACTGCCCGGATATCCTATCCGACTGCATTCAGGCAGGAGTCGGCGGTGCTGCTGTGATTTCCGGAGGGTTTGCCGAGACCAACGGGAAGGGGATTCAAGATCGGATGGTTGCCATTTCCAGGGAAGCCGACTTTCCTTTTATCGGTCCGAATTGCCTGGGAGTCTATTCTCCCTCCATTGTGGATACCATGTTCCTTCCCAGTGAGCGCATGGTGAGGCCCGAATCCGGCAATGTGGCCGTGGTCAGCCAAAGCGGGGGTATTCTGGTGGACCAGATGATCAAATTCTCGGGCGAAGGTATCGGGCTTTCAATGGCTGTAAGCATTGGAAACAAGGCGGTGATAAGGGAGCTGGAACTGCTCCGTTATTTTGCCGATGACCCGAAGACTAAGGTCATTGCCTTTTACATAGAGGGTTTCGGCAAGAATGAGGGACGTGAGTTTGTCCTGGCTGCCAGGGAGTGTCCCAAGCCGGTGGTTGTGCTAAAATCCGGCAAGAGCCCCGGCGGAAAAAGGGCCGTTTCCAGCCATACCGCTTCTCTGGCAGGGGATTATGCCACATTCTCCGCCGTGCTTTCCCAGCATGGTGTGGTTGAGGCCAAGAACGAGTTTGAAATGGTATCTTTTTGCGAGGCCCTGAGCTGCTATCCCAGGGGTATTGAGGGAAAGATGGGCATTGTAACGGGAAGTGGCGGGCACGGCGCCCTGGCCGTGGATGTTTGCTCAGCAAAAGGACTTTCTGTCCCCGTTCTCTCCGAGCAGACCGGGGAGGCAATCCGTGAAGGGCTGTCTGCAAGCATACGGGAAATCGTGTCTGTGAATAATCCCATCGACTTGACGGGAAGTGCGGTGGATGATGATTTCGTGGCGGTGACCGAACAGCTGAGTAAATCAGCGGAGATCGATTGCGTGTTGATCCTATTGCTCCCCTACCTTCCGGGGATCAGTTCCGACCTTGGGGCCCGGTTGAGTCACATCTATATGCAGACGCGAAAACCGCTTGTGGCCTATGTCCCTTATGTGGAAAAATACCGTATGTTGATCGAAGGATTTGAACTCAATGGCATCCCTGTTTCGTCGTCCATTGAAGGCGCCGTTCACATGGCGGATGCCATGAGGAGGTGTAAACCATGTTGAATAAAGAGATTTCGAATATACTACGGGATGCTGATGGGATTGGTTGGGTTATGGAGCCTGAGGCAAAGCGAATGTTGTCTCTGGCCGGCCTTGATGTCCCAAGATCCAGAGAGGCAAGAAGCCTCGAAGAGGCGCTGCTTTATGCCGAGGAAATCGGCTATCCGGTGGTGGCAAAGATCGTCTCTCCTGAGGTCCTTCATAAATCGGACGTGGGTGGGGTGATTACGGGTATTGAGAGCGATGCTACCCTGAAAGAGGCTTTCTCACGTCTTGGACGTCTCGCAGGTTTCAGGGGTGTCCTTCTGGAAGAGATGGTCGCGGGTGGGGTCGAACTGATCGTGGGTGCTAAGATGGACTACCAGTTTGGCCCTGTGGTCCTGCTCGGCATGGGAGGAACAGGGGTGGAGATCTATGGAGACACGAGCCTGAGGATGCCCCCTTTGGACGAGAGGGTTGTACAGTCTATGGTCAAAGACCTCAAAGCGCATCGTCTGCTTGAGGGCTACCGGGGGACGGAAGCGATCAATTTACAGGAATTGACCCAAATGATGATTGCTTTCTCCGACCTGGTTATGCAGCTTGAAGAGCAGTTCGAGTCCATCGATTTGAATCCGGTGATCTGTTCCCCGAAGAGATGTATCGTAGCGGACGCCAGAATCATGTTGAAAGCGGAAGATGCAACGGCTCATGTTAAAACCAATGCCTGTGAATGAATGAGATTCATACCGCTTTCCGGTGAAGAATTTCGAGATCCTGTCCT
>CAYOWC010000126.1:3373-12578 GCA_964407525.1 uncultured Desulfobacteraceae bacterium | reverse complement strand
GGACGGTCTGTGCTGAAGGTAGAGGTGTCGGAAAAGCACCTTCAACCCTACGGGATTGTCCATGGAGGCGTCTATTCATCTTTGATAGACGCGGCCTGCTTCTGGGCAAGTTATACCGAAGTGGAAGAACCGAAAGGACTGACTACTGTAGAGATGAAACTGAATTATCTTGCCCCTGCATCGAGTGGAGTTTTCTTCGCGGAAGGGGAAGTCATTAAAACCGGGAAAAGTCTCTGTTTGAGCAAGGCCGTCATTAAGGACGGGGAAACTAAAAGGCTTCTGGCCCACGGGACCGCAACCATGATGGTACTTGAGTCCCTGCAAATAGACGGGCAGTCCAACCTGCCGCCGAAATTTCTGGATTGACAGTTCCCTATAATAACTATCAATGGGTGGAATATTGCCAACTCAGCAAATATATCCATCTCATCCTCTACTTACGCTTATTCTGTCAGCTACCTTAAGAAGACCGATGGCTGGGAAGTGGGGGTGGGTCCGAGCATTATTCCGCATTCCGCAATCCACCAAACTGCGGGTGGACAAGTCCGCATTCCGCAATCGTGCCTGAACACGGTTTTCGTTCAGGCACTATTTATGTGCCTTGATTTTTTCCGCTCTGTCAGGTACAAGGCCTATTCAACATCCCTATCCAAATCCTAAAGACGCATCTCATCAATACGCCGTTGGTATGCCAAGAGACATATGGGGCAATCCCTTGATGCGGCATGTACAATGTGAAGGACGGGCCCAGTGATGTCGGTTGATCGCCGAAAAAGATGGACAACCTCTTTTTATCCCATATTGCTCAGCATGTTGCTCTCTTATAGTCTGGGTTGCGGCCTCGCGTATCCTCAGACCCAGTCTTCAAACTCTCTGGAAAATAAGAATATTCTCATTCTGAACGCTTTCGAATCCAATATCCCCGCTTTCGAAAAAACCAACCGGGGGCTTTCGGAAACGCTCTCGTCAGGCGGCATCGGCATCAGAAACCAATTTTATGAACACTTGGACCTGGTGCGAAACCCCGACCCGGAAAGCCGAGCTCTTTTGCTGGAGCTGATGCGTCAACGCTACGCCCATCGTAAGATCGATTTTATTATCACCCTGTACCCCGAGGCCTTGAAATTTCTCCTGGACGAGTGTCAAACCCTTTTTCCCCATGTCCCGGTCCTGGCCCTCTATTTGCCCCAGGGCTATAAAATGCCTGAAACAGGGCGCCAAATTATTCTTCACCTGGTCATCCCGGATTTTAAACCAACCCTTGAAACCGCGCTCAAACTGGTTCCCGATGCAAGGCACGTCTATGTGGCGGGGGGAAACCATCCTTTGGATAAATGGCTGGAAAAACGGGTGCGGCGAGATTTCAAACCCTGGGAAGACCGACTGACATTTCACTACCTGAGCAACCTGCCGCTCAAGGAAATCCTGGCCACTGCAGCGGGTGTTTCTTCCGACAGTATTCTGTTCATCACCGCCTTTGGCCAGGATTTGAACGGAAAATACCTGACCACCGTGGATGTATGCCGAATGCTGGCCGGGGTTTCAAAAGTGCCGGTTTTCGGTTTTCTGGACACCCTGCTCGGTGAGGGCATCGTGGGTGGCTCACTGATCAGTCTGGAGCAGATCGGCATCAAGGCTGGGCAGGTGCTGGTTGAGATCCTTGCCGGCGAGAGAACCGTGGAGAATGTTCCCCGAGTGCTGGAGGTCCCCCAATTGGATGCGTTCGATTGGCGCCAGCTCAAACACTGGCATTTGAGTGCCTCCGTCCTGCCTGCGGGCAGCCTTATTGTGAACAGGGAATTCAGTCTCTGGGATTATAGATATTATGCCATCGGTGTTCTGGCCTTTATTGTCTTACAGAGCTTGCTGCTCTTATGGTTGCTGGCCCAAAAACGTCATCGAAAATCTGCCGAGGAGGAGCTGAAACGTCGGCTGGAGTTTGAGAGGCTGCTGTCCGAAATCTCAGCGGGTTTTATCAACCTCCCCGCTGAGCGGATCGACGAGGTCATTCTGGGTACCCAGCGCCGCGTCTGTGAAATTCAAGGGCTGGACTTCTCGGCGCTTTGGCAGTTATCCCTTGAAGATCCCCGTTACCTTTATCAGACCCACGTCCATCGGCCGGCAGGGGGGCCGCCTTTTCCGGAAAAAATGGAGGCCGAATCGAATTATCCATGGGTTTTAGGGCAATTGAAATCGGGTAAGATCGTAGCCATTTCGACGGACGCGGCGCCCATGGAGGCGGCTCGCGATCAGGAATCCTGGCGCCACTACGGGGTTAAGTCCTCATTGACCTTTCCCTTGTCGGCTGGGGGTGATACCCTGCTTTTCGGGGCATTAAGCTTTGGCACCATGCGGGAGGAGCGTGTTTGGCCGGAACCGCTGGTAAAACAATTGGAACTGCTCGCACAGGTCTTTGCCAATGCTATCGTTCGAAAACGCGTGGACTATGAATTGCAGGAAAATGAGAGACGTTTGAAACTGGCAACCGATGCCGCCGGGGCTGGGCTTTGGATTATGAATGAGGATACCGGTGACGTCTGGGTTTCAGAAAAAACCAGGGAATTGTTTTATTTTCCACCGAATGAAAAAATATCGTATGAACATTTCTTCAAAGTGATTCATCCCGATGATCATGAGGCGGTTCGGCAGGCGGTTGACCGGGCACTTCAATCCGGCGAAAGACTGGTGAGTGAATACCGGATCTTCTATCCTGATGGGAGCATCCGTTGGATCGTTGCGCACGGGCAGCGATATGGCGATACCAGACCGTTTCGCCTGATGGGCGTATCCTTTGATATCACCGAGCGCATGGAAGCAGAGGCGGAATTCCGAAAACAGTGGGAGCATCTCGCCCATGTGACGCGAATGGGGAGCATGGGAGAGTTGACTGCGTCCCTGGCCCACGAGATCAACCAGCCGCTCACGGCCATTCAGAGCAACGCCGAAGCCGCCATGCGGTTTATGGCGGCCAATGATCCGGACACAAGCGAGGTTTGCCAAATCCTTGAGGACATCAGCAGGGACAATGGGCGGGCCAACAGCATCATTTTAAGAATCCGTGCCATGTTGAAAAAAGAACCGATCCCTTTTGAGATTCTGGACTTAAATGAGCAGATTGTGGACGTGCTCTCCCTTTTGCGAGCCGATTCCCTTCTGCGGGAACTGGTGATTATCAGGGACTTTTCGCCGGAACTTCCCCCGGTCCTTGGGGATCGCGTGCAACTGCAGCAGGTGGTCATCAATCTGATTCTAAATGGGGCTGCCGCCATGAAACGGGTGTCCGCCGACCGGCGGCGACTGGTGATCAAAACGGGGATCGAAAAGGAATCGGCCGTGAAGGTGTCCGTCGCCGACTTTGGGACTGGTATTGATGAAGAGAACATCGAAGCCCTCTTTGAACCCTTTTACACAACAAAATCTCATGGCATGGGCATGGGGCTTGCCATCAGCCAGACCATCATCAGGGAGCACGGGGGAACCATTTGTGCATCCAGCTATCCGGAGGGAGGCGCTGTTTTTGCCTTCACCCTTCCGGTGCATCAGGGAGGTCCCCCATGGTAGATAAAAAATCGATTGTTTATGTGGTGGATGACGATCTTTCCGTGCGAAAGGCACTGGAACGATTGTTGCGATCCGGCGGTTATAAAACCAAGACCTTTGCCTCGGCGCTGGAATTCATGAATTACAGCCCTCCTCATGTGCCGTGCTGCCTTGTGTCGGATATCAAAATGCCCAAGCTGACCGGACTGGAACTCCAGGACCGCCTGGCAGAAAAGGAGATTTTCATTCCCATCATTTTTATTACGGCCTATGGTACGGTTCCTGACAGCGTCAGGGCTTTGAAAGCCGGGGCCACGGATTTTCTGGAAAAACCTTTCAAAGAGAATGAACTCCTGGCGGCGGTTTCCCAAGGAATTCAGAAGCATCACATCCTCATGAAACAGAATAAACGAATGAAAATCCTCACCGCCAGACTGCAGACTCTGACCCCGCGGGAACGCGAGGTCTTCAAGCTTGTGGCGAGCGGCATGCTCAACAAGCAGGTTGCCTACGACCTCGGGATAACCGAAAAAACCGTCAAGGTTCACCGGGCCCAGGTGATGCAGAAAATGAAGGCCGAATCCTTTGCAGACCTGGTCCGGTTTGCCGAAAAACTTGGAATCCGTTCATCGGCAGTCTGAATCCTCTATTGGACCAAAGTCCAATATCTTTTCCCTTTCACTTCTTATAGACTTCGCACAAAAGAATAAAAACGCCGAAATAAAGACAATTCAAACCTAACGCCAATACCCGTGAATGAATGAGATTCATGCCGCTTTCCGGTGAAGAATTTCGAGATCCTTTCCTCGCCGAGGTGTCGGGTGTCAGGGCTCCGGGTCCAATATTCCAGAAATGGGATTTTAAACAGCATAACTCTATGATTCTATGAGGAAGGGTATGAGATGCACAGAAGTTCTGAAGTGAATCTGTCGAAATACACTACGCTGTGGCGGCAAGGACGATTTCTTCGTTGGGTTTGGGGAATCATTTTCTTGTTTGCTGCGGTGGGCGGTTGCTCCCACTACCCCGTTAACCAGCCTGTGAGTCAGACCGACCTTCAGACTGGATATCTGGCGAAGAACCTCGTCGATCCGGAAAATGACGACCGTTTGGTGCTTATGCTGAGCTTTTCAGGAGGGGGAACCCGGGCCGCGGCATTTTCGTACGGCGTACTCGAAACTTTTAGAGATACGACACTCAGCATCCATGGGAAAAAACGGCGCATGCTGGATGAGGTAGACTGGATCTCCGGGGTTTCGGGCGGAAGTTTCACGGCCGCCTACTACGGCCTCTTCCGGGACCGCCTCTTTGAGGATTTTGAGACCCGGTTTCTGAAAAAGAACATTGAGGGCGACCTCGCCGCCGCGATTTTCTTGAACCCCGTCAACTGGGTACGTCTCTTTTCCCCTTATTACGATCGCAGTGATCTGGCGGCGGATTACTATGACAAGCATGTCTTTGATGGAAAAACCTATGCCGACCTCCTCGCCCGGAAAGAGCCGATGATCGTCATCAACGCCACAGATATGGTCCACGGAACACGCTTTTCTTTTCAGCAGGAGACGTTCGACATGATCTGCTCGGATCTCTCCACCTTTCCCGTTGCCCGGGCCTGTGCCGCCTCGTCGGCGGTACCCATTGTGCTGACTCCCGTCACCTTGCGAAATTATGCGGGCGAGTGCGGTTTTCAGCTGCCCAAGGTACTGGCGGAGGCCATGAAACCGCCCAGGGACGTGGGGTCCCGCCGCTTTGACCTCGCCAACAACATGATGCCCTTCCTGGATTCCAAGAAAAAGCCTTACATTCATCTGGTGGACGGGGGGGTGGCCGATAACCTGGGGCTTCGGGCCGCGCTGGAGCGGGTTACCATCATGGGCAGTCCATGGGTTGCCTTGAAATATGCCGGGATGGAAAACGTCAATAAGATTGTCTTTGTACTGGTGAATGCGGAGACTGAAGTTAGTGACAAATGGGATCGGGTGGAAGAGGTCCCGCCCTTTGCGGCCGCGCTCGAATCCTACTCTTCCATAGCCATCGAACGCTATAACGAGGAGACCGTAGCGCTCTTAAGAGAGAGCTTTCCCCGGTGGAAAGAGGAGGTTCAAAGGGGCCGATGCGGATCAGAGCCGATCACAGACGAACCGGGCGGTTGCGGAGATATCGAATTCTACCTCGTTCAAGTGCGGTTTGACGCCCTGGACGATGCGGCCGAACGGAGCTACCTGAAGCAGCTCCCCACCTCCTTCGCCCTCGAGTCGGAGGAAGTGGACAAACTTCGGGATGCCGCCCGGCGTATCCTCGGGGATTCCAGGGAATTTAAGCGACTGGTTCAAGACCTCCAGTAGGGTTGGATGAGATGCACGGAAATACGGTGCGAAAAGAAGCATTCACAGTCTATGTGGTAGATGATGACGAGTCGATTCGGAGGGCCCTCAAGCGCCTCCTGGGGTCGGTCGGTTATCATGCTCTGGCTTTCAAGTCCGCGGAAGAATTCCTTGAATGTCCCTTCGACCCGGACGAAGGCTGTCTGGTTCTGGATGTTCGACTTCCGGGGATGACCGGCTTTGAGCTTCAGGAAAAGCTCTCAGCACAGGGGTCAATGGTTCCGTTTCTTTTCATGACTGCCCATGACAATCCGCAATGGCAGAAAATGGCGAAGAAGGCGGGTGCAGTTGCCTATTTGAAAAAGCCTTTTCTTGAACAGAAGCTTTTTGATGCCATTCGGCTGTGCTGTGAAAAACAGGTTTGAAGAAAATCACCTGTTTGAAGTCTCTATTTGCCGGGCTGGAATAGTTCGGAAAACAATCATGTTGAGGAAAGGAAAGGAGTAGAAGATGAAACAAGAAATTCGATTCATGGCAACGGCGATCGCTTTTATTCTCATCGTCATAGCATTCGCAGCATTACCGGTGATGGCCCTGGAGACCACAGGCGTAACGGGATCGCCCAACGCCACCACCACCATTGACGGCAAGCAACTGCCGCCCATGCCGGACGAGAAATTCGGCGGTAAGATCGAAAGAAATGTCTTGCAATCCAAGCCCTACTGGCCGCCCCGCGTGGTGTCACCCAAGGGTGCGCCCAATGTGCTGCTGATCATGACCGACGACTCGGGGTACGGCGTCCCCAGCACCTTCGGCGGTGTAATCCCAACCCCGGCGCTGGACCGTATCGCCAGCCAAGGCATCCGTTATACCAATTTTCACTCCACAGCGGTGTGCTCTCCGACGCGAGCGGCACTCCTTACAGGGCGCAACCACCACCAGATGGGGTTCGGCACCGTATCTGAGACGGCGACCGGATACCCCGGATACAACAGCATCATGACCCGGGACAAGGCGACCATCGGTAATATCATGAAGGACAACGGTTACCTGACGTCATGGTTCGGCAAGAACCACAACACGCCGGCTTTCCAGGTCAGTCAAGCCGGACCCTTCCACCAGTGGCCGATTGGTATGGGCTTCGACTATTTTTATGGCTTCATGGGCGGGGATACCAACCAGTGGCAGCCGGCCAACCTGGCCCGCAACACGACCTATATTTATCCGTTTCTGGATAACCCGGATTATAACCTGACCACCGCCATGGCGGATGAAGCTATCAGCTACATAAAGCGGATGAATGCACTCACACCGGAGCAGCCGTGGTTCGTCTACTACGCGCCTGGCGGCGTACATGCGCCGCATCACCCGACAAAGGAATGGATTAAGAAAATCAGCGACATGCACCTGTTCGACGAAGGCTGGAACAAGATGCGCAAAACCATCTTCGAGAACCAGAAGAGACTGGGAGTGATCCCGGCGGACGCAAAAATGACACCGTGGCCCAAGGACCTGATCAAGGAGTGGGATCAGCTCACGCTGGACGAGAAGAAGCTGTTCATCCGCCAGGTGGATGTGTTCGCCGCCTACGTGGCCTATACGGACCATGAAATCGGCAGGGTGATCCAGGCGGTGGAGGATATGGGCAAGCTCGACAACACCCTGATCATTTACATCAACGGTGATAACGGCACCAGCGCCGAAGGCGGGCCGAACGGTACCCCGAACGAGATTGCCTCGGTCCAGGGCATCCAGTTGCCGGTGGAAGCACAGCTTAAAAACTTTTACGAAGCCTGGGGTTCGGATATGACCTATCCGCATATGTCGGTGGGCTGGTCGTGGGCCTTCGACACGCCGTTCTCCTGGACCAAGATGGTGGCGTCGCATTTCGGCGGCACCAAGCAGGGCATGGCGATTTCCTGGCCCGAAAGGATCAAGGACAAGGGGGGTACCCGCTACCAGTTCCACCACGTTATCGATATTGTACCGACGATCCTTGAAGCGGCACAGCTTAAACAGCCCGAGGTGGTGGACGGTATTCCACAGAAACCCATCGAAGGTGTGAGCATGGTGTACACTTTTGATAAAAAGAACGTAAACGCCCCCTCCACCCACAAGACCCAGTATTTTGAAATGATCGGGGACCACGCGATCTACCACGACGGCTGGATCCTCAGCAGCAAGGTTATGCGCATACCTTGGGACAACAGTGGTAAGGGGTTCCCGGATCCCGCGGGCTGGCCGTGGGAACTCTACGACATGAGTAAGGACTGGACACAGTACGAGGATGTGGCGGCAAAATACCCCGAAAAAGTGAAGGAGATGGAAGCGCTGTTCTGGAAAGAGGCGGAAAGAAACCAGGTCCTGCCGCTGGATGCCACCACCTTCACCCGCATTGTCCAGCCGCGCCCCAGTCTCGCGGCCGGTCGTACTGTGTTCACCTACTCCGGTGAAATGACGGGCACACCAAACGGTGATGCGCCAAGCGTTATCGCGACGTCCTACAATTTCAAGGCGGAAATCGACGTTCCGAAAGGAGGCGCCGAGGGAATGATCGTAACCCAGGGCGGACGTTTTGCCGGCTACGGTTTCTATTTGTTGAAAGGCAAGCCGGTGTTTCTCTGGAACCTGGTCGACCTCAAACGGGTCAAGTGGGAAGGCCCGGAAGTTCTCTCGCCGGGCAAGCACACGCTCGAATTCGATTTCAAATACGATGGTCTGGGTGCCGCCACGCTGGCTTTCGGCACCCCCAGCGGCCTGGGTCGCAGCGGCACTGGCGTGCTCAAGGTTGACGGCAAGGTCGTTGCAACCCACAAAATGGAAAAGACGCTCCCGCTGACCTTACAATGGGATGAGAACTTTGATGTGGGGGCTGACACAGGCACTCCGGTAGACGATGGGGACTACCAGGTGCCGTTTCGGTTTACCGGAAAACTTGACAGCCTTACCCTCACCATCGACCGGCCGAAGCTCACAACGGAAGATATAAAGAAGCTCGAGGCGGCCATGCACAACAACAGGGCGAGCGAGTAAGAAAAGGAGGAGAAATTATTATGAAGAAAGGAATCCTTTTATTCGCATTACTGGCGTTGGTTTTGGGAGCAAGCCTTGGGGTGGCCATGGCCGGAACCCAAGCCGACGGAAGTGATGCAAAAGCCATCCTCAAATTCATGTCGGACTATGTGGCGGGGCAAAAAACCATACAGCTGACATTTGACAGCGATATTGAAGTCATCACCCCGCAACTGGAGAAAATCCAGTTCACCAATTCGGGAGATGCCTTGTTAAACCGCCCGGACAAGCTTCGTGCACACCGGGTGGGCGGCTATGCGGAAGTGGAG
>CAYOWC010000126.1:0-3273 GCA_964407525.1 uncultured Desulfobacteraceae bacterium | reverse complement strand
CGATAAACCCATCCCTCGCAAACTGGTTATTACCAGCAAAACCGTCAACAATGCACCCCAATACACGCTTCGCGTCAAGGAGTGGATAACCGGTGTTGACCCGGGGCCGGTTGCCTTTACTTTCGTTCCACCGGCCGGATTCCAAAAGCTCAGCCATGATGCGCTCATCGCACTTGATGAATTACCGCAGGGTGAACAGGAAGGGGGAAAACCATGATACACGTCGGAATAAAATGCATCCTTATGTTTGGCCTGGCTCTCGCCGGCTTGGTCTGGAATGGTGAAGTTCTGCCGACTCTGGATGGCGATCTCGTTGCCACCGTGGAAGCGCGCCTTGGTCGGCCAGTGACACCGGTAAGTTACGCCGGTGTCGCGAGACGCTCAACTGTGGGAGTAGGAACGCGGGGCGTGGGCGCCAAGTCCGGAGTCGGCGCAGGGGCGCCTGGCGTGGGCGCTACGCGCGGAGTTGGGGCGGGAGCACCGGGTGCGGGTGTTGCTCCCGGGAACCGAGGCGGACCCGTAAATCGGGTCGGAGTGCGCTGAACATAGTGAAAATGTGAACGAACCAGAGAAGGAGGCAAAAACATGAGTACATTGCATTTGAAGAAGACCACGGTCCTGTTCGCGATCGGGGTTCTTGCACTGTGGGTCACCGGCTCAACAGCGATTGGGGCACAGGCGCCGGCAGTGGATCCGGCCGCCACGCAGATTTTGCAGCGGATGACCGACTACTTAGGGGGTTTAAAACAATTCAGCGTGAAAACGCAGAACACCATCGAGGACTTGACTGATTCCGGACACAGGGTCGATTACGATATCTCGGCAAGCATGGTCCTCAGCAGGCCAAATAAGCTGCACGCCGAGCGGAAAGGTGAACTGATCGACCAGAGTTTCTATTACAATGGCAAAACCTTGACGCTCTATAACCCGTCCGACAAGGTATATGCCACGGAGCCCGCGCCTGGAACCATCGAGGCAATGTTAGATTTCGCCCGTGCATCTCTGGGACTCCTGGTCCCGGCCGCCGACCTGGTCTATCGCAACGCTTTTCGACTGTTGATGCAGGATGTGACCATTGCTGCCGTGATCGGCAAGGCGGTCATCGGAGGGGTTAAGTGCGATCATCTGCTCTTCAGCCGCCCCGGTGTCGACTTTCAAGTGTGGGTGGCCAATAGTGGTTTGCCGCTTCCTTATAAATATGTGGTTACAGACACGGGAACCCCCGCACTGATCAGTATCTCAACGGTCATGAGCGATTGGAATGTACAGCCTGCCGTTGACGATGCTTTTTTCAATTTCGTGCCCCCAGAAGGGGTCAAAGAGATTTCTTTCATGCCGCTCAAAGTTCAAGGTAGATCCGGCCGATAACGGCGAAAGGGGGATGCAAATGAAGACAGGATTCAGGATTTCAGTAGTAACCGTTGTTCTTGGTTTTATGTTGATAGCCGATATACCCCAACTGCCTGTGCAACTGGTGCCGGACGCTGAGGCGATCTTTGGTGTCCGACGTCGGGCCTTCCGCAGGGGTGCGATTATCGGGGCCTCTGCTGAAAGTGCGGCAGCTCACAGTGCACAAAACCAATCGGCCGCAGTCTCACAGCAGCAGGCAGCGACGGCCCAACAGCAGTCGGCAACCGCACAACAAGAGTCGGCGACAGCCCAACAGCAATCGGCAACAGCTCATCAGGGAAGTGCCGGCGCGCCTCCGGCTCAGCCGGTGGCCGATGGCAAACCGTTGCCCATCGGAACCGTTGTTTCCGCTCTCCCGCCGGGCTGTGTCTCCACACCGGTCGGTGGGGTGGAGTATTACTACGGCGGAGGCAATTTTTATCGTGCCGTGTTTCAGGGGAACAAGCTGGTCTATGTAACAGCCAAACCGGAGTAGCAAAACCTCATTCCGGAAACCTGCGTTACCGAACAATGCTGAAAAGCGGACTATCCTGATGGGATCATAGGAGATTATATGTTTAAACATTCAAAAAAAATTCGCAGAAGCAACGCTAACTTAGTGGCGGTGGCGCTCCTCTTTACTTTGTGTTTTTCTGGTTCCTTGCCGGCCCTGGCTGGCGGACTGATCGCCTACGAAATCGGTACGCAGGATGTGGGGCTGGCCTCGGCAGGGTACAATGTAAGAGCGCAAGACGCCTCCACGGTGTTCACCAACCCGGCCGGGATGACAAGACTGGATGGCGCTCAGATTCTGGGGGCGGGCCAGCTTGATTACAGCAACCTGACGTTTTCTCCCGGCGCCGGCACATCGCCGGGGTTAGGCAGTGATGACGGGGGCAAGGCGTTCGGGTCCGATGGCTTGTTCTTTGGGGGGGGAGGGTTTTTCAGTTACAGCCTGTCGCCGGATCTGAAGCTGGGGTTCGCCATGACCGGTAACTTTGGCGCCCCCATGAAGTACAACGACAACTGGGTTGGCCGCTATTACGCCCAGGAAGCCACACTGGTGGGGATTTCCTTTGTGCCGGCTATTGCCTACAAGGTGACCTCGAAATTATCCCTGGGAGGGAGTGTCACTGCCATGAACGGGATTTACAGAAACAAGGTGGCGATCAACAACGTTGATCCCAGATACGGCGATGGCCAGCTCAAACTCGATGACAATGTTTGGGGTTGGGGTATCAATCTAGGGCTGCTCTATGAATTCACTGAAGGCACGCGGGTTGGGCTCACCTGGAACTCGCAGGTGGATCTTGACTTCAGCGCGGCGCCCGAGTTCTCGAACCTTGCAAAGGGTGTCAACGCCTTGCTGACCAAACGGGGGTTGATGAACGCGAACGTTGATGTGGGCATCACGGTCCCGCAGCAATTGATGGGGAGCGTTTTCTCTCAGGTGAGCGATCGCTGGGCATTGTTAGGCAGCGTGGGCTGGCAGCAGTGGTCAAAGTTTGGTCAGGTGCAGTTAGGCATCCAAAATACGCTTGATCCCACCAGCCTCACGCAGGATCTTAACTTCAAGGATACATGGCACTTCGCCGCCGGCGCACAATACCGACTGAGCGAGCCGTGGCTGCTCAATTTTGGTATGGCCTACGACACGGGATTCCAGGACGGCTCCAACGTTTCTCCGTTACTGCCGGCAAACTCAGCTTGGCGTTTCGGGGCGGGCGTCGAGCACCAGTTGACCAAGACCTTCACCTGGGGCGTTGCGGCCGAGTATTTTTACGGCGGGACCCTCGACACGAACCTGCAAACCGAGCTTCCGGTCGCGGCCGGTTCGCGCGGCGATTTGGTGGGGTCTTACGAAGACATCGGGACCCTTTTTGC
>CAYOWC010000125.1:0-12587 GCA_964407525.1 uncultured Desulfobacteraceae bacterium | reverse complement strand
ACTTTCAAGGAAAGAAACGATATTGTTCAGGAGAGAAAAGACCGGGACCTGTTTCAGTATCTCTGATTTTGTCCGCGCATCTAATCCCGCTTTGGGCTTCTTTGAGACCTATTGTCACACCGGCTCATCTTCTCCATCCGGTTTTGCCTTTCAATGTATGAAAGTTTCAATCAAATCCGGACAGCCCGAATATTTTCCTATCTGGTGTTTTCCGTATGAACTCCTAATTTTTCATGCATTGTGCTTTTACCAAATTACATTAGATTTGCTTATTCTTTTCTATTCAAAGCAATTTCTGATATAAATTCCCTTTCAGTTCGATGAAAAAAAATGTGATAATGTTATTATTTTCAGGTTGATCTCATCTTGACTAATGGGTAGCTTATTTCTTATTTTTTTGGGAATTCCCTGACAATCACCGCCAGCGATTTCAGCTGCGGTGCCCTTAAGGAAGCCGCCCAGGGTGACAAGACCCCCATGGTTCTCACAAACGGCGCGCAGTCGTGATGCTCCTGATGAAACACAGCATCGTCGTCCATCGGTCGATGCCCGATATATTTGAAATTGAATATAAATTTACAGCAGAGGGGCTGTGAAATGAACGCCCGTGCGGACAAAAAATTACCAGAATACATTGGGCAGTTTTTCAGCACAGAACAATGGAGTGCGAAGGTAGCAATATGACCAGTCGGCATCAAATTCATGACGACATGCCGGGTTCCAACCCGTTCGAACAGACGGCGGTTTTTCTCATCGCACGTCTAAACTCGCAGATAGAGGCCTGTGATGCTCTACTTTCACGCCTTGTTGGCTTGGAACAGAAAAAGGCCGAACTCGCTCAAGAGGAGAAGAGCCTTTCAGACAAAGATCAAGAAATCGATGAGCGGCACTCCAGTCAGCTAACTGCAGATTCCAACTCTGTTTTGCAGGCCCAGGATGCGCTTTGTATCGCTGAATCAACGGTAAGGGGGTTGCGCCGACGCCACAAAAAGCTGAAGGAGCGTTTCGAGGCTCTGCAGCAGGGGGAGTTGTTGCAGGAGGACCTGGATCATGTGGCTCGTGCAATTGAGGAAGAATCAAAGCCTCTCAAAGATAACATCACAAAAGTTGAAGAACGTATTTCGGAAACACAAAGATACATTGATGAGCTCACTGAGCTAATCGAATCACAAAAAGCTGATCTGAATGCTCTCCGAGCCGATCTGGAAAGTTTCAGACGGAGAAAGGTGCCTGCCCGTTTTCTGCCACCTGTCTATGACGTCAGAAAAAAAGCGGCCGAGAAGCAGGATAAGAAGATTAGGGATTTGAAGGACAAGCAAAACTCTCTAATCGACCAATACAAACAAGTGGAAATGGAAATTGCGCCATTAAATAAGATAATTGTTGAACTGGAAGCCAATAATAGCGAGCTGAAACAGGTATCAAAGAAGAAGATCTTCAACCGCCTAGGTTCGACGGCGTGGTGGGGTTCTTTCACAGTCGACTACGCAAAGAAAGCGCAGAAGGTAATACAAAAAAGGAATCTGCTGACAGAGCAACTCGCAGGACTAAAAGGCCAATTCTCCAAAGAAGAAAGAGCCTTTGACGCAGCCACATCAGAGCGTTCTCAGGTTATCAAAAACGCCGCCCTTGCTGAGTTTTCACATCAACGTGGTTTGTTACAGGAGATGATCGAAACAGTCCTGGGAAAAATCCGTGAACGTGAGGCCCAATTATCATTGATGAATACAGCATTGAGTTCCTTAGAGGATCAACTTGAAGAAAACAAGGAGAAGCTCAATCAAGTTGGGAATCGAGCAGCTGAGAACTCCAGACAAGAGATTGTCGAGCTAGTCAAGGCCAGTCTTGATAAATCGGACATCGACATTCAGGAAGCCGACAACGAGGCCGCTCTTAATAGAGGCAGAGTGTTGGAGGCAACCACTGCACTTGAGCAACTGCGCTCTAACTTGTCCTCAGAAAAATCCGAACAAATGTTGACAATGGGGCATCAGCTTGATGAGTTACGAAAATCGGTCCATCTCGCTGAAGAAGCGTTTTTCAATGATGCAAGGGGATACAATATCGAAATCTCCGCCGGTGACATCCGAGAGATAATAATTCAGAAGCGCTCTGAATTGGTCTCCGAGCTAAAGGAACAGCAGGATGGTTTGACGTTGAATGAAAATCATGGATCTTCCAGTCAGGAAAACGGTGTGCGCAATAACGCAATGGAGTTTGAAGAACGCAGTCCCTCGGGGAGTCAGGGCGCGCTCGTCAACGGCAACATTTACTTCGATTTTGTAAAAAACGAGAACGACAATCAGGATGCCCGCGGCAGGACATTTACTGGATTACGCTCACAATTGGATGAGCTTCACCTTAGTCATGGGAACGCGCTCTTCCCAGATTCTCCTTCCGGAGAAGATCTTCTTTCCACATTCATTGACACGTTCTTTCCAGAAGGCATCACCCAGTCATACTACATTTGCAACTTAAGCCTGCAATCAGATCAACCTTATCTATCAATCAGGCCTCAGATTGTTGGGCCTCGACTTGAGCGGTTGCTGCCACGAGGGATGTCGCTAGCCGTGTGTGGAAGACTCTGGGATAACCAACGGGATGTGGATAACCCCGTTTTTCTGGTGCAGCGAATCGTTGATTTATCTCATTCAGGAGCTCGGCCGTTCGAGCATTTGATTTCAGGCTTCGTTTTCAGCCAATACCAAAGCGTCTACCCAGCCTCCAAACGGCAGGAAAACGTATTGTCAAATGAGTTTGTCTCCCAACTTCCATCGATTTCGGTTCAAACACGAGATCGACTGCAGGATTGGCGAGCTTATTTGGACTGGAGGGAGCGACTTGTCCATGCTCGTCTTGTTGGCCTTCGTTACCTCGAAGTCGATGTGTTGGAAGACGGCCGTCTCCGCTTTCTAACCGTCTGCGAGTCCAAGGTAAACTTCGACCAGGTGCGGCGAATGTTACGCAGCAATGAACTGTATGCCTATGAGCTCAATTATTCACAGGACTCTTGGCAGTTTGATTACAATGACAAGCATCGCGAGCGCGGTGCTGAACTGGGGGACTTTGCCGGTCAGGAAGATGTGCCCAACCCTGGCGATGTTGATACTGAGGAAATGCCATGGGACGAGCCATATTTCTCGTACATTCATTTCCGGCTTCCAGAAGAGGCCCAGAATGAGTTTGATGACATTCTCAAAGGGGGTGGCACCATCAAGGAAGCTGCTAAGTCCTATCTCAACAGGGTTCATCCCTCCGGATTCCTCGCATTATCGATAATGGGCGATCGTATTTTGATTGATCGTCAACGCAAAGAACTATATACGCTACAAAGAGAATCCGGTTACGCACCGTTCCTCTCCTCTTATCTGTTCGACATAAAGAAGGCTAATGAGCCATCGAAGTTGAAACAAATAACGGATGGTCAGTGGCTCCAGCCGAGTCTCAATGATGACCAGCGGCTTGCCGTTCAAAAAATGGTTTCTACACCTGACTTGGCGATGGTTCAAGGCCCACCAGGAACCGGCAAGACTACGATGATCGCTGAGGCGACATGGCAGTTTGTTAACGAGGGCAAGAAAATTCTCATTGTTTCACAGGCCAGCCTGGCAGTCAATAACGCGTTGGAGCGACTGCTACAAATTCCGGCCATCCGTGCGATCCGACTGAGCCGCCGAGAAAGGAAGAACGAGGGAGAACACCCTTACAGCCAGGAGCGTGCTCTGGAAACATATTATGGCAGCATCGCCAACGCTTGCCGGAACCGAACGCTGGATGTGTGGGCAGGCGCCGATGCCCGTCTGGTGGCGATAACCAATTGGATTGCATCAGTGGATTTGGTTTCCGGCGATGTGGAATCATTGCGATCGAAGGCCGACGTTATGGCGAAAGAATATGCAGCCTTGGAGGCAGAACTGAAACGCCATGAGGAATCGGATAAACGTGCCAGGAACATCGCGCGGCAGCGCAGGGAGGCTGCGGAACTCCGGGCTTTCATCGGAGGTGCCGACTCTTTTACCGGAACGATTCCTGAAAAAGTGCTGAGGACCGTTTATGACCGAATCATGCTTCCGCTGGATCGACTATCCGATATCGGCGTCAGGGCTAATGCTCTGTGGACACAATATGATTACGGTTCTCCATCGGAACGTACTCGCTTTGCGGTTGAAGCCTTGCTGAACTGGCGGAAGGTGATTGCATTCAAGGCGCAGATCACTGGCGACTGTGAAAGACTGAAGGCGACTGAAGGCAATTCCGTACTCTCACCGGAATCGGCAATACGTCTGGCGGAATTGCAGCGCAAGCTCGAAGCCACTCAAAAAGCTATGGAAAAAGATGCCAGTAAGGTGTCGAAGTGGCAGACTATCCAGAAGGAGATCCGCGAGGTCAAACGCCAGGGCGCTGGTCTTGATAGGAACATCTATGCCCGATTGTTCAACGTTCCGGATAACCAGTCGCTTCCTATTTTGACCGATTCCGGAAGTACACGCACTAAAGTCATTGACGTGCTGGACCAAGCGTACGGCTTACTTTGTGTTGTTGAAACTGAGATCGAAAATGGCTGTAGGGGTATCTGCGAACAATTGGATAGGTATGTTGAGTCTCTTGCTGGCGTAGATGTCGACAGGGGCGCGTCTCGACGACTCGAGGGCGAGCTTCGGCACCTATCTGAACGTCAGAAGGAGGTGTCATCAGAACTCTCTGACAAGGAAAAACGGCTAAGGGACATACTCGGAAAACAGCCGGGAATGGATCAAGGTGTGAAGCCGGACCTCGCAGAGCTCCCTGATCTGCGAGCAATAGCTGAACATGAGCGGAGCTCACTGACCGCCACTGTTAATCAGAGCCAGGCCTTCCGCGATTCATGGGGGAATCTGCTGCAACGATGGGTTTCCGACCTGACCGATCCCGAAACCATCAGGTGCGATCAAGACAATTTTTTTCCGACTTATATCAGAGCATGCAACGTGGTCGGTGTGACCTGTACAGAAAACAGACGCACCCTCGAAGACGCAGGTCACACTTGGTTTGATGCGGTTGTTGTGGACGAGGTGAGCAAAGCGACTCCGACCGAAATCATCATGCCTTTGATGATGGGCAAGACGGCGATCCTTGTTGGAGACCATCGGCAATTGCCGCCTCTTTTCAAGGAGCACGAAGGGTCCTGGGAAGAGGCCATAGCAGACCAAGAGGAATCGCCCGAAGACGAACAGAACTCAGATAGTGAATTGACCGCCCAAAACTTCGATCGTTTCAAGAAGATGGTGACCTCATCTCTCTTTAAGGAACACTTCGAAAACGCCCCGGAGAGCCTCAAATCATTCCTCTTCACACAGTACCGGATGCATCCGCAGATCATGCGGGTTGTGAACCAATTCTATGAAAACAATCTTCAATGCGGACTCCCAGACCCTGACGGTAAGGTCCTGGGTTCTGACCCACGTGGGCACCGGATACATGGACTAACGCTGAATGGCGAAAAATCTCAACAGTATATTGTCCCCAACCGGCACGTGGCGTGGCTTGATTCAACCTTAGACCCTCATCGCAGGCCACACTATGAACGTCGCGACCTAGGTAGCAGCAAGGTCAATGAACTTGAGTGCATTTTGATTGCTAAGGTGTTGTGTGACATCGAAATATCATGCCGCGAACAAGGATTCGGATCGAATGGAAAGCCGCCAAAGCAGGTCGGGATCATTACTTTCTATGGACGTCAAGTTCGGGCTATTCGCGAAGCAATACATCGAACAAGGGAGATGCATAAAGTTTTTTTCTACGCCATTGAGTACGACATCAACACCGTAGACAGATATCAAGGCCAGGAGAGACCGATTATTTTGGTAAGCATGGTGCGCAACCCACCTTTCAGGCTGTCTCAACGAGCGAACACAGCTCAGTTTGAAAGGATAAATGTTGCGTTTTCTCGGGCTCAAGAACTACTCATCGTGGCGGGGGCGAAGGATGTTTTCTGCAGATATCCAGTATTCCTTCCACACCTTGACCGACCTGGCAAACGCAAGGTCGAGGTCTATCGATACATAATAGATGAGATACAGCGCAATAGTGGTCTATGGTCATCGGACTACATCATAAATCCCCATAAATATGATAGCCTTCTCCCAAAGGATTATTCTGCAAAGCTGTCAAGGCACGGCCCCAATAAAAATATAAGAGGTCGCAAAAAGAACGACAACAAAGGAAAAAATAGCTCATGAAATTGACCGATATCCGCATTGGAGCACCGTTGCTTCGAATTAAAACGCGCATATTTCATGCGACGCCTCGTAAACCGACCGCATTTGAGCGGGTCATTCTCTCGATGTCCGAGAAATTTGGCAACGACGTCTCCTTCAACAAGATTCCGCTCGAACGTCTTTTCGTCGATATCCTCTGCGTCGTTGACCCTGGTCCGCTGGTCACTCCCACGCTATCCGAACTTGCCGCATTGGATGTAATACGATGTATTGGCGATATCGAGGCCCTGGATACCCTCGTACTAAGCGATATTGAGATAACTGAACGTGGCAAGCGAATGATTTCGGAGGACATGCTGCCAGCCAAATCGATGCAGAACGACGAGACTTATTATTACGACCCCATTCGCCAACAACTGCTTTCTGAGTCTGAATCCAAAGCATATCGCCTTGATGACCCGCCGAAACTATCAATCGATGCGTCAGTCTTTGAAGATATATTTCCTGAGGAGCAGATTCGTGGTCACATTCATCGCGCAGGTTATCGCTGGTTTAGCGCTGCCAGTCATATCGAAAGACTCGAACCCCAGTCGGTCCAGATACTTTGGAAAGATACGCCATGCGCAATCGAAGTTAATTCAGGTGTTTTGACCATTACTTCGGAGGACGAGAATCTGAGCTCCTACCTCAGCGCTCTTGAATCTGAAGATTCGTACAATCGTTTTATCTTCCCGGTGTTTGAGAGCCACAATTTGCACCCTGAAGCCATGCCCATCCTGGATATCGAGAACCTGGATCACTCTGCTATTGAGACCTTTCCGGTCTCACAGGTATTGTCCAAATGGCCCGATAGGGTCCGGTTTGTAATCCCTGGTTTAGATCATGTTGACAATGTAATACCTGAACAAGCGCCCCCCCATCAGGCGATCATCGTCTACCACGAAGACGCCGCCGCCGAGAATCTTTTCTTTGAATGGAATCAAGAGCGGAATGGCTGTAAGCTTAAAATCAAAGGAGAGCATCCGTTTCCAGACAGCCTGCAGGTTACCGACCAGGAAAACCTACGTTGCCATCGCATTCAAGTGAAACATGGAAATGAAACACGACAGCTTTTAGTCGTTTGTCATATTCCGGTAAGTAGGGAAGACGAATTCCTAAAAGAACCTCTCAGGAGGCTTTCCGCTCTGACTAATGAAATAGCCGGCAAGGGTGACATGAAAGCTGCCGTACTTTGGGAAGGTGAATCACAGTATCTTGAGAACCAACTACGGAGCCCACGGGCATCACAGTTACCGGTAGATGAGCTCGTTACTGAATTCTATTCGGTCCTTGTCGATTCTGAGCGGATCAAGGGCAACGTGAATCGCAATGTGACTGGATCCCTATGGGAAATCCTTGATGAACGTATTTCTGGTCTTGATGAAATTGAAATTACGGTCTGCATGAAACTGCTTCAGGCCCTATCAATGCATGGACCTCATGCTGGTAATAAAATCTCAAAACTACTCCAGGCTCTGACCGAACGTATAAAGCCTCCGCATACTTTAGATGCATTGGAGAAAATCAGGTCTGTATTCCGTGTCCTTGACCCAAGCTGGTCATCTGAATTTCCCTCCAGTCTTTACACTGCGGAGTTGGTTAAGTCGACCTTGGAGAGCTTTCCAAAGGACCTTAATCCCCAACTCATCACGGATGACAACAGCTTTTTCCGGCCGTTGGCATCGCTTCTTGATCTCTATGAAAAAATATCAAATGGTGTCGGTGACAGTGGATTAGATTGGCTCAACAACGACGAGGATTATGTCCACTTGATAAAGTCCAAAACGGGGGCCGGATTGGCTGACCTATCTCATGAGTGGGCATCTGACATGGATACCTTACTTGCAGTCCTACAGGGCTACAGCGCTGTGCTTGATGGAACGTACTTGGCATCGATCAATTGTAAGGTTGCCGAGATTGCCAACTGGACGGCAAAACTTGTTGATTCTATAGATGACCGAATTCACTCGGTATATGTATTTGATACATCTGCCCTTATCGCACAGCCGCAAATCGTTGCGGACATTCGCCCAAACGAAATGTTTGTCGTGACCAAGCGTGTGATAGAGGAACTTGACGACAAAAAGTTGGATGAATCGCTTCGCCCAAGTGTTTCAGAGGTCGTACGCAATCTGCGTAACATTAGGAAAGAACAGATTCAGTTTTGTGACGGCGATATGTCGCTACTCCCTTCTGATTATAGGCTGAAGGGCGATAATTTGATTCTTTCGGTCGCGGTACGTTTCCGCAAACACAATCCAGTCCTCATTACAAATGATAACAATTTGTCCCTGAAGGCTCAGGCAGAAGGCATCGCCGCAATGGAGGCTGAAGCTTTCGTAGGGAGGCCACGATCACGGGCTCAGTACAAGAAGAAGTCAAATCGTGAGCACTCTCAAAATCCTAGGAGCAATCAAGGCAAAAAAAGGAGAAAAAGATGAGCGAATTAGTTCAATATCGTTGGAATTTAAAGGCCCAAAGGCGAAATCAATCCTACTTGGAACGTATTCAAGATAATGCCGCAAAGTTTCGCGACAGGTATAGCGCGAAATTCGAAGATCTGACCAACCAAGGCCTTGAGCAATACATGCCGAGTGAATTTGCGGAGCAACGAAGCCAGCTGAAACGTCTCGACCAATTGATTGCATCTGATCCAGAAAGGGGCCGTGACTTGAGCTTCAAAATAGGTGAACAACTCAGCCACCTACCAGCGTTGGCCAGGGCCACTCGGCGGGAGTTTGAAGCCAGTGAACGAAAGCGACGTAAAGAGATTTCGGACATGCGGCGTCAGGCCACCACCGCTCTTGCCCAGTTTATTCATGGCATGATCTCCGCGATTAAAGACCCGATTGAGTTGGATTTTGCCTATGAGCAAGTTCGTTCAATTCAGTCAGAGTACCAGGGTCGTACTGTTGAAGCGGGTGAGTTGCCGGAAATTAAGTCCGCAATCCAATCTCGGTTCACCGAGATTCGGAAATCTGCGCAAGCAAAGGCAGCGTTATGGAAGAAGGAAAAAACCAAGGAAACAGCCAAAGAGGCGACGGAAGCCCTTGTTGGTATCTATAAAGAGCAAGCCAATGCCGATGTCAGCAGAAATCCTAAGGCACTTGGCGATATGCTGGCCGGCTTGGAGTCTTTAAGACAGCAAATCAATGACGTAACTTCCCCTGAGGAGATCAAGAGCAAAATTGTGGAAGTAGCGAAAAAGGCAGATAAGGCCGTTGCTGATGAAAATTGTCGCCGTATTTTAGTCCGTTCCATCATGGATTCCTTAGAGCAATCAGGATTCGTGGTGTCGAAACCCAAGCGTAGCGGCGGAGATATCGATGAAGTTGTGATACTCGCCCGCAAGCCCGTCGGAGCTGAAGCTGCTTTCAGAGTAACCGCAGACGGCGGCATGATTTACAAGTTTGACCACTACGAAGGTATGCAATGCAAAGAGGATATCGACAAGGTTCTCCCAATGCTGAAAGACATCTACGGGGTCGATTTATCAGAAGAACGGATATTGTGGCAAAACCCGGAGAGAATATCCAAGTCCGCCAAACCGCTGGAGAGCGATAATAGAGGGTGTAAACATGTCTAAAAACAGCGAAAATACTTGGTTGGATAACTTAAAACGTCAAGTCGGAATCAGGTGCGGGATAATTCTGCATGGTGATATACTCGACGTTTGTTACGACAGCGGAAGCGTCGCTTATCGACCTATCCTGGAGGTTGTGATTCGCACTCTTAAAGACCGTGGGTTTCAGCATGTTGTAGTGTGGGATCGCTTCTCAGGCGTAGAAAACATCCCATGTGATGAGTGGAAATCAATGGTGCAAGAAGCTACTTTTGGGGCATCAATACAGGATGATGACGGGGGCGATGACTATGACGTTGGTCCACGCGACACTCAGGTGAACGCCAATCAAGGTGTTACGGCTCCCAATGCAGATGATTTTCTTGCCGTCGTATACCATCATATGCTTCGCCCGAAGAAGGAACGTGTGGCATTTGTCTTGGATTGGTCGCAATACCTTTTTGGGAACGCAAATGCCTTGTCGGAACAAGAGAGGCAATGGCTATTAATCATATCCAAAGCAATCCGTAATGCGCCGGTTCCACTTGATGATGCGGAAGGGTTGTCGAGACCCACGAACGTAGTCATGTTGCTGTGCCAAAGTTTGGGGGCGATTCCACCCTCGCTTTACCAGGCAAACCCATCTATTCAAGAAATCGTGGTACCGTCTCCAGGGCGTGTAGAGAGGGAAAAGTTTCTCAAACGAAGCATCGACAAGTGGTCGCTTCGTGCCACACCAAAGCCTGGTGAACCCGCATTCAACGATTTCGTCGATGCCCTTGAAGGCATGTCGCTTCGGGATCTACAGCAACTCGTTCGGCTGTCTCGACAGGTTACTGGAGACCCACTCACTTTTGAACGACTTATCAATCTTTACCGTTATGGTGAGCAAAAGAGTCCATGGGAGGATCTGAGTAGATCAAAGCTGGCGACAATTCGCGACACCCTCAAGAAGCGGGTCAAAGGTCAAGAAGATGCCATCAACAAAGTGTCCGGCGTCATAATCCGTGCATTCACTGGTCTCTCAGGTCTTCAACACTCCAAAAAGCAGAGGATGCCGAAGGGTTCCCTCTTTTTTGTCGGGCCGACCGGTGTTGGAAAGACGGAACTGGCTAAATCTCTTGCGCAGTTCCTATTTGGAGACGAGGATGCCTGCATTCGCTTTGACATGTCAGAGTTCAATCACAATCATAGCGATCAACGTCTTGTTGGAGCGCCTCCCGGTTATGTTGGATACGAAGAAGGTGGCCAGCTTACCAATGCTGTAAAGAAGCGCCCATTTTCTGTTCTGCTTTTTGACGAGATTGAAAAAGCGCACGTGCGTATCCTCGATAAGTTTCTCCAGATTCTTGAAGACGGAAGACTGACCGACGGCAAAGGGGAGACTGTTTATTTTTCTGAAACCGTCATCATCTTTACTTCAAACATCGGAGCATCGGAAGTCAAGCTCCAGGATAACAATGAATCTGTCCGCCAACAATTCATGGACAAGGTCCGTGAACACTTTGTCGTCGTCGCCAAACGTCCTGAGCTTCTGAGCCGCATCGGTGACAATATTGTACCGTTCAACTTTATTACCGGCGACGATTTTCTTGTATCGATAGCACGCGCCAAACTTCAGCCCCTAAGGGACCGCCTCAAAGAGAAGTACCGGATTGCGGATTTGTCTTTTGATGATGAAGAAAAGGCGCTGCTTGCACTTTCTAAATGTGTAGACCACCAAATGGGTGGGCGTGGCGTATTGAACGAGATCGTTAAACGAATCATCGATCCTTTGGCTGATTTCCTGTTCAAGGAAGAGGAAGATCCTACTCATTACGCAGGGCGCTCTATAGTCGTGCATCAAGCGGGTAACGAAGCAACCTTTGTGTTTGAGGTGAGATAGGTATGGCTAAGCTAAATCTGGCAGACTGGGTCGAGTGCACCGAGGTCGAAGGCCCCGGAAAACGCTTCGCGCTTTGGGTGCAGGGGTGTTTGCTAAGATGCCCTGAATGCTGTAACTCTCACATGTTCGATGTCGCGCCACGCTCTATAGTCGAAACAAAGGAAGTTCTAACGAGGATCGCTGATTCGAAAAACGAGCATGCTATCGAAGGCGTGTCTTTTCTTGGCGGTGAACCAATGCTCCAGGCCAGAGGCCTTTCTGAACTGGCTCGCGGTTGTAAGAAAATCGGATTATCCGTTGTAGTCTTTACAGGGTACACGTTCAAGTACCTGCAAAAGAATCCCATGCCAGGCGTTTCAGAACTTCTCGCACACACGGACCTGTTAGTTGATGGCCCTTTTGTTTCATCAAAGCCTGAATCGAAGCGAAATTGGGCTGGCTCGACAAATCAACAATTTTACTTCCTAACCAACCGTTATCGCCCGGGTATCGAACTTGATCCTGTCTATTCGCATGGTTTTGAGTTGCACGTGTTTGATGACGGAACCTTGCGAACCAATGGATGGCCTTCGGAAATTTCCTGCGAGCCATCCAGAGGAAATTCGCCTGGAGCAGATTCCAGATATGTGTTCTCTTCGACTCGATCATGCGAAGTTATCATCCCTGTTGCAAAAACAAACAATTCAAAATCCGGGGTTCTTGATTAATTCATCCATTTCTTCCTTGTTTAATTGTTGTACATTGGTATCATCTCGTTCTGTTCTTTAGATGAAACGATTTTGCTCCGTTGCTGACTCGGAAAAACAGGTCTGGAGAACGGAATTGAGAAGATATGAAGCCATTTACCCAAAAACCTATAGGTTTAAATAGGTCCCGCAGTTTCTTGAAAAAGAGGTGCTTATTG
>CAYOWC010000124.1:0-12625 GCA_964407525.1 uncultured Desulfobacteraceae bacterium | reverse complement strand
TAGGAATAAAAAATGATTGAAAAGACCATAGAATGGTGCGTTCAAAACAGGTTCATGGTGGTCCTGTGTACCCTTTTCGTGATTATATCGGGCATCCTTGCCATGGGAAAAACCCCCATAGACGCCATCCCCGACCTTTCAGACGTACAGGTAATCGTCTACACCGAATACCCGGGCCAGGGGCCCCGGGTGGTGGAAGACCAGGTGACCTACCCCCTCACCACGGCCATGCTGAGCGTACCCTTTGCAAAGGTGGTCCGGGGATACTCATTTTTCGGCTACTCATTCGTCTACATCATTTTCGAGGACGGGACGGATCTTTACTGGGCCCGATCAAGAGTCCTTGAATATCTGAATTTTGTGGCAGGCAAACTCCCCCCGGATGTAACGCCAAGCCTCGGCCCCGACGCCACAGGCGTTGGCTGGGTCTATGAGTATGTGTTGAAAGACACCACTCAAACCCACGACCTCCAGCAGCTCAGGAGCATCCAGGACTGGTTTCTCCGGTACGAACTGGTATCGGTGCCCGGTGTTTCAGAGGTGGCAAGTATCGGAGGTTTTGTAAAGCAATACCAGGTGGAAGTGGATCCCAACAGGCTGCTGGCCTTCGATCTCTCCATTGAAAAGGTGAAAAACGCCATTTTGCGATCCAACAGGGATGTGGGCGGCAAGCTTGTTGAAATGGCTGAGACGGAATTCATGGTGCGGGGTCTGGGGTATATTGCGTCCCTTCAGGACCTGGAACAGATTGCAGTGGGGGTGGACCAGAAGGGTACGCCCATCCTGCTGAAACATATCGCCCACATCCATCTGGGCCCCGAATTGCGACGGGGCATCCTGGAATGGGACGGCAAGGGTGAAGCGGTGGGCGGCATCGTGATCATTCGCTACGGCGAGAATGCCCTCCAGGTCATCCAAAAGGTAAAAGAAAAACTCAAGGAACTCCGGAGGGGACTGCCGGCGGGCGTGGTTATTGAAGAAGGATATAACCGCGCCGACCTGATCAGGAGCGCTATTCATACCCTAAAGAGCAAGCTCATGGAGGAAATGGCGGTGGTGGCCCTCATCTGCCTCATTTTCCTGCTCCACTTCCGATCCGCCTTTGTGGCCATTTTCACCCTGCCCGTAGGCATTCTGATGGCATTTATCGCCATGAAAATACTGGGGATCAATGCCAATATCATGAGCCTGAGCGGTATCGCCATCGCCATAGGCGTCATGGTGGATGCGTCGATCGTCCTCGTCGAAAATGCCCACAAACACCTGGCCCGCGACGCGGGGGAAAAATCCCACACCGCCATCATTTTGGATTCGGCAAAAGAGGTTGGCCCCGCCCTCTTCTACAGTCTCCTGATCATCACAGTTTCCTTCCTGCCGGTATTCAGCCTGACGGAACAGTCCGGCCGGCTCTTTAAACCGCTGGCTTACACCAAGACGTTTGCCATGGCAGCCTCCGCCGTGCTTGCCATCACCATTGTTCCGGTACTCATGACCTTCTTCGTCCGGGAAAAAACCTTTCCTCCCGAAATGACCCGGCGGCGGAAAACGGGTTTGTGGATACTTTCGGCGGCGGGCGCGCCCGTGCTGGTGACAGCTATGGGCATCGCCGGGATGAGACTTCCCGACTGGTCCCTGGCGGCGGCCATGGGGGTTTCCCTGTTTGCCCTGGTATGCCTTGTCCCCCAACGGATTATCGAGGAATCGAAGAATCCCCTGAGCCGGTTTTTCATCCGGCTATACCGGCCCATCATTCACTGGGTCCTGAAATGGCCCAAAATCACGGTTCTGATCTCCCTGCTGCTGTTGGGGGTATCCATTTTTCCCCTCTCCCGCCTGGGCAGCGAGTTCATGCCACCCCTGAATGAGGGAAGCCTTCTGTACATGCCCACGACCCTTCCGGGCATTTCCATCACCAAAGCGAGGGAATTGCTCCAGCAAACGGACAAGATCATCCAGAGTTTTCCCGAGGTCCAGCACACCCTGGGCAAGATCGGTCGGGCCGAGACCGCCACCGATCCGGCGCCCCTTTCCATGATTGAAAGCACCATCACCCTGTGGCCCCAGGTGGAGCATGAACAAGTTCCCGTCAAACGGTTTTTCTCCAACTGGCCTGGCTGGTTGAAAGAGCCTTTAACCTGGGTCTGGCCCGAGATCCGGAACGGAAAGATCCTGCATCAGTGGCGCCGGAAAAAAATCGAACGTTTTTTCACCTCCTGGCCCGGCTGGCTAAAAAATCCCCTCTCCTGGATCTGGCCCGAGGAACGCTACATTACCATGAACGAACTGGTGGCGAAGCTGGACCAGGCCATCCGTTTTCCGGGGCTCACAAACGCATGGACCATGCCTATCAAAACCCGTATTGACATGCTTTCCACCGGGATTAAGACGCCCGTAGGGATCAAGGTCATGGGCCCGGACCTCCAGGTCCTTACGGACCTGGGAGCAGAAATAGAAGCGGTGGTGGGCCAGATCCCCGGAACCCTGTCGGTCTATTCCGAGCGGATTACGGGGGGAAATTACCTGGATTTCATGATCCGGAGAGACCAGATTGCCCGGTACGGCCTGACGGTGGGCGACGTACAGGATGCCATTGTCACGGCCATCGGGGGAAAAAACATCACCTATACGGTGGAGGGTCTGGAGAGGTATCCGGTGAATCTCCGCTACGGCCGGGAACTGCGGGACAACATCGATTTATTAAAAGGAGTCCTGGTCACAGCGCCTACCGGGGCACATATCCCGCTAGCACAGCTTGCCCATATTTCGATCCACAAAGGACCGGCCTTCATAAAAACGGAAAACTCGCGGCCCAGCGCCTGGGTCTATGTGGATTTAAAAGGCGTGGACGTGGGAACCTATGTTGAAAAAGCCAGAGACATTGTATCCCGCGAGGTAAAGCTGCCCATCGGTTACTCCATGGTATGGTCCGGGCAATACGAATATATGGAAAAGGCCCGCAAGACCCTCAATATGGTCGTACCTTTGACCCTGGCGATCATCTTTGTATTGCTTTATATACATTTCCATAGCTTCAGCGAGGCATTCATTGTCATGGCAAGCCTTCCCTTCGCCCTTGTGGGGGGGATATGGCTCCTTTATCTGCTTGATTACAACCTCTCGGTTGCGGTGGTAGTTGGCTTCATCGCCCTTGCAGGCCTGGCGGCTGAAACAGGGGTCGTCATGCTCGTCTACCTGGACCAGGCATTTGATCACAGGAGTCGAGATGGGGAGATAAAATCTGCAGGAGCGCTTCAAAATGCTATCCTGGAGGGGAGCGTGGAAAGAGTCCGACCCAAACTCATGACCGTGTCGACCACACTCATCGGTCTTCTGCCGATCATGTGGGGCATGGGAACCGGGTCGGAGGTAATGAAACGCATCGCGGCCCCCATGGTAGGGGGCTTGATATCATCCACCATTTTGACACTGGTCATCATTCCGGCCGTCTATTCCCTTTGGAAGGGCGGGATCTTAAAAAAAGGAGAAGCATAATGAAAAAATCTGTTGTTGTATCGATTTTGAGGTTTGGTTTTTTTCTATTCATGGCATCTGTTTTTTCCGTAGTGAGCCCTGCCGTCGCTGAAGATCACCCTGACAGCCCGGGAGTCCTTATCCATACATCCACTGTAGACGGTTACGGATTTGGCTATTCTCTATACAATTTCCCTGAAAGGAAAACCCAGCACCTCATGGTCTCCACTACCGATCCGGATGGAAAAGCAGTTGAAAAAGGAAAGGTCGGTTTTTTAGTGACGGGACCTGACGGTTCCAAGCAGAAGGCCATGGCCATGGGTATGAAAGGTGCTTACGGCGCGGATATGGATTTTAGTAAAAAAGGTGTTTACATCATAAAAACAAAGGCTGTGTTCGGAGACAAAAAGCTCTTTGATCATTTCGACTACGAGGTGGAATAGTTACAGACAATGGCAATCAAGAGTCTTCAGAAACGCCTCACTCTCCTGGTGCTGCTTCCTGTTCTGCTCGTCCTGTTATTCATCGGGGTTTTTGGTTTCATTACCATGAGAGGAACCCTTTTTACTGAATGGCAGGATGCATCCATCGTAAAGCTGCAGAGAGCCGCCCACCAGATCGACATGAAACTTGGGCGCATCACCGATTGGCTCCAGATGTTTTATAATACGTCTGAAGGCAGGGGCGGACCGCTGATACAGGAATGGATACTCCAGCAATTACGGGATATGAAAGGGATTGAAAGCGCGGAATTAAAATGGGAAAACGGCCATGAACCACAGCCTGCGATGATGCGTATGGGAGGAGGCCGTTCTACCACCGAAAAGGGGATGATGCGTTTCAAAAAGGGACGACCTTTTGAAGTAACGTCTCCTTACTTTGATGCCCAAACAGGAAAGGAAACGGTGAGTCTCATATCCCATCTTAAGGATGAATCCGACAAGGTGGTGGGAACCCTCGAGGTGAGCGTCCGTTTTGATTATCTCCTGGAAGGCGTCAAAGACTTTGGCTGGTGGCAGACAGACCAGGCATGCCTGATTGATGAGGCCGGGAAATATCTCTGCCATACAAAAGCGATCATGAAGAAAGGGATCGTGTTTGGAGGAACCGAAAACGCCTTTGAAAAATCCCTGCTGGAAGCCATTAAGGAAAAACCTTTCGGGACGGTTCTGGGGCCCGGTGTACCACCCGATGAGGTGGGTGGCTTTTACAAATTACGGTATGCTCCATGGACTATTGTACTCTTCGCTGCCGGGAAGGAGGTCCTGGCGCCCATCATTCATTTCCGCAACTATTATTTTGCGGGCGGTGTGTTGGCCATACTCATTATTCTCCTACTGATCCGATCGGTAGTTGGTAAAATGGTCCATTCCTTTACTGCCATCTCAAGAACTGCGGAAAAAGTGGCTACGGGAGATTACGGCAAGCCAATCCCTGTTCGCGGGCGCGACGAAATTGCTCAATTGACCCAGAGTTTTAACACCATGGTGGAAGGGCTGAAAGAAAGGGATTTTATAGCAAATACCTTCGGCAGGTACGTGGACCGGGGAATTGCAAAAGAGCTATTGAAGCGCCCTGAATTCGCAAATCTGGGTGGGCAGAAGCGAGAAGTGGCCATCCTCATGTCCGATATAAGGGGATTCACTCCACTATCCGAAAACCTGCCCCCTGAAGAGATTATCCGTTTTTTAAACCGCTATTTTTCTCATCTAATTCAGGTGATTCAAGAACATCAGGGAATCATCGTGGATTTTTTCGGAGATGCCGTATTGGTCTTTTTCGATCCCTTTGACGAACCCGTGAAGCCCATGATCAAAAAGGCCCTCAAATGCGCCTTTAAGATGCAGGAGAGCATGAAAGGATTCAACAGGGAAATGCTTTCTGAAAGCCTGCCCCCACTGGAGATGGGAATCGGTATTAATGCAGGAGAGGTGATAGTAGGAAACATCGGTTCGGAAACCCGTGCCAAGTATGGCATTGTTGGGTCCCCCGTGAATATCACCCAGAGGATCCAGTCGACGGCTGAGGAAGGGGAAGTGGTCATCTCCCATTCAGTTTATAAACATGTTCAAAAGGATGTAAAGATAAACAGGGAATTCAGGATCAATTTGAAAGGAGTTAAGGACGAAGCAACACTATATGGAGTCCGGGAGAAAAAATAGGGCTCAACGCAGATTAGCGTGAAAAATCATTTTTTCCGGAACCGAGGTGTCAGGTTTCCCCGCTCCGCTTCGCTTTAGACGGGATCTTCGACGGGTGTCAGTGTTTCAGTACCAACTATTTCTATTATCTGGTTCTAATAAGCATACCCTATTGGTTATTACGTTGAATAAGATGAATGCGGCCCGGTTTTTTTTCCTGACACCTGACACCTGGAATCTGAGCATGGTCTATTCGACAACTGACAAAAATATCCCGTTAATCAGCGATGAGCCAAGAATAATCGTTATACAAAGCCTCCGCCGGTGAAAAGACACATGCATTTTTCCTGGGAGCCTGTTATAAGGGTTGCTTTCCAGGGCCTGCACAAAGACGGGCTCATGTCGACAACCGAGATCATGGGGAACCAGGAATGCTGAAAAACCGGAATCTAATCACCTTGTTCGTTTTTTTGTCCATGTTTTTCCTTGGGGTGGGTGCAACCATCATAGGCGCTGCTGCTCGAAACATCGGATTAACCCCCTCTCAGATCGGGCTGTTGATCGCCGTTCAAAACCTCGGTTTTATGGTGGCCCTCATCATTTGCGGCCCCCTCGCCGACACCCGCGACAAGACGAAAATCCTCTTAATCGGGAGTCTGCTCCTATCCTTATCTTTTTTCACCTTTTATTGGAAAGACATCTTTTCCCTGAACCTGATGGTCATGTTCGTTATGGGCATGGGGATCGGAACCTACGAAGGGGTTACGGATCCCCTGCTCCTGGAGATCCACCGAAAGAAAGAAGGTTTGTTTATCAGCATCAACCACTTTTTTGTGACCTTCGGATGCCTCATGATTACAATCTACCTGCTCTTCCTTCAAATGGACTGGCGGCAGGCCATTAACCAGGCTGCCCTTGCCGTCCTTCTGCTGGCGTTCTTTTTCGCGGTTTCGAGCCTGAAGACAGAAAAAAAACCAGTGGAACCCCTTCTCGTGCGGCTTCAGTTTTTGAGACGACAAAAAATTATTCTGATCCTCTTTTTTGCCACGGTCTGCGCCACCGGCCTGGAGATGAGCCTCATTGGCATGATGACCACCTTTCTTATGGAGCTGAGAAATCATTCCCAGGTAACCTCCAAAGTCGGTTTGATCCTGTTTTTGTCCGGACTCGGCCTGGGACGTCTTCTGATGGGATTTTTTACGAAAAGGGATAGGATGTTAGAACAGATCATGATGCTCTTTGGCCTGTCCACCATTTTTTTGAGTGGGCTCCTCATCGTCCAGACAAAGGCCCTTACCTATGGTCTCATATTCTGTTCGGGTGCCGCTGTTTCCGCCCTGTTTCCCCTCCTGATCGCCTATGGGGGAATCCTCTACAAAGAAATGACCGGCACCGTCCTGGGCATCATTAAAGTGGCCCTTCCCATGGGGGGCATCCTTATTCCCCTGGCTCTCTCCCTCATTTCAACATATGCTTCCCTGGAGATCTCCCTCTGGATGTTCCCCGCCATTGCCCTGGTGGGGTTTTTGATCCTGTTTTTGAACAGAAAGACGTTTCAAAGGAGAAGTTCTTGAGATACCGTTATTTCATCTGTTTTCTCATTTTCTCCTGCTATGTACTGGTGTTTTTTCATCGGCTCTGCCCGGCGGTAATCGCCCTTGACATTCAGTCCTCTTTCAATATCAGCGGAACATTGCTCGGAGTACTTGCTTCCGCATATTTTTATTCCTACGCCATTATGCAATTACCCACAGGCCTCATGGCCGACTCCTGGGGGCCTCGTAAAACCGTATCCATATTCTTTATTCTCGCCGGTATCGGATCCATTCTGATGGGCGTGGCAAACAACCTCACCGTCGCCATCATAGGCCGGGTTTTAGTGGGGGTGGGCGTTTCCACCGTCTTTGTCTGTAACTTCAAGATTCTCGCCGAATGGTTCACCCCCCGACAATTTCTTATTATGGGAAGTGCGTTCATGGTCATGGGAGGTCTGGGAGCGCTTTTTTCGAGCGCACCCCTTGGCTGGATCAGCGAACTTGTCGGATGGAGGATGACACTCACAGCCGTTGGAATTCTTACGCTCGTTATGTCCGCACTCACCTACGCGTTTGTCCGGGACAAACCATCCGACATGGGCCTGCCTTCCATCGGGCACGATCCACGCCCAACAGAAAAACGTATCGGTCTTCTAGCAGGCATGAAAATGGTATTCACATCCAGCCAATTCTGGCCCCTGGCTATCTGGTCTTTTTGCGTAACAGGAATCGCTTTTGCCATGGGTGGTCTGTGGGGAGGCCCTTATCTCATGCAGGTTTACGGCCTGAGCAAAATGGAGACGGGCAGTATCTTATCCACCTTCGCCCTGGCCTTGATATTCGGCAGCCCCCTCTTGGGATGGATCGCCAACCGTTTGGGAAGGAAACCGGTTCTCATGGGTTGCAGTCTGCTCATGATGACGGTATCAGGACTCATGGCCTTGCACGTAAACACGCTACCCATTCCCGCACTGTACATCCTCTTCTTCTGCCTTTTCTTAGCCGGTGGACCAATCGGAACGGTTGTTGCGACCGTATCCAAGGAGCTTTTTCCCATTGAAATTTCCGGGACCTCCGTGGGAACCGTAAACATCTTTCCTTTTCTCGGCGGCGCCGTGCTACAGGTGGTAATAGGAGCGGCGTTAACAGCGGGAAACCCTGGACAGGCCATCTACAACGCGGAGAGTTTTCGAACCATGTTTTTCATTCTCTTTGCAGTAGCCACTCTTTCTTTTGCCGCCTCCTTTCTTCTCAAAGAAACCCTGCCTCCCCGTGATCGTTCGTGAAAAAAGACATGCAAGGGATGGAGAGATGGAGCAATAAATCAAGTGACAACCATGAAGAGCATGAAGGGTAAAGAAAAAGCCTGAACGCCTCTTTTATCCGGTTCCCACCCACCTGAGAAGAAGAAAATCAGTAACCAGAGTAGTTTCACACGAGCGTAGCCTCTGACCGGGAAGGATGGTCAGTCTGATCGAGGAAGAAACTATGCATTCCCACGCTGGAGCATGGGAACGAGCAACGAGCAACCAGTAACCAGCAACCAAACGAGTTTCACACGAGCGCCGTCTTCCCGCTTCAAAGCAGGAGCTGAATGAGAGAGAAACTTCTGGGTTTCATAGTAGCTTGCTGTGTGAGCGACTTGCAGTCGCGATTTTTCAGGTTGTTCTGACTATCGACTCCTGATTCATGCAGATCCGGTCGTGGCAAGGATGCCACTCACACAAGCTGGAAATCCACGACCAGAACCTTGTCGAAGATCCCGTCTGAAGCGAAACGAAAGCGGGAAAACCTAAACCCGAATGAAGTGCATGCAAGGCTTTTGAGGATCCCCCGGTGCTGCGGGACTGCCTACTGTATACCGCTTACTACCTACTGAACTTTGTAGTTTCACTCAAGCGACTGCCAATTCATTCTTTTCCGGGTCTTATTCACCAGCAGCCCAAGTTCCTGCAAACGAATGATCATGGCCTGTTTGGAAACATTGGAAAAGCCACCTGCCTCACACATGGCGGCCGCAATATAAGGCCATTGCTCCACAAAAGGCTCTTCTGACCGCCTTCCCGGTTCGCTGCCGCCACGCACGTTCCGCACGACAATCGGCTCCAGGCTGCAGACTTCATTAAATGCCTTCCGAACTTCTTTCTCCGGCATCAGCAGGCAGGCGGCAAAATAATCCGCCTGCCATTCGATCGCTTTCTTCGCATCCTTCAAATGACACACCAACGCAGCACTTCCCTCATCTTGTCCGGGCCGATCCATCGCATATTGTCGATGAAGCACCCAGTGACCGGCTTCGTGTCCACAGGTAAAAACAAGCCGCCCTTCGGAACTGCTTTCAAACATTCGCTCATTGATACAGATCACTTTTGCATGGACATAGATGGCCCCTAAGATATCCCTGCTCCCAAGTTTCTTTTCAAGGTCATCATAGATAAGCCGCAACCCAAGGCTCCTTTCAATGATCTCTTCAACAGGTATGGGAGGAGTTATTTCATACCCGGCCAGGGACTGAAAATGGGCAATAAGGGAGAAAGCCTTGTCGGCAATCGCATTTTTTGCTATCCACGGGACCTTCATCACGCCTCCCTTTAAAGGAGCTGGAATGAGATTTCTTCTGAATTGAAGAAACTATCCACACTCAGAAAATCAGATTAAGCAGCATCCTAACAGAAAACAAAAAACTTCTTCAACAAAAAGAGTGAATTCCAAATCAATACGGGGATTGTGCTCAGTCCTTGGCATGGGATATAATGCCCATGTCAAGGACTGACCACAATCATACGGCCCCTTTTTCCTCCAGACATTGAACAATTGCCAGGTTAGAACCATGAAAAAGATGTTTATAATTGCCTAACAATATGATACTTAATAACAGGATTATTAAGCGCTTGACTCGTCTCTATTTTAAGTAAAGGTTTCGGCGATCATTACCCGCCTCATTTCTGATTTCGCCACGTTCCTGAAAAACCTAAATGAAAGCACAAATTTTTCCCATGGATAACAAGGTGTAAAAGAAATTGGACAAACGATGAATGCGTTGATATTCGATAAATTGACGTCACGGGTCTTTCTGGACATTTTTGAGAAAGTATTAGGTTCGGTCCGCGAACCTTTGCTGTTGCTTGATTCTGATCTGAAGGTTTTAAGAGCCAACCTTTCTTTTTACCGAATTTTCAAGGTCAACCCAAAGGAAACGGAGGGAAGCATCATCTATGATCTTGGTAACCGGCAATGGGATATCCCCAAGCTCAGGGAATTGATCGAAGATATCCTCCCCCGGAATTCCTCGTTTCATGACTTTGAGGTGGAACATCACTTTGAGAGCATAGGCCGAAAGATCATGTATCTGAACGCCAGACGGATCTACGAAGAGTCGAAGCAGACCCAGATGATCCTCCTGGCCATCGAGGATGTGACGGAGCGCGTGTTTTATAAGAGACATCTTGAGGAGCTTGTTGAAGAACGAACGGCCGAAATCAGAATCGCAAGGGAAGAAGCGGAAAAAGGCAGGCAAATCGCTGAAACCGCCCTTTTGGAAACAAAGAAGCTGAAGGATCAGTTGGAAGCCGAGAGAGCGTACCTGCAAGAAGAGATCAAGCTTGAATACAATCATGAGAACATTATCGGCCAGAGTGATGGGATCAATTATGTGCTCTACAAGGTTGAGCAGATTGCCCACAGCGATACCATCGTCCTGGTTCTTGGCGAGACCGGAACCGGCAAAGAGCTGGTCGCCAGGGCTATTCACGGCTTGAGCCTGCGAAAAGACCGGGCATTGGTTAAGATAAACTGCGCTACACTGCCTTCAAACCTCGTTGAAAGCGAACTTTTCGGTCATGAAAGAGGAGCCTTTACCGGCGCCCACAGCAGACAACTCGGACGATTTGAAATCGCCCATGGGGCCACCCTTTTTCTGGATGAAATCGGGGAATTGCCGATGGAATTGCAGCCGAAACTGCTCAGGGTGCTGCAGGATGGTGAGTTTGAACGCTTGGGCAACTCCCGTACGATGAAGACCGATGTGCGAATTATCGCGGCCACAAATCGGAATCTGGAAGAAGAAGTCCGCAGGGGCAGGTTTCGTGAGGATCTCTGGTACCGCCTGAATATTTTTCCTATTACCATGCCGCCGCTCCGGGACCGGTTGGATGACATCCCGCTTCTTGTGGAACATTATGTGAATAAAATCTCCAGGCGAATGGGCAAGTCCATTGAAATCATCCCCGCAGCCGTCATGAATGCCCTGCAAAATTATCACTGGCCCGGCAATGTCCGGGAACTGGAAAACGTTCTCGAACGGGCGGTGATCAACTCCTCTGGCCCCAAGCTGCGCCTTGTGGATGAACTGAAGAGGTCGCAAAAAGATTTACCGACTACGCGAAGAACCCTCGAAGCGGTTGAGCGTGAACATATTATGCGAATCCTCGACCAAACCCAATGGCAAGTAAGCGGAAAGAAAGGGGCTGCCGAAATCCTTGGGCTCAACCGCAGCACGTTGCGGGCCCGGATACAAAAACTGGGTATTGTCAAGCCATAAGAACCGGGACTACTTTCCTGAATTCACATCTGCTTATTTGTGACCGGTTTCAAATCGTTCTTTCCCCGTTGCCATCCCCATTCAAAGCATCACCCCTTTTCTGAACGATGCCGATGTGGTGGCCATATTTGACCATTTGTCATATATGGTCACCATTTCGTGTCAATTTTCCTCTTTTCCACTACCCTTCCATTTTGACTATTCATTGAAATATCAATTTCTTATGCCAAATAAGGCCAGGGTTTGCCCGGTCTGGCACGAAGCTTGGATATACAATAGCTATCTGTTTGGCTTTTTGATGGCAGGAAGAACGAACTGATTCGTGCATTCGGGCATACGCGATTAACGAAATATTTGAAGGGGATTTTCCGGAGAGGAGAGCTTCCATGATTATCGTGAGGATTAGAATGAAGGCACTCATGGAAAAACGAACGGAGATGATGCAAACGCTTCTCTCGATGATTGAGCCGGCGGGAAAGGAAAGAGGGCGTCTGAGTTATGATGTTTTTTCCGATATCCAAGGCAATGCCGTTTTTGATTTGTAAAGGGAAAGTCTATGAGAATCCTGCTGATCTATCCTGAATATCCAGCTACTTTTTGGAGTTTCAAGTACGCCCTCAGGTTCATTCGCAAAAAGGCGGCCTTGCCCCCTCTGGGCCTTCTGACGATAGGAGCAATGCTTCCCGAAGAATGGCCCAAGAAGTTGGTCGATCTGAATACGACTAAACTCACTGACAAGGACCTGGCCTGGGCTGATTACGCTTTTATCAGCGGCATGGTTGTGCAAAGAGAGTCTGCAAGTGAAATCATCACCCGGTGTAAAGAGGCGAATCTCAAGGTCATCGCCGGCGGGCCGCTGTTCACCAGCGAATACGATCAATTGCAGGATGTGGCCCATTTTGTCCTGAATGAAGCCGAAAAGACCTTGCCCCCCTTTC
>CAYOWC010000123.1:0-12704 GCA_964407525.1 uncultured Desulfobacteraceae bacterium | reverse complement strand
ACCGTACCGTATAGCCATTACTCATATAATCTGTCAAGAATGTAGACCTGACCCCTCTGTTTTTCCCTCGGCCCTCTATTTCAAAGGGTTGAGCGCAATCCTCGAAAAGCACTGCCGCGATCACTTCAACTTAATTTTACAGAATGTTTCTCGTGCATCCCAGTAGATTTTCCTATCGAACGGTAAAAACTCGTCAAAATGGATGCTAGAATCCGATATTTATATCAGTCAAAACCAATAAGCCGTTTTAATGAGCATATGATTTACAGGCCATAACAATTATGGCATATATTTTGCTTAAACATTCGGATATTATGTGATCTTAAATCCACGTTTTAGAAGTGTGGTCAAAACGTTGGGGGGGGATATGGTTCACTAAAACATTTCCACCAAAAATCTGCATTCAACTTTTCGGAAAATGCGGATAAATGTTTTTATTTCAATCTGTTGGTAAAAGAACAAAATGAATGAGACAACACCGAAATGCTGTCAAAAAACTGAGGTTTTCCACCCGGAAAGTTGAACTCTTCGGAAGCGCCTCTTTTACCGAATCTACAGCGTTTTCAAGCGTTTGTAGTATCATATACGGCTGCGAGCTTAATGCCTTGGATCTTCGGAAAAATAGACACTTGCTTCTAGGTTTCATTAAATGCTAATGGATGTGGTGGCCAACGAAGTGCGAAACCTTGCCATGCGGGCCGCCTAAACCGCCAAAAATATGGCGGAACTCATCGAAGGGACGGCGAAGAAAGTGCATGACGGGCCACGGTTTCGATGAGACCAGAGAAGCAGTAATGGCATCCGGGGCCCTCGGCTTTCTCAAAAAAACCTTTTCGTCTTGAAAACATCAGGGCATCGTTGAAACGGTTGGAAACGTGAAACCATTTTGAAGGACAATCAAATGCAAGATAATTGGCCATCCAATGAAGCGTCTATCAAAAATTCGCGGGAACTGGAAAAGGAAGTCAGCCGGCGGAAAGGTCTTGAAAAGCGTCTCGAACAAAGCGAGGTTTTCTACGCACATCTGGTGGAAAACGCCCATGACATTATCTATAAGATCGACCTGCGGGGTCGATTTATCTTTTTTAACCCCGCCGCAGTTCGCGCCACCGGTTTTTCCGAGGCGGAACTGATCGGCAACAGCTATTTAGACCTCATCCATCCGGATTACCGAAAGAAGGCGAAAGCCCTCTATTTCTCCCAGTATAAGAACAATATTGAGAGAACTTATTTCCAATTTCCAATGATTCGAAAAGACGGCGGGAAAATATGGATCGGACAGAATGTACAGATCATACGAAAAGGCAAAAGGATTGTGGGCTTTCATGCTGTTGCCAGGGACATCACCCGGCAAAAACAGTCCGAGAAAGGGTTGAAGAAGGCCCAAGCAGCACTGGAAGACAAAATCAGTGAGAGAACCACCGAACTTGAAAACGCCAATAGGGAATTAAAGAAAGAAGTCAGACAGCGCAGGGAATCGGAAGACAAATTAAGGCGCGTTCTGGATGATCTTGAATTTTTGTCCGTTACGGCTATGGAATTCTTCGCTCTCTCGCCCGATACGGACATCTATCCGTTGATCGGCAAAAGGCTCGCGGAAATTGCGGCTCAATCCATTGTCATTATCAATGATTATGATCCGGATTCCAAGCTGTTTTGTACAAAATCAGTCAAGGGACTAGGGAAATCCGCCAAACGCATTTTGGGATTGCTGGGAAAAAATCCGGTGGGAATGACCACTGAAATGAATGATAAAGAGGCGAGAAAAATTTTGGAAAGTGGTAAACTGGCGCTGGGTCCCAAAGGGATTTACGAACTTTCTTTTGGGGCTGTGCCCAAGGGTGTCTGTTACGCCATTGAAAAATTGTTGAGTCTGGATCAGATATTCGTTATCGGCTTTTCCAAAAAGGGTGATCTGTGTGGCAGCGCCATCATTCTGACCCGCCAAAGCAAGACGGGGGAAACGCTCTGGAAGAGGCGTGAATTGATCGAAACATTTATCAATCAGGCTGCGGTGGCATTGCAGCGGAAGCGATTTGAATCAGCCCTTAAGGAAAGTGAGAGTCGTTATCGCCTGTTTGCGGAAAATGTGACGGATGTTATCTGGAATCTCAGTCTTGAAACCTTGCACTTCACCTATATCAGTCCCTCTATCCTACCCATGCGGGGGTTTACGCCCCAAGAAGCCATGAATTTACCGCTTGACAAACATTTGTCCCCCGAATCCCTCGAAAATCTTAGGAGGGTTCTTTCGGAAGAACTGGCAAGAGACGGCGCTGAAGGCGTCGATCCAAACAGATCAAGGACTAGTGAACTGGAGCAAATGCTTAAAGACGGAAGTCATGAGTGGGGTGAAGCGACCATGCGTTTTATACGGGATGACACGGGGCGGCCCGTGTCGGTCTTGGGTGTAACAAGAGATATCAGCGAACGAAAGAAGGCCGAAGCGGAAAAAAAGGCTATGGCGGCAAGGCTCCAGCAAGCCCGGAAAATGGAAGCCATCGCCACCCTTGCCGGCGGGGTCGCCCACCAGTTCAACAACGCGCTTGCGGTGATCGTGGGGAGGCTGGAGATTCTTGAATTGAATCCCGTCAAGGAAAGTAAAAAGGCCATTGTAACCATGAAGGAGACCGCCGCTCGCATGGCTGAACTGACCAACCAGCTTCTTGCTTATGCAAGAGGCGGAAAATACCAATCAAGAACCGTGAACATGCTGGATTTTGTGAAACAAACCCTCTCGTTGATCCGCCATTTGATTAAACCTTCCATTCAAATTGAAATGGATCTGGACCCGGCCACATCCAGTGTAAAGATGGATTCAACCCAAATGCAGATGGTCATATCCGCCATCATTTTCAATGCGTCCGAGGCCATTGATGGAGCGGGGCACATCCACATATCCTGTGGAAACAAAACGTTTGAAAAGGAAATGGGCGTGAGATTCCCCGGACTCAAAACCGGACGTTATGTCAGGTTGTGTGTGAAAGATGATGGAAAAGGGATGGACCCGAAAACAAGAGACCATGTCTTTGAACCTTTTTTCACCACCAAATTCCAGGGCCGGGGGCTGGGAATGGCTGCTGCATACGGTATTGTCAAAAGCCATGAAGGCTGGATTGCCGTGGACTCCGAGCCCGACAAGGGAACCACCGTAAAGATATATCTGCCCGTAGCAGAACAGAAAGTGGACATAAGTCGGCAAACCGGCACCGCCCTCAAGGAAGGCTCCGAAACAATTCTTCTCATTGAAGATGATGAAATGGTCATGGAAGTCAGCCGGGAGGGGATTGAAGAGATGGGCTACGAGGTTTTGACGGCCTCTACCGGCGGAGAAGCAGTGGCCCTGGCTGGAAACTCGAAACAGGAGATCGACCTGGCCCTTCTGGACTTCAAACTGCCCGATATGGACGCCAAGCGTGTCTTTCTGGAGTTGAAGGCTCACCGTCCGAGCATCAAAGTGATTGTCTGTAGCGGCTACTCCATAGATGGTCCGGTCCGGGAGGTCATGGAAGCGGGAGCGGACGGATTCCTGCAAAAGCCTTTCAGGCTTACGCTCCTATCAAAGAAAATTGATGAAATCCTCCACGGATCAGGTGATAAGAAACCGTTTCCCAATTGAATCAGAGTGCCGAGACAAAGGGGCGTCAATTCAAACCAAAAAATATAGGGAGAAGATATTATGAGATTTTCCTTGCGCACCAGGGTTTTGGGGATACCGCTTGTCCTGGTGGCACTCTCTGTCAGCTCACTCGTTGCCGGCTTTTTCTGGCTGCTAACAGGCATGTGGCAGGCTCAATTGCACGACCTCTCCATTAGTCAGGAGGGTCTGGCGAACAAAGGATTTAAAAGCCTGGAAAAACAAGCCATCACCATCGCGGCCATGGCATCCAGGGTTCCCGGTGTTCAGGAAGCCTACGGGCTTGCCCGCGAGGAAAAAGAAGAAGAGGGTCGCAAGACCCTTCGCAAAGGGTTTGACCGGATACACAAACAGGTCACCCAAGCTTTGGGGGTTAAAGATTTCAAAATACATTTCCATCTGCCGCCGGCCAAAAGTTTCCTGCGCATCTGGCGTCAAAATGGAAAAAAGGATGGTGGGGACGATATGTTGCATGCCGCCAACGAAATTTCCGGCGCAAGTGTTTCTCTGGCTGAAGGTGCCTCAGAGCAGGCCGCCGCCCTTGAGGAAACCGGTTCGAAAATCGCTTTAAAAACCAGCGACACATTTGGTCGGGTTTCGAAAGAGACCGAAAAAATCAGCAACCTGATCAGTGAATTTTCCCATGCTTCCAAAGAACAAGCCCAAGGGATTGATCAGTTGAACCAGGCGGTGACTCAGATTGATTCGGTGACCCAACAAAATACCGCCAACGCTGAAGAATCGGTAGCAGCATCAAAAGGACTGACGACCCTGGCTTCCCAGTTAAACCGTGTGGTTGAAGATCTCGCATCATTATTGAGCGGTGAAGACAACCATAAGCAGGTTAATACCTAATGAAAAAAGCGGGTAAACGAATTCAGAAAATGCGCATACTTAACTGGATAAAGGCCCTATGGCCGATCCTGCCGATCGAACGGGAAATCACCCTTGAAAGATGGCGGAAATGGTTGATTGATATCCTGTTAATGATCATCACGGTTCTCATTTCCCCCATAGCCATAGCCTTTGCCCTGCCGGTCCTGTGGGCGGAAGAACACTACTTTCTAATCGGCATGGATGGTTTTCTTTTTGGCCTTGCGCTTTTTCACGTCCTTACAAAAGGTCGCGGTATCCTAGCGAAACGCTCGGTCAGCCTCTTCCTTTTATATTCTATGACCATCGCCTTCTTCGTCTATATGGGCCCCCATTATGCGCGTTCAAGCTGGCTCATTGTCAGCGCCATCTGTGCCGTACTTCTTTTCGGTACACGAGCCGCCATTGTCGCTTCCGGCGCAAATGCGGCAATCCTCACGGGGCTTTACCTGATCATGGGTCCGGAAAACCGGGCCTGGACGGAGGCGCTGCAAGCGCCCGCCCGAGTATGGGTATCCTATATTATGAATGTGGGGCTGCTTTCCCTGGGGGTGACGCTCCCCATCGGTTTTCTCCTTAAACGTTTAAACCTCTCCCTTCGTTATGAGCGCAGCATGCGTTACGAGCTGGAAGCCAGCAATGCCGATCTTGTCGCTGAAATAGCAGCGCGGGAAAAAATCGAACTGAAATTGAGGGAGAGGGATCACGAGCTGTCCTCCATCATTATCCATACGCCCGACATTATCTATCGGCTGAATCCGGAAGGAAAGATTGCCTTTATCAGCAGCGCGGTCGAGCGATACGGATATACGGTCGCTGAGCTGAAAGATAGCGGCATTATTGAACTGGTACATCCAGAAGACCGGGAAAGGGCGAAATGGCAGGTCAGAGAAAGGAGAAAAGGTTCGCGCAGCACGAAAAGGTTTTCGTTGCGGTTGCTCACCAAGCATCGGGAGAGTGAAACCTTTGAGAGCCCTTGCGGCAGAATCCCCGAAGAGCGCTTCTTTTCCCTTGATGCGGAGGGGCTATATGGTGAGAAGGGTTCCGATAACTTTCTGGGTACCCAGGGGATTGCCCGTGATATCACGGAACGCATCAAGCGGGAGGAAGAGAAAAAGGAACTCATCAAACAGCTTAATGAATCCCAAAAGTTGGAGGCTATCGGGACCCTTGCGGGTGGTATCGCCCATGATTTCAACAACATTCTCGGAGGCGTGATCGGGTACGCCGAGTTGGCCATAGCCGATCTGCAGAAGGATTCCCGAAAACTGGAGCTGTATCTGACGAGGATTTTGTCCGCGGGTGACCGCGCCAAAAACCTTGTACAGCAAATCCTCGATTTCAGCCGACAGGGGGAGGAGGAAATCAAACCGATTCGGGTGACAAACATTGTAGAGGAGTCATTGCAGCTCCTTCGCGCCTCTTTGCCGACGACCATTGACATCAAACAGCGCATCAATAGCAGCGCATTTGTCGTGGCAAGAGCCACAAATATTCACCAGGTGGTGATGAATCTCTGTACCAATGCCTATCACGCCATGCGTTCCACAGGGGGAACCTTAACCGTTAGCCTTCGTGAGGAGTCCTTTGAAGAACCGGTTTACCATGAGACGGATACTATCCCGCCCGGAAAATACGCAGTGCTTTCGGTATCGGATACAGGGACGGGAATGCCGGGAAACGTAAAAAACCGGATTTTTGAACCCTATTTTACCACCAAACCCATGGGTGAGGGCACCGGTCTCGGGCTTTCGGTAATCCATGGAATTGTCCGTAGCCATAAAGGATGGATACAGGTTGAGACCGAGGAAGGAAAGGGGTCCACGTTCAAGGTCTATCTGCCCTTTTCGGACCCGGTTGCCACACACGGGAAAGGGCCTGACAAACAGATTCCAAAGGGAAACGGGGAGGCAGTGCTTTTGGTAGATGACGAAGACTTCTTCCTGGACGTAATGACAAGATTTCTGGAGGCGCTCAATTATCGACCCAAAGCGACAACATCCAGTTCGACGGCCCTTGAAATTTTCTTAAAGGCCCCTGATGGTTTTGATCTGATCATTACGGACCAGACCATGCCGGAAATGACCGGTGTGCAACTGGTCTCGGAGGTGCGAAAAGTCAACAGGGAGATTCCCATCATCCTTTGTACTGGATTCAGTGAAAATATATGCGAAGATACGGCCGGTAAGCATGGCATCACGCGATTTCTAATGAAGCCGGTGACCCTCAAGGCCGTCGGGAGAACCGTATTTGAAGTTCTTGGAAGTGGGCCGTTACATTAACCCTTTCACACTGAAAAAGATCGGGCATGCCGTAAGAGAGGAACCGGACCCATAAGATAAGAAACCATTATCCACTTCACAAAGACATCGGGGTCAGGTCTACATTCTTGACAAATCCAGTTTTCCTGCAATCCTATCAATTTTACTTTTAAGCTTTTTATCTTTTTTTATTTTATCAGTAACACGCCTACTTACCTGGGACACGCCGAATTCTCCAATTCCGAAATGGGTGCCAATATCTTTCAGCTTTTCGCCTGTATACCTCTGAGAAAGAAACATTTTTACATTTCTACCCAAGGCAGATTCTTTTCCGAAAACGGTTTCCGTTTCGTCGAATATGTCTTGCACATTGCTTTTCAAACAATTCGAAGTTCTCGAAGGCAAAGGCCAGCGTCTCTTCTTCTTCGCTCCATTCATAATCCCTTGGAATCGGCGCAAAGGACCGGTCTAAATCGATATACTCATCCATGGTTTTTTTAAAGATGGCAATAAGATTTCAGGGTTTTAATCCAACGCCCATTCGTACCGGCTCCGTTGGTTGTTTCCCCAGGCCGGTTTCAACAACCCCTCATGCTGGAGACGGCCCACCACGGTTCCCGCATCCACGCCCACATCACGGGCAAATATGCGAATGTTCTCGTAGTGAAGCGTTTTCCGCCCAATGAAATCGGCCCATTTGCTTTTTGGAATCAACATTTCGGATGCAAATTCATCCGCCTCCTTTTCTCGCTTTATCATTTTCGGGTCCTCATTGTCATATTCCACGATGATTTTGTTTCGGCCATGCAATAGAATATGCCCCAATTCGTGGAAAAGGCTGAACCAGAAAATGTCGGCCCATTTTCCCCGGATGGAGAGCATCAGGACGGCTTTCTCACGGCCCACGGGGAAGACGGCGCCGTGGGCATAGGTCTTGGGAAAATGCGGCAAGAGCACCAAAACGACGCCCACGCCGGCCAGCGAGTCCATGAGCCGGGGAAGAAACGAGTCCGGTGATTGAAGGGTCATGTCCCTGATTTCACCTAACAATGCCCGCAGGCGGCTTTTGTCGAAAGGAGCGCAATCGATCTCCCGAGCTTTGAGTTCGCCGAAACGTAACCATGCGGCGACCGCTTCCGGCGACCGTTCCTTTTTCCCGGCGCCACAGCGGAATGCGGCTTCATAACGCCGCAATGTTATCACGTTATGAAGGGACGTCACTCCAAAGAACTTCTGGAGCGCGAGCACCTTGTCAGATCCCTTGGTGTACTTTGGAACGGCACCCATATTGGCAAGGAAGGCATAGCAAAAGGGTTTGATGAGCGGCATCTCCTCTTTCAGTCGCTCCCGTTCCATTATTTCCTTTTGTCGGGCCAATATGAGCCGGTAATCCGCCTCAAGACCGGTCCAAACGTGAGCCGGAACCCCGACAACCTTCTCCAACTGAAGGGCGGTATCCGGAGTGATGGATTTTACACCTTTGAAAATAGGACTCAACTTCGGAGCGGGCCGACCCATCCGCCGGGCCAATTCGTCCTTGCTCATACCCAGATCCTCTAATATCTCCTCCAAATATTCACCGGGGGGAATCGCCAAGTCCGTTTGAACTGCGATATTAGTCTCCATAATGCTTGCTCACCTCCTCGATTTTGGCTATTTCCATGTGATCGCCCTCAAGGGTAAAAATGAGACGATAAAAACCGGTCAGTTTGGCAGCCCATTGGGCCTTTCGGCTGCCCTTCAACTTGTGGCATCCGAGTCCCGGGAGCCGTTTCAGTTCATCGATATCCTTTACGGTTTTGATAATATTCACACGTTGGATATACTTTCTGGCAATTTCTCTGCCGTAGGCTCTTTCTGCTTCCCGGTGATTGGCGTATTGTTTCTCAAGTTTGCGCGTTCGAAATCTGATTTCCAAAACTCGTCCTTACGGCCTTGGCTCTTTACCCTTAAGGTAAAAATAGATGTTTTTGCTTGGCTTGTCAAGAAAATACTTCACCCTAAGGGTAAAGGAATATGCTATCTTCATTTGAGATTGGCCTGATCCCAAAAAATAAGGTCTTGAAAAAATCGGATTCATGAACCTAAATGCATATTTCACCCTGAAACTTTTGTCAAATTCTGGGATCCACTTCGAGGAATTCCTGAATCAGATACGTCCAACGTCGTTTATGGAGGTATCTGAAATTGTTCATGAAAAGCCTGTGCCGAGGGTGGTCATTGATAAATTCGCCCCGGGCTATATGGAGATGAAAGCCCGGTTCTGGGTGGAAAAAAAATATGCCTTGGTGGGCCGCTGGGGGCTTAACGAAAAAATCAAGACCCGGTTTGATGAAGAGGGCATCACCATGGCGTCACCTCGGTTGGATATCAATGAAATTTCACGGGAACAAGTTTAACACGCTCTCTTTCGGCATATTTCCGAAAGGATGACCCCTCCGGCAACGGATATGTTGAGGGATTCCACGCTACCCGGGGATGGGATGCCCACCAGCTGGTGACATCTTTTGCGGATTGATGGGCTGATCCCTTTCTGCTCACTGCCGAGGACCAGGACCACCGGGCGGTTCCAGTCGTGGGGTCAAGTCTGCCGTTGACTCTTTCTGTTTCCCGAAATTAAAGCTAAGAGTCAACGGCAGACTTGACCCTTTTACTACTTTTTGACGCTACACATCATAAATCTAACGGACGCGAAATGAGCGGAAGGTTCTTGACATAATTATGCTCTTTAGCGATGCAATTATGGGTTAACGTGGCACAACCCCTGCCATACCAGTAAAATCGCATCTCCACCTACTACCTCAGGGGTTCCAGAACATCTCGCACGGTCCGGGCCAAATCCGCTTTGAGAATAGGCTTGGAGATGAAAGCGTTTATGCCGAGGGCTTTGGCCTGGGCCTCCGTGATCAGTTCACTGAAACCGGTACTGAGAATGATCGGGATGTTCGGACGGATTTCCATGATCCGCTGGGACAGCTCGACGCCTGTCATGTTGGGCATGGTCATGTCGGTGATCACCACGTTAAACCCGTCCGGATCCATCCTGAAAAGCGCTAGGGCCTCCACGCTGGATGTTCTGGCCTCCACGCGATAACCGAGATTCTCCAGCATCTGCTTTCCCATATCCACCAGGCTCATCTCGTCATCAACCAACAAAATTCGCTCGTCGCCTTTCGCTACGGGCACGTGGACCTCCGACGCAGGTCCTGTCTTTTTTTCCACTGTGGGGAGGTAAATGGTAAAGATGGAACCCTTTTCAAGTTCGCTTTCAACGGTGATGGTCGCGCCGTGGCTTTTGACGATTCCGTGGGTTACGGACAGCCCCATCCCTGTACCGTGACCTTTCCTCTTGGTGGTGAAATAAGGGTCGAAAATTCGTTCCATCACATCCTGCGTCATCCCCTGTCCCGTATCTCCGACCTTGATCCGCACATAATTGCCGGGTAACATATCCCGTTGCCCACCGTCGAACTCGTCGCGCAACACCGCTTCATCGACGATCTCTACCGTCAGAATGCCTTTACCATCCTTCATGGCGTGACCCGCATTGGTGCAGAGGTTCATGAGTACCTGATGAATCTGAGTGGAATTCCCCACCACCACGGCATCACTTCCGCCCCGAAACCGGATATCAATGGTTGCGGGGAGGGAGGCCCTGATCAGTTGGAGTGCCTCTTTGACGACTTGCTCCATATGGAAGGGCACCATTTCCGGACTGCCCTGCCGGCTGAAAGCCAGGATTTGCCGCACCAAGTCTCTTGCCCGCTCTCCCGCGTGAAGAACCTGTTCCAGATTCGTCTTCAGCTCGGAATCCGCGGCAAGGTTCATCAGTGAGAGCTCGGTATATCCGAGAATAGCGGAAAGGATATTGTTAAAATCGTGGGCGATGCCGCCCGCCAGGGTCCCGATGCTCTCCATCTTCTGGGCCTGTCTCAGTTGGTCTTTCAGTTTTTCAGCCTTTTCCTCTGCTGCTCGTTGTTCGGTAACATCCGTTGTCAAAATCAGGATACCCTCCACCTTTCCGGAGGCATTCCGGACGGGAACAATGGACCTGTCCCAGAAGGTAACCACCTGTTCTCCCCCTTTTTCAAAGGTCAGCCTGAAATTGTGCCGGCTCTCCGGCACGCCCTTCTCCCGGACGGATTTGTACCATTCCGCCACCTGTTCCCAACTGCCGGGCAGGTATTCGGAATAGGCCATGCCCAGACACGCTTCCGGTGAATAGGGGGAGTACGCCTTAAGGGAACCGGGCATAGGCAGCGTTGTATTTGCGGAGAATAAAATCACCATCCAGAAAGGCAACCCCTGCGGGGATATGATCTATGATGGATTCGCTGAGCTGTTTTTCCCGGACCAGAGACCGTTCAACCTGGTTTCGTTCCATGAGTACGGCATCTAGATCGCTCTTTATCAGGTCTATACCATCAAATACCGGAAGAAAGGGATGGAAAGGGTCGGCGGGCTTGCCGGAGGAGTTTTCTTTTGCCTCCCAATCCACGGATCCTAGATATTGTAACAGTTCGTTTACATAGGCTGAAAAAGGAATCCTCCCATCCGTCTTCGTCTCCTGCTCCGGGGGAACCGGTCGGATCTTCGTCTTTGTCCGCCGGTCATGGTCGATCATTAGAAGCCCGCTTTCGAGATCCTTTGCGGTGTGAACCGAAAAGGGGGTAAAGGTGCTGGTCATTCGAATGGCCGCTGTAAGCAGCCTGCTTGCACCGTAGAATATGTACATACGGAAGCTGGGATGAGCCAAAAACCATTCTCTCATGGCGTTGTAATAGCGTTGTCTGGCTTTGCGCGTACTGCCGCTGACGCCCGACACCCCGTTGAGGCAGTAGCAGGAACCTTGTGGAGAGCCCATGGCGGCATATACGGTCTCCATTAGCTGAATGATGGGTTGAATATGATGTTCCTCCAGGAAGCCCTTCGAAACCCCATGAATGACCCTGCCGTTGATGACCCCGTATTGTACGGAAAACCCCTCCAACCGAAGATTCCATTCGGGTTTGGCATTCAATTGCAAAGGGACGGGAATCAATTCGGGATACTGTATACCGGCGGCATCCCCATTTCCCTCCTGGAACGGCATATCCTGAAATATCTCTCGGGCTTTCTCGATGCCCTCGGCGCAGTCTCCTGTAATCAGAACCGGGAATTTAGTGGGATTGATATATTTGGCAAGCCTTACGCTCATTTTGAACAGCGGCGACACCCCGCAGAACAGAATCGCGGAAATCCGTGGATTCGATTTCCGGGAATCGATAAAGAACTTCCTGCCCGCAAAAGAGACCCCTTTCAGGCGAGTGTAGTCCTCTACCTGAATGTAGGGGCTTTCTACGGGGATCCCTTCCGCCACAGCTCGCTCGATGATTTCCATGGCAGCCTTGACGTCCTCCATGGTTGCATAACCCGAGGGCTGACTCAGAACCAAACGTGCCCCCAGGATACTGATTTTCATTCGGTAATCGGAGTTGGGATTGGCGTAGGCCCATTCGGGTCGATGCAAGACGGGCAGACCCGTAACTGGACAGGTCTGCTTTCGGAAAAACTCACCGGTTTCGCAGGCATTGGCATTCATTGTGACAACCGCCTTTCATAATAAGATGGATGTGGAGGTTACCCTGTAGCTTAACGCGCTTAATCCATAATGTTTCTTGGCTCCAAATATTAATTTCAACCAGCGGTGATCGTCCCTTCATGCAAAAAGACATAGGGGTCAGGTCTACATTCTTGACAAATCCAGTTTTCTTGCAATCCTATCCATTTTACTTTTAAGCTTTTTATCTTTTCTTATTTTATCAGTAACACGCCTACTTATCTGGGACACTCCGGATTCTCCAATTCCGAAATGGGTTCCAATATCTTTCAGCTTTTCGGGCTTGGTTCTAACTTCGCCCACTTGATACGATTATCCAAAAATTCGTTCGGCA
>CAYOWC010000122.1:0-12739 GCA_964407525.1 uncultured Desulfobacteraceae bacterium | reverse complement strand
CAGTTTGACGCCGACTTGTCCCGAAGCAGGCGGGGGATTGCGGCCTCCGGCTCCGCTTCCAGCCCGTAGGCTTACAGACCGGAGGGTAGCGCCTACGGTTCGGAGAGAAAAGGGCCATTTATGGATGGAAACTAGCTAAAAGCTATATTGCATCTCAATCCTTGTTCGTGACCCCCGCATCGTCAAAGGAGGCCATTTCCCGCATAATCCGGCAGGCGGCATCGACGATATCCATGGTCACGGCTGCGCCTGTGCCCTCACCCAGCCTCATTTGAAAATCAATGACCGGTTCCATGCCCATATGGGAAAGGGCGGCCTGTTGCCCAACCTCCACGGATCGGTGTCCGGAGACCAGGTAGCCTTTAATGTCGGGATTCAGTATGTAGGCCACCAGGCCGGCGGCGGTGGAAATTACCCCGTCCAACACGACAATGGCGCCCTCTGAAGCGGCTGCCAGGATTGCGCCTGCGATTCCTGCGATCTCATACCCTCCGATTTTTCTCAAGATATCCATGCCGTCTTGGGGGTCCGGTTTGTGATAAGCCAGAGCATTGCCAATAATTTCGGCTTTTCTTTCCATCCCTTTGTCATCCAGGCCAGTTCCTCTCCCCGTTGCTTCACCTGGGGATATTCCGGTGATGGCGCTGATAATCGCCGAAGCGGAAGTGGTATTGCCGATGCCCATTTCGCCGAGACCAACGATGTCGATCCTGCTTTTCTCGTTTTCATGGAGGAATACTTCTATGCCTCTTGTTACGGCTCCCTTTGCTTCCTCGGCGGTCATGGCTTCTTCAACGGCGAAATTCCGTGTACCCTTCCGGATCTTTTTCCGGAACAATTTCGGGTGATTTTGGAAATCGGCATTCACACCCATATCCACAACGTAGAGATCGGTGCTGTAATGGCGGCACAGCACATTGATAGCCGCTCCTCCCCGAAGAAAATTCTCCACCATCTGCCCGGTTACTTCGGAAGGAAAGGCGGAAACCCCTTCTACGGTAATGCCGTGGTCGCCTGCGAATACGAAGATGACTTTCCTGTCCAACCGAGGGTTGAGGTTTTTCTGGACAAGACTTGCCTGAACCGCCAGATCTTCCAACTTGCCAAGGGCGCCAAGCGGTTTGGTTTTGTTGTCTATCTTGTGGAGAGCTTCCGGTCGAAGATCATTCGATATTGGTTTGATGGATTCAAGTAAAAATTCATACCTGTCTTGGGATGTCATAGTCGTTCCTTTCGAACCCCGGTTTTTCAGCCGGGATATAGACTGTCCTTGCTGGACAGGTTTCAGGCTTACGAATTTCGATTCTGTGTCGACGTAGATTCAAAGGAACAGGCATCTGAAGGCAGAACTCAATGAAAGAGGTCAAGCAGGAAAATAGAAATGGGAAGGATGGCCTGGCGGAAACTGAAACAGAATTGTTCTCGTCCGGCCTGAGACAAAGAAAGGATGAAAATGAAAGATAGACAACTTCACTGAGAGGATGCATAATCCTGTACCCTTGCAGGCCATTGAAACCGCTTCAATGGCGTCAAAAGATACGGATATCATCCAGCAGGGGTTATCCGGAACATTTACCGTGAAAAACAGGCAGGCCTTCTGGCTTGAGGATCATCCTACTTGCCGCGCCTTCCCGGTTTCCCAGTGGCTTATTAACGAAAAGCGGCGTTCGTACTCTCTTACAGCAATGGCTGGTTTGCGATGGATTTGAACCATCTTTCCTTTTAACGGCCGGCAGGCAATGTGCCCAGGGTCGCGCACCTGTTATGCTACTTCTCTATCCATACTGTTTGCTGAAGCCGGTTGTCAACAGCAATTTTATGTCGACTACTTTTTCTTGGCCGCGCGAAGCCGGTCGGGGAGCTCTGCCAGGCTGGCTCCGTCCGGATATTTTTTCAACTGGCTTTTGCATTTTTCGATCCGCTCCGAGAGGGGAGGGTGGGTGGAAAACCACGATCCCTTTTTCGGAGATACAGCTTCGATGCGCTTTAATTCCCGAAGTACTTCCACCAGGCCGTTGGGATCATAGCCCGTCCGGTAGGCGGTTTCCATGGCGCTGAGGTCCGCTTCAAATTCCATGTTCTTGTCCAGGCCCTTGTCAAAGAGGACATTTTCCAGACCACCGATCATATCCTCAAACTGTTTCCCTTTTTCTCCCTCCATGGTAGCCGAGGTGATTTTCCCCACTCCCTTGAAAAAGCGGGCTCTCTGGATGGTCTTAAGTGCATGCTTATGCCCCACGTGGGCTACTTCATGGGCCAGGATACCTGCCAGTTGCGCTTCGGTCTCGATGGTGTTCAGCAGTCCCGAACTAATGAAGATAATTCCCCCCGGGCAGGCAAAGGCGTTCTGGAGCGGGCTGTCCACCACCACGAAAGCATATGGGATTTCGGGTCGAAGGGAATTTCTCGCTACCGACATCCCCACCAGGTTTACATATTTCTGTAAAGCGGAATTGTTGACAGGCATTCCGTATCGACCGAAGCCTTCAAGCGCCAGACTCTCCCCTATGGTGCGTTCTGAATTGTAATCGATCTCCCCTGTGGAACTAAGGATGGAAGTGGCGCCCTGGAGGATCTTATTCTCTTTTGAGTTGGGGTCCAGCAGCTTGTCAAAGAGGCCTGCTAATTGTACGGGCTTCTCGTGAGAGGAAGAGGCATCCGTGGGAAGTGCTCGGACTTCCGGTAAGAAACCGCCATTTGAGGGCGCGGCGAAAAGGTTTCCTTGTGGCCATACGGCCAGTGTGAAACCAAGGACGATCCATATCAGGATTTTTTCTTTTTTCATGGGTTTTCCTCCATTCAAACATTTCACGGTGCGTACTCCCCTATTTTCCCGTTTTTCAGAAAGCTTTGGAGTTCCGTTTCAGTAACTTTGAACGCGAGAACTTCATCGAGTGCCTTTTTGGTTGCTTTCGGTGTTTTTCTATTTTTCGCGTATTCTTCCGTTTCTTCAGACAGCCCCCTCATGCTGCGCCCGGTACTTGCCTCATCGGCTTTGATACTGCTTCCGGCCAGGGCTCCAAAAAGATTGCCGGACTCTTCTCCAGAGGCATTTTCCGGAGGTGTATCTGACAGACGCCCTCGGTACATCCATCCTTGCTGCCCTGACGGAATCTGGATACGATGCCACCGCTTTTCGGAGTCCAGGACTGTTACCTTGACGCCGATGGAAACGGTTGTGATCGTTTCGGACGAAGCTTTGGCATCTGTTTTGAGCTGGGCATTTTCCGAGGTCACCCAGAGGGTCTCCGCCGCGAAGGCCGCTGAGCCGGAAAGGCAGATCAACACAAAGAAAATTGCCATGAGAAAGCTTGTTTTCATTTCGGTCACCTCTTTTAGGTTCAACATGTAATTTGTTCACCAATCATAGCGCTTCCGTTTTCAATTTTCAATTCTCAATTTATTCATAGTCACCGACGAGAAGAAAAGCTCCCCAGTATCCTGGATGTGGATACCGTCTTTTTACGTGCAGCATGGCCTTTTGCAGGCTCTTTGCCTTGTTCATGGTCTTGTAGGACCTGTAAAACTGTTTGATTAACATGGCTGTTGAGATGTCGCTCACCCTCCAGAGACTGGATATGATGGCATGGGTACCCGCATAGAGGAAAGCACGGTTCATCCCGATTACATCATCGCCGCTGGTAATTTTACCAAGGCCTGTTTGGCAGGCGCTCAAAACTACCAGGTCGGCCTCAATTTGAAGACCGAAAGTTTCGGAGGCCTCTAAATCACCATCATTATTGATGTCTGGAGCCAGTTTTACAGCTGAAAAAAGCGGGTTTATGGGATCGAATTCCCCGTGAGAAGCCAGGTGGATAATTCCGAAATCGGAAATATTGTCAACGACCCAGCTTTCTGTTGCCTTTTCGCGCGTGAGCAGGGTGATTTCGGGAAAATTCCAGCCGATGGTGAATATTTCTTTTTCCGCAAAGGGAAGGTCGAGGGCGGCATTTTTCAGGTCCGGATTCCCAACGGCCAGTACCCGTGTGCTCTTCCGGCTCTTTCGTCTTTCAAGAGTGTAGCGAAGGACGCCCGCACTTGGAAGATAGAAAAGGGGGAAACGCTCTGTGAGGTAGTCTTTTCCGTCAAACAAGGTAGCAAAAGAGAGGTAATGGAGAACCCCATGGGGAACAATCCCCAGAATTCGACAATCCGCAAGTTCGGGCATAGCCTTCGAGAGGAGCCACGTGTAAAGTTCCTCTGCTGGTTTTTCCAGCGGTTCCAGGTTTTGGAGCATCCGTCTGAAATCGAGCACCGTTTTTCCCAGAGTCTCTCGTCCGAGGGGGGTGCGGAACAATTTGATGGAATTGGCGGTTACGAGCCAGCAGAGGATTTCATCTGGCAGGGTATAGTAGGTTAAAAGGCTCACGCCAGGCTCCAGAAATGCCTGGACTTGCTCAAGTTTGACAGGATTTACTGAGACGATCGTGGCCAGTTCGGGGTTCCTGGCCTGGATGTTCAGCATAAGGTCTGCATATTCATCCTGCAACCGGGTGAGAGCCTGTTGATAGACGGATCGCTCAGCATCAGCGGTCGCAGAGGCCAGCAGCATTTCCTGTTCCTTAATCCTGGATTTGAGAAGCTTCTGGCGGTCGTATAGATCCTGGTCCATGGAGTTTTTCAAGGTCAGACGTTGGTTGCCCAGGAGATCTATGAGGTTACGGGCCCTGGAACGTTCGGCCACGTTGAACGCTTCTACTACGGGGGCCTCGGTTCCTTCAGGTGATGTGGGAGGTTCCATGTTTAAAAGCAGGGAAATCAACGCCTCATAAACGACCATCTTATTGGTGATAAATCCGTCTTTGAGCTGGTCTACTTTAATTTCCGCCCGCATTTCTTCAATGATGTTCACTGCCTGGCTCAACAGGTCTTTCGACGCCTGTTTTCTGTTCTGTTTTATCCTGATGGCAGCCAGGCGATAAAGCGCCCGCCACTGGGTTTCACGTAGCGCCATGGAACGGGAAAGATCTAGCGCTTTTTGAAAATGGGCTTCGGCCTCTCCTTCGCGATCCAGGAGAATAAGCGCTTCGCCGTACCCTAAAAGAATTTTGGCTTCGTTGATCCGGTTGCCGATGTGGGCAGCCGTGCTCAGCGCCTCCTGAAAAAGGGGTAATGCCTTTTGAGGGTGCCCCATTTGCAGATAGGTCAGCCCCAGGTTTTTCAGGTCGTAGGCTATGGCCCATCTGGACTTGATTTCCCTGTCAATGGCAAGGGCTTGGTTCAGGGCATCCAGGGCTTTGGGGAATGCTCCCATGTCTCTGTATACAAGGCCGATGTTATTGAGGGTTGTGGCTATCTCGTCTCGCCGGACCCTGAGCCCGCGGGACTTCTGAAGTGCCTTATTGAGTTCGCGAAGAGCCCGGGTATGGTCGCCAAGAGTCCACCAGGTGAGTCCGGAAGTGTTCAGGGCCATGACTTTTTCCAGGTCCCATGCATTTTGTTCAGCCAGAGCGAGAACCTGCCCCTGCAACTGAAAGGCTTCTTGATAACGGCCCTGATACCAGGCATTGTTTGCCTTTTCCATGAGGATATCTGCTCTTAGCCGGGATGGGTCCGGATTTTCCGCCATGGCCAGGGCATCTTTATAAGCCTTATCGGCCTCCTGAAAATTTCCCAGGAGGCGCGAACACCGTCCAGCGTCAAGGAGGGCGTGGGCCATGTTGTCCTTCTGGTCCAGAGTGTGGTAAATGGCCTCGGCCTTCAGGTAATTTCCCCTGGCCCTGGCGTAACTGCTCAGGCGAAGATCGTATATGCGGCCGATTCTCATATACTGCCTTGCCAGAAGTTCCTGTTTGTTCCATTCCCTGCTCAATGTAGCTGCGGTTTCAAACTGCAGGAGTGCCCTGTCGTAATCTGTCGCATTTTCAAGGACGATGGCGAGATCGTTCACCGCGGAGATCTGTTCGTTTTCCAGTTCCAGGTCCGCCAGAATTTCAGCGCCTTCTTCCAGGGCGGGGACCGATTGCTCGTATTTTTCCATCCGGGCCAGAATAAGTCCCTGTTTGATCAATGCCTGGGCATATTCTTTGGTATCGGGTTTTTCAATCTCCAGGATCTCTACGAGATTGCGGGCATGGAATTCCGCCCTCGAAAACTTTTCAGCCCCATAGGCGCTTTCCCGTGAATATTCATGAAGTTTGGGGATGTATTTTATGAAAGCGCTTATTTCATCGGTAATATTCAGGGCATTTTCAAAAAGGGATAATGCTTTCAAGGGATGCTTTTCATTGAACTCTCTTATCCCATTCTTGACGTATTGGGCAAAATGCTTTTTCGCAAAGAGCGTGGCTTCTTCGGGAGTCATGCCCCAATAGCCCAGAAGCATCCAGTCGCCGGGGGAGGTGGAAGGGGAGGGCTTTTGCTCAAGCTTATCGGTGCCCTGGTCCAGTTCCCGGGATATCCGGAGCGCCTGGTTTACCGAAGTCTTTTCAAGGGCCTTCATGAAACGATCCACGGGCGGAGATTGTTTGCCTGAATTTGCTGGAAGCAACAGAGTAGGGGCGCCCAGGAGGGAAAAGAGATGCCCCAGCAGATAGGCGTTTTCCAATGGTGCCTCGGGAAGCATGATGAGCGAGACCTGGTCGATGCGGCCGGACAGGAGGATCAGGGGAAAAGCTCTGCCCTGGTCCAGGCCCATAGCCATAGTTGTCAAGGGGGTTTCACCGGGACGGGTGGGTACTGTCCCTGCCAGGTATACGGGGGTGTCAAAAAGAAGGATATTCTCCCCAAGAAGGGCATCGGCAATCTGGGACTTAACCTCGCTTTTGGGCAGGTCTTTCACGGTATAGAATTCCGGAAGCCCAGCCCTGGAAGGAAGTGCCAGGACGCGTCGTTTGAAAGGTTTTCTGTTCCATATTGAGCGAACCAGATGCGTTGCACTGAGGGCAACAGGCTGGCCTGTCCTGTCCGCAAGTCTGGATGGTTCTTCCAGGGTCACTATGGTTAATGACCCGGAGGCGGGATCTGAAGGCGATTGATCAGGACGAAACGGCGCCACTTCCAGGTCCTCCTGGGTTACGGAAAATGCCATTTTTTCAGAGCCTGCCGGTCTTCCGGGGATGAGGCGGAGACAGGTTGCTCCTTCCGGCAGGCTTTCCATCAGATCGATGGCCTCTATGGGGTCGGGGCCAAGCAGACAAAGTATTTCCCTGTTCCCTTCCTTTGACGCCTCGGATTTTCCTTTTTTGAAAGCATTCCGGACCTGGTTGACCAGCTGGTTGCACTGTTCGGTAAGTTTCTTTTTTTCCTCTCCCGCTCCCTTTTCCACGGCCCTGTTGGCTAATTCTTCCCCGTGAAAAGCCATCCCGAGAAGGATCACAAACCATTCTCTGATTCCCTCCGAGGTGGAGATCCGGGCGATGGAGGGAAGTTGTTCCCAGTTTGCGCCGATTTCTCCCTCTGCTATTTCCCTTTCCTGGGAAAGACGTTCAAGCAGTGTTGGTTTATCGGTTTTCTCTGCTTTGCTGTAGTTAAGGGCCAGCCGTTTTATTTCCATCAGTCTGGGATAGGTCCGAACCAAGCGTTCTTTTTCCCTCGTGGTGATATGGCCCAGAACCAGAGGTTTGAGACGGTGCACCCTTTCGATTTCAGACAGCCTTTCCAGTAGATTGAAAGCCTCTTCCGCCTCTTCCCGATCGATCAGACCATATACCAGGGGAGCGAATGTTTCTGTGATTTCACCGGATCCGCATCCCGCGCCTGTAATGGGAACCCTGCTCAAAACCACCAGGGCTTCTTTCAGTTTTCCAAGGCCGGCAAGGGCACGCCACTCGTACCGGGGGAGCAGTCCTTCCCGTGCGGTCTGCAAGGCTTCTGCCAGGTATTTTCGGGAATGGTCGGGCTTGTCCCATTGTACAGTCATCTCCGCCATGTTGAGATAAAGGGCCGAGAGAAGAGCCAGGGCGTTTCTGCTGCCCGATACAGGTCCTTTCTCCAAATAGGCTATTCCCCGCAAGAAATGGATTGCAGCCATTTCTCCTGCTCTCTCCTGCCTGATGGTCGCTGTCAGTGAGGACGCATCCTTTTCCGGACTGAGGGCCAGGTGATATACGCCCAGAGCATTGTGGTAGGATGGAATAACCAGAGGGTCCAGAACCGCTGGAAACTGCTCCAGGAGTTCCGTTGTTTCTTTGTCCCGAATGATGAACCGGGAATAGAATCTCATCCATTCAGAAAAATCTTGGGGAATGGCTGCGAGCGTTTGGGCCATGTTGACCATGTTCAAAGCGGCGCTCACCGGGTTCTTCATGCGGATCGACATCTGGGCGGAGCGGTCAAAGCGGCCGAAGGCTACCACCGGTTTCCGCTCTGCATAGGCCAGGTGTCCTGCCCGATGTTGAAGAAGGGATACCCCGAACAGGTCTTTGTCAGGGACCGGGACATTCACAGGATAATGGTTCAATTGTTTCTTGATGGCCGATTCTGCCGGTTCCAGCTGCCCCAGTTCCGTTTTTATTCGGGCCATGAAGGCTTCAGCCAACCTTTCTTCCTGGTCCCGGGAGAATCCGTGCATGGCCTGCGTCGTGTCAACAGAATCCAGGGAAATGTCCAAATCAAGACTGATGAGTCCTTTTTTTTCCTGCTTTTTTTTCAGACCCCGGTTCTCGTCTTTTCTGTTTGGCACACCGTATTTCCGCACCAGCGCGATCACCAGTTGAAATCCGTCATAGGCCTTTTCGAGCATCTCTTTTCGTTTATTGCCAGAGAGAGTTTCGGCCTCCATATAGGCACAATAGGCCATGGAACGCCTGTTTACGGACAGGTTCTCTACAAGTCCGAGTCCTTCGTTAAGAACATAAGCCTTTTCGAATGCCTCGCGAGCCGGTTTCCATTGCCTTTCTTCCTGGTATGCCAATCCCAGACGATCCTGCATTTCTGCTTTCATCCTGACCATCTTTTCCGGATAGCGGAGGGTATCCCGTGCCCTTGCAGACATATAGAGCAGGTCATCCGTTGTTTCAGACGGGTTTTCGGGGATCAGGGAGGGGAGTTCTCGAATCAGATTTTCCTGGTCAGAGAGAATGGATTCCATGTTCTTTCTGTAAACATCCCATTGTGGATCGGGTGGAATGGCCCTGGGACTTCCTGTGGCATCAAAAAGCCTTCGGTTTATTTCTGTCTGGCGCAGGGCTATGCCCTGGGCTTTTTCTGCCAGATCGGGGTTTTTCAAGGCCGGAGTCAGGATCCTGTCAAAAATCCGGCTGGTCATTTTTCCCGCGATCTCGGAGGAACGCCTGGGATCGATCCTTTTTTCGATCAACGCGAGGGCATTTGCATAGGCCTGGACCGGCTGTTGGCGTTCCCGTATCTGGAAGGCTGCTTCCCCTAACCGGCGATAAAACAGAATTTCCGTGTCTTCATTGTCAAAGGGCGCCCCTGATGCTAACCGTCGGGAATAGTTTTCAAAGGCATCGGGAAATTGCCCGAGGAGAAAATGGATATTGCCGAGATTCAGGGAGAGGTTTGCTCCGTTGACCGGATCTTTTTCCTGATCATTGAGGAAGTAGGCTTTCTGGTAGGCCTCCATGGCCGCTTCAAGCCCGCCAGGCAACCCGTAAACGGTTTCCAGGACCTCTGAAATATAGCCGGAGGTCTGGTGAAAATAGGCGACCTGACCATCTATTTCGATAGCCTTCCTGATAAGGGCTTGTGCCTCTTCCAGGGATTTTTTGTCCCCTTCGTAGGTCAGACTGAGACCTAGGCAGTAAAGGCCCGTGGTGTCTTCCGGGTTTTTGACCGTGCGGGCTCGATATCCCTCCTGTATTTTTCTGATCTGCTTCCTTGCTGCGGCACACTTGATATAGCCCCTGTGGGCCTGGAGGAGGGAATCGTCTTCGCGGATCAGGTCGGCATAGATCTTTTGTGCTGCGGGAACTTCTCCCAGGGCAAAAAGGAAATCGGCTGCGGCAAGGGACTTACGGACGTAGCCTTCCCGGGCCAGTTCATAGAGACGGTCCTGATAGGGCCTTGAGGTCATTTCATTTTCATAAAGATCAAGGGCCTGGCTGAACATCTCTTCACGGTAAAGGATTTCGGCTAAGGCCAGTCTGGCTGCAGCCGTTTGTGCGGTGTTTTCCGGGAACTGTTCGATCACCTGTCTGTAGGCTGCTTTTGCCCCTGCCCACTCTCCAGCGGCAAAATAAAGGTCTCCCATGCGGTTCCAGGCGCCGATGGCCAGTCCGGGTAGTTTTACCTTGTATTCCCTGGCAATGCGGGCCAGCAACTGTATTCGGGCTTTTTGGTTCCTGTCCTGCTGTGAGAGGTTTACGTCCAGGACCCCGTTTACCGCTCTGTCAGACCAGTCTTGTACATCCGGAAACTGTTCAATAATCTTTATATACGCGGGGAGAAGGGCCTCTCCCTGTCCGATTCGGCTGAAAAGCTCCGCTTTCAGATAAAATGCCTCCGCAAGTTCCGGACGTGGTGTACCATTTGTTTCGATTACGTTGTCTAACAGGCCCATGGCTTGGACGAGCGGTCTGGACCCTTTTTCAAGATCGATCAGGAGACGGGCCTGTTCTATTTTACTCCTTGCTAAAATACGGGCTGTTAAAGGATTGTACCGGGTTCCCGTGGTTGTGGGCGACGTACCCCCGGTACGTCCCTGCTCAGAATCTAAGGCGACTGTCTTGAGGGTCGTCAAGGCATTCTCTATAATTCTCTGTCTCTGCCGTTCCAATGCGGCCCCTTGCCAAAGAATTCGGGCTTTAAGCCCTTCGCCGCGAATACGGGCAAGAGCGGATTCCAAATTTTGGCCGCGGGATATCTCGGCTGCCAGATCATACGCCAGGACAGCTTTTTCAGGTTCTCCTGCCTGTTCATAAAGGCGGCCAATCCTGTAGGCGGCCTCCGTAAGCAGGACGTCCTCTGCATTTGTTTCCAGGACCCTGTAGAAGGCTGAAATGGCTAATTGGATGTCCAAAGGAGCCTGGGAAGAAAGAATTTCAGCAAGGGCCAGCTGGCTTTTCCCATCCTTGAGCAGGGGGATGTCTCCCTCAAGGGGCAGCGTCCAGATATTCCTTGTTCCCTTTTGTGTCGAGAGAAAATAGAGCCTGTCGGCTGTCGGCATGGCGCAACAGGCGGGGTAGGAACCGGAAGTAACCGGATAAGCCGGCCTGTTTTTCCCCTCGGCTTTAATGCGGAAGATCATGGGGTTTCTTCTGTCCCCACTATTCCCGATTCGTCGAACCAGAGGGAGCTGTGTGAAATAGATAACCTGTCCGTCGCGGGACCATTTTGGATGAAGATCACGCTCTGGTCCTTCGGTCACGCGAACCACCTTTCCTGAAGTTAGATTCATCAGGAAGATATCGCCCCCCGGATCATCCCTGAACGATACGAAGGCGCACGTGGTTCCGTCAGGCGATATGGAGGGAAAGGCGGCATCGCCGTTGGTGGGCAGCGCTTTTGGCGGGGACAGGGGGTCGTCCAGGTCCAGCGCCATAATTTGTCTGTGGTTCTCACCGGGTCTGGATTGATTGAAATAGAGGGTTTTGCCATCAGGGGAGAAAGCGGGGGCGCTGTCTGCCGTTTCACGGCCGGTAAGTCTTCGAGGACGTGGATCGGGACTGTTTCTTTCAATAAGAAAGATATCTCCCTTGGCATCGTAGGAAGCCCCGGTAAAAGCGACCAGTCTCCCATCCGCTGAAATAGCGGGGTCCCAGAGCTTTCCAAGTCCGATAGCCAGTGGTTCAGGGATACCTCCTTTGGAACAATCCTCAGATTTCAACCATAGTTCCGGAAGGCCCTGCTTCTCAGAAACGTAGACCAGCCATTGACCATCTCCAGACGCGGCGGCATATAAAATGGGGTTTGTCTGGAATGTGATCTGGGCAGGCCTGTTAATGGGGAGTGGCTTCGGTTTTGTTCCACCGGGCTTCCTTTCCAGGGAAGAGAGGGTTGGTGTTTCTGATGTGGTTTTTTGCAGAGGCGATCTGTTCCCCCGTTGTATCGTTTCGCCGCTGGTAGCTGCGGGGAAAAAAAGTGCTGGCACAAGCAAAAAGAACAGAGGGGTATGAAAGCCCCTCCATGGTCGAAGTATCTTCAGGATCCTTTTTATTACGGTTTTACTGTCCACGATCCGTCCTCGTTCTGGATTTTATCCCCCGGCAGGGCGTTTTCCCGATTCAGTTTCCCGAAAACTTTCCGGATCTCAGGGAGGTCTTGTTTTGTAAGATTTTCGTTGGTGCCTATCACGCGCTCTATGACAACCGTCCGCGCGCCATTGACTTCTTTCACAATGGCGACGAATTCCTCTTCTTTGAACCGGGCGGCAGAATCTTTCAGGTCAGTGGGGATTTTGGTTTTGTCCATGGGAAAAGAGGTAAGAAATCCTTCGTTGTTCTCGCCGGCCCATCCAAGTCGTTTAAACAGGTCCACATCGTCTGCATGAAAGGCAATGGTCTCTATCGCTTCGACACTGTTTTGATATTCCCGGCTGCGGCGGGGAGGTGTCTTGATAGTTCCAGAGGGCTCAACCCCGCGGACCGAGGCCACCAGCAGGACCTCATCTGAAAGGGAGTTGTAGGAACCCAGGACCTGGTTTTCAAGAGCTGTCCGTTCGCTCACCACGTTTACCTTGACATCGGCCAGGGTACATCCAGCTAAAAACAGCGCTGTTAGGAAAACAGGATAGAATCGTCTCATGGCGAATTCCTTTTCGATCTTACTGAGTTATTACAGACTTCGTCAAATAGTTAAGTGGTTGAGTTGTTGAGTTGGAAAATAAGCACGTGAAATC
>CAYOWC010000121.1:0-12751 GCA_964407525.1 uncultured Desulfobacteraceae bacterium | reverse complement strand
CAGAAAACATACCCCATTTCCGGGAAAAGTGTAAACTTATGGATGAAGGATGCCTAAGGTTTCATAGTTTTATCGGTTTTATTGCCCTGGCCTGCCTTGCGTGGCTTTTCTCTGAAAGACATGGCCGGATCGATTTGAGAACGCTCCTGTCTGGACTCGGATTACAGGTCTGTCTTGCCATTATGCTCCTTAAACTCCCCGGTAGTCAGGATGTATTTCTCTGGTTAAACCGTGGAGTCAGTGCCATTGAGGAATCTACAAGGGCTGGTACAGGATTTGTTTTCGGATACCTGGGCGGCGGGCCTTTGCCTTTTGCGGAGAAATTTCCCGGCGGTACATACATCCTTGCATTTCGTGCCTTGCCCCTGGCCCTTGTGATCAGCGCTCTCTCTGCCCTTTTCTTTTATTGGAAAATCATCCCGTTCTTCGTTCGAGGGTTTTCGTGGGTTCTGAGAAGGACTATGGGACTTGGCGGAGTGGAGGGCCTTGGGATTTCGGCAAATGTTTTTGTCGGAATGGTGGAAGCCCCCCTGCTGGTCCGACCCTATCTTTCCAGTATATCACGGAGTGAACTGTTTACGATTATGGTTTCAGGTATGGCTACGATTGCCGGCACGGTGATGGTGGTTTACGCCTCCATACTCCAGGATGTAATCCCTGGTATCATGGGACATCTGCTCGTGGCATCCATTGTGAGCGCTCCTGCTGCAATTGTGGTGTCGAAGCTGATGATTCCGGAAGAGGAAGAGGCCTCTCAACGAGTCCCTGAAATTCCACGGGAGGCTCACAGTTCCATGGATGCGCTTACCCGAGGGACACTTAGTGGCTTGACGCTTCTGATCAATATCATTGCCATGCTTGTGGTTTTCGTGTCCCTTGTGCACCTTTTAAACATGGGCCTTGGTCTTTTCCCGGAAATGTTTGGAGAACAACTGACATTTCAAAGGATTGTCGGATGGATTATGGGCCCGGTTGTCTGGATTATGGGGGTGCCCTGGTCGGAATCCGGGGCTGCAGGACAGCTTATGGGGACAAAAACGGTCCTGAATGAGTTTCTGGCTTATTTGAACCTGGCTGCTCTTCCGGAAGGAGCCTTGAGTGAAAGAAGCCGCCTGATTATGGTGTATGCCATGTGCGGGTTTGCCAATTTCGGATCATTGGGAATCATGATCGGCGGCATGGGGGCCATGGCCAAAGAAAGAAGGGGGGAAATCGTTGAATTAGGCCTGAGAGCGATTCTGGCTGGAACCATCGCTACCTGTATGACGGGTGCTCTGGTAGGGATGATGTATTAGGGACCTTATATCCCCAGGTAAGCTTCTCTCACGTTTTCGTCTTCCATTAACTCCTTGCCTTTGCCTTCCAGCACGATCCTGCCGTTTTCGAGGGCGTAGGCCCGGTCGCACATGGCAAGGGTCTGTCGTACATTCTGTTCCACGAGAAGAATGGTAACGCCCTCAGAGTTGATCTTTTTGATCATCTCAAAGATATCGTGAACCAGGATGGGCGCAAGGCCTAAGGAAGGTTCATCAAACATCATTAATTTCGGGAGCGACATAAGCCCCCTTCCGATAGCTAACATTTGCTGCTCACCACCGGACATGGTTCCCGCCATCTGTTTTCTTCTTTCTCTCATTCTCGGAAACAGTTCATAAACATGCTCTATGGTTTCCGTTCGTTTTGCCTTTGCTGCCGGGGAGAGGGAACCCATGATCAGGTTTTCTTCGACGCTCATCTCTGAGAACAGTCGTCTCCCTTCCGGAACATGTACAATTCCAAGGTTGATAATGTTGTGAGGAGGGTACTCACTGATTGGGATTCCTTCAAATTCAATGGTCCCCTTCTTAGGGGTGAGGAGAGAGGAAATGGTTTTAATTGTTGTGGATTTTCCCGCCCCGTTGGCCCCGATCAAAACAAGGATTTCCTTCTCATTCACGTGGAAGGTCACGTCCCACAAGACCTGAAGATCTCCGTAAAAGACGTCTATTCCGTTAATTTTCAGCATATTCCTCTCCGAGATAGGCCTCGATGACCTTGCTGTTATTCGCTACTTCCTGCGGTGTTCCCTGGGCAATGGTTTGTCCAAAATTAATGGCATGAATCCTGTCGGATATGGTCATGATGACTTTCATGATGTGTTCCACAATGATGATGGCCACGCCCTTATCGCGAATTCTTTTAATCAGTTCGATGGCAGCTTTCACTTCGGAAGGGTTCAGGCCGGCTGCCGTTTCGTCAAGGAGAATAAGCTGGGGACGGGTCGCCATGGCCCTTGTGATCTCCAGGCGTTTCCTTTCTCCAATGGAAAGGCTTTTGGCAAGGACATCTTTTCTATGGCTGAGCCCGCAAAATTCCAGGGTCTCTTTGGCCAGAGCACGAGCGTTTTTTTTGATTTTCTCCCGTGAAAAGGCTGCAGCGATTACGTTGTCTTCAACTGTCATACGCCCCAGGGGTTTTACTACCTGGAATGTTCGACCCACGCCCAGCTTACAGATTTTGAAAGTCTTGAGGCCGGTAATATCTTTGTCTTTGAAGTAGACGGATCCACTCGTGGGATGGTGGTAATTGCTGATCATGTTGAAGATAGTCGTTTTACCTGAACCGTTGGGCCCGATGAGGCCGAAAATTTCACCTTGCTGCACCTCAAAGCTGACATTGTTTACCGCTGCCAGACCGCCAAAATGTTTCACAAGATTTTTTATTTCAAAGAAGCTCAACCCACTACCTCCTTCCTTTTGAAGGGAGACAGACTGTTTGTGATTTTTTTCCAGTCACCCACAATCCCATTGGGGAGCAACAGGATCACCAAAACTACCAGGATGCCGAAACCCAGCACATGAGCGTGCCCTACATATTTTGCGAAAACGGTAATGGTATCCGAGCCGGTAATAGCGCCAAGCCCTTTGAAAAACCCAAAGAATCCGGTCCTGAAAAACTCATGCACGGCGACCATGACAAACGCACCGATAACCGGACCATAGATGGTTCCCACGCCCCCTACGATTCCAACCAGAATCGCCATGATTGAAATATCGTGGAGAGAAAAAACCACTTCCGGGTCAATAAATCCCATATAATTCATGTAGAGAGCGCCGGCCATGCCGGTAAGAAAGGCCGCTACGTTTAACGAGATCATTTTGTAGTAATGGGTATCAATGCCAAGACTTTCTGCTGCGTCCTGATCTTCGCGAATGGAGACAAAGTAATAGCCCCACCTCGAACCAATGATGATCTGTATGCTGAGCACGGAAACAACCGCAAGCGTTAAGGCAATATAGTAATAAGGAACCTTGGACACAAAGGTCTGCAGGATCAGGATTCCCACCATGCCATCGGTCACGGACTCCCAGATGGTGGCGATATGCCGCATGATCTCATTGAGGGCAAGTGTGGCCAGTGCGAAATAAGCGCCCCTGAGACGGAAACAGATCCATCCGAAAGGGAATGCGATCGCCATGGCGGTTATTCCCCCGAAGGCCATGCCCCACCAGGGGGATATTCCCAGTTTGGTCATGCAAAGACCTGCAGTATATGCGCCTGTTCCGAAAAAGGCGGCGTCACCGAAAGAGACCTGCCCGGTGTATCCGGCGATAATATTCCAGCCGGAACCGATGACCACCCACATGAGGACGAGGATCATGAGATGCTGGTAATAGTGATCCTGCACTAGCAGTGGAAAAAGAAGAAGCGCGATAAGCAGGATGATCGGCCCGAATTTTTTCATGTCCGGTCTCCTTTAAATCTTGGTGAGGCGCTTAAACCCGCCCGGAAGGAACAGTAGCACCAGAATGAAAATTAAAAGTCCGACCATATCGTCAAAAGCCATCCCGATATAGGTGGCCCCGAATGCTTCGGCAAGTCCAAGGGTTATTCCACCGAAAATGGCTCCCACGGTAGAGCCCAGTCCTCCTAAAATGGTGATGACGAACGCCTTTCGGGTGAACGGCCCTCCGATGTCTGGAAACAGGTAATAGATGGGCATCAACAGGGTGCCTGCTGCTGCGACCAGGGCGGAGCCTAGTCCGAATGTGATAATGGTGATCCGTTTGGAGTTGACCCCCATCAGGAGGGCGGCATCCTTGTCCTGTGCGGTGGCGCGTATGGACCTTCCTAAGTCTGTTTTAATGAGAAACCAGAACATGAACAAGGTAAATAGTACGGCAATAAAAAAAGCGATTGTGAGGGCGACACTGAAAGAAATTTCTCCTATATAGAAGGTGGCGCCGGAATAACTGGTGTTGACGGACTTGTAATCGGAAGTAAAGATGAGCCGGGCAATCTCGGTCAGGACCATTCCGACGCCCACCGTCATGAGCACCTGATTTTCGGGAAGGATCGAATCCACTTCCATGAGCGGATTTAATGTGTACTTCTGGATCAACATGCCAAGGAGAAAAAGGGTGGGCATACTGATGAACAGGGTGATATAGGGATCGATCCCGAGATAGTGAAAACAGACAAAGGTCACATACATCGCTACCATCATCAACTGACCGTGTGCCAGATTGATAATGCCCATAACCCCCATAATAAGGGTCATCCCGATTCCGATCAGACTGTATAGCCCGCCTTTGAGAATGCCTGACACCAGGGTTTGAAAAAAAACGTCCATAATGTCTCCCGATTTCTCCTGTTAGAGTAATCTTGAATTTTTTGAAATGTGCCTTGCGATTTTCCCAGGTCCTGTAACCGAAAGGGCGGGTTGCCCCGCCCTCATTTTGGTTAGCGTTCGTTCCAGGCAGGTACGGGATAGACGTATTTATGCGTGGAAACATCTTTTGGCCAAATGGTTTCCAGTTTGCCGTTTATCCACTGTACCAGGAAAGTGGGGAGTCTGTTCTGCTGGGTTTTTTTGTCGTAGGAAACGAATTTCACCGGCCCGAATGCGGTCATCATATCGGTTGTGGCGAGGGCCTCCCTCACGGCTTCACGGGTAAGGGACTTTGCCCGTTTGAGTGCGTCGGCCAGAACGTACATGGCTGCATAGGCTTCCGCTCCGTGGTATTCCGTGGGTGTATTATATTTGGCTACATATTTATCGTAATAAGCCTTGGCGCCCGGGTAGGGGACGGATGGGGTCCAGAGTGTTGCCGAAAAGACGAAATCAGAAGCTGCGCCTGCATTTTTCTGGAATTCCGGCAGCGTAAAACCGGCAGCCCCACCAACGAAAAGTTTCGGGTTGAAGTTCAGTTCCTTAGATTGCCTCATGAGCAATGAAGCATCCATGATGTACGAGATCATATAGACCAGATCGGGGTTTTTGTCCTTCACTTTTACGAGAAGAGGTTTAAAGTCTATCGCGCCCGCTTCGTAACCTTCTTTCACCAAAACCTTGATCCCCATCTTTTCGCATTTCTTGACGAACTTCTTTGCTCCCGACTGACCAAAAAGGGAATTTTCGTGCAGAATGGCAACGCTCTCGACATTCGTCGCTACCGTTTCCAGGAAGGATCCAAATGCCTTGGGATATTCGCTTACGGGAGGATTGAGCCTGAAAATGTAATTCCATCCCCGTTCGGTGATTCTGTCCGCAGATCCGGTGTTTACGAGGAAAGGAACTTTGCGCTGCTGGGCCACGGCAATGGTTGCCCAGGTAACCGAACTGGAATAGCCGCCCCCCAGCACAACTACATTGTCCCGGGAAATCAGTTTTTCAATGGCGGAACGCCCCACGTCCGGTTTGCCGGTAGTGTCTTCGATAATCAGTTCGATCTGCTTACCGTTGACGCCGCCCGCGGCATTAATTTCATCTAAGGCCATGAGAAAAGATTTATTTTCCACCTCCCCGAATTTGGCGAGTTTGCCTGTGAGGGGAAGAACAATGCCCACCTTGATTGTCTCTGCCAGAACGGGTCCGGCCATGGTTCCAACCAGGAACATCAACGCTGCCAAAACACAAAGAACTTTCACTGTACGTGCCATCATGGATACCTCCTGAAAAAAATTGTTATTGAAGAAACGGATACTCCATCGTTAACAGGCTGTGAAAAACGGGATGTACAAGTTATGGTGTTCTTTAAAACAATAAATGAGAAAGGTTTAGTGGATGGACGATATAGAGAATGCTGAGCCAGGAAATAATAATATATTCAGTTCAACTAAAAGGCAATTGTTTTTTGTATATTCCAACAGAGCTTATCTTATTTCATGTCATCAGTAATTACTTTTTTCCGGTCAGCCTCGCAAAATTCGGAAAGGCTATAGGCGAGATAGTATTTTTCTATATTTCGGACATAATCAACCGGTTGTATACTGATCTCCTTCATTGTAACCATCTCCACATTATGGAACCATTTGTTGGGGTCATATCCGAGCTCTTTCGCCCGTATACGCATCTTTGATATTGCCGTGGGACCGGCATTGTACGCGGCTAAGATAAATCGGTAGCGTTCTTCAGGCGCTAGATCCGGATCATTGAAGAAATGGTCACGCAATAAAGCCATATATTTCACCCCTGCGTGCACATTATTGCTGGGTTCGTAGATGTTTGAAATGGCAATATGTTTATTGTCTGCTAGTTCGGGCGTGACCTGCATCAAACCGATCGCACCGGCAGCCGATTTTTCTTTGCTATCCAGATGGGATTCCTGGTAAGCTTGGGCAACCACTTTCAACCAGTCCATTTGATACATGGAAGCATATTTTCTAAAGAGAGGGGCGTAGGTCGAAAACATCTGCAGATCGTTTTTTTCGATTAATTTCAAAGGGAACCGATTGCTTTTAAAATATCGATTGAAACAAATATTTCCAAGTAAAGTTCCCTTTTGATAACTTTTCAGGAACTCATTCAAGTTTTCTTTGAGAATAGGATTCTCTTTTCGGACCATCCATGCGAGCCGGTCGCCTTTACTTACAATCGCTTTATTATATACGACCAGACCGGGCATCATGGTTGCCCAGTGGTCTGCCAGATACTTTTCGGCCACGGTGTATGGAAGAATCCCGACATTGACCAGCTCGAGAATGTCTTCCTGGTATAGAAAAGGATTTACGCTTTTTATGGAAACAGGTTTTTTCTCCTGTTTAACCAAGTTGTGGTTTATTCTTTCGAGATCATCATTGTAGGTAGTTGCTTTGTGGATGTAGACGTTTTTGCCCGAAAGTTCCTGTATATTATTTATTGGTGATTTATCTTTATGCCCGATGACAACGTTGTTTACCCCTGTCATGTATGGTGTTGTAAAAGCAATGAGTTTAAGACGATCCTTCGTGATTGTTGCCGAAGTAGCGGCAATGTCACCGCGGCCATTCATCAGATTTGTAATCAGTTGATCAAAGGGAAGCGGAATAAATTCCACGATGATCCCGGGCGAGGAAATCTTGTATTTACGGTTTAAGAAAGCCCCGAAGTTTTTAATCATGTCATGTTGGTAGCCGCAACCCATACCGTCAACAATAAAGTAGTCGGATTTACACAGTCCTGTTAGAATCCGGATTTTCCCCTGTTTGAGAAGTTCCGGCAGGTCGCCGGTCTGAAAGGGTAAATCCTTAAGGGCTTTTGGGGGCTGCGGTTTTCCAGGCGGTGTACTGTTTTGGGCCTCGCAGCAGGGGGGGATAATGAGAACGATTGCCAATATAAAAAGAAGTATCCAGGAAGATTTCATGTTTGTAGCCTTATTGGAAAGAAATTGATTGCAACTCGCTTATTATTTCACCCTACCTCAAATTTTTCTGTTTTGGCAATGGACAATTTGATTGGTCATTCTGTGCCGGCTTTGATCAACCGGGGCGATTTAACCCCATGACTCTGATCTGGACCAAGTCGGACGACGACCTTTTTTGACGCCGGGAGTAAATTGAAATGCATGTGTAATTGACACCATTCAAATGGATGCCTATTTTATACAAAAGGAGGAATGGCTATGAAAAAAATGAAATTACTTTTTAAGTCAAGCCTTGGGCTTCTAGTTCTGCTCATTGCTTTGCCCATGGCAAGTTACGCCCAGGTCCCAAAAAACAACCCCGAAGCGTTCACGCAGCAGGAGTTAGACCAGATGCTGGCGCCTATCGCCCTCTACCCGGATTCGCTTTTGGCCCAGATTCTGATGGCGTCCACCTACCCCCTGGAGGTCATCATGGCGAACCGATGGCTCAAGGAAAATCAGACCCTTCAAGGGGATAACCTGAACGATGCCCTGGACAAGCAGCGCTGGGATGTTAGCGTGAAGGCCCTGGTGCCTTTTCCCGAGGTTCTGTCCATGATGAGTGAAAAGCTGGACTGGACGCCCATGTTGGGAGAGGCTTTTCTGGCCCAGGAAGAAGATGTTATCCAGACCGTTCAGCGGCTTCGACAGAAGGCCCATGAAGCAGGGAACCTGAAGTCTTCCGAAGAGCAGACGGTCACGGTGGAAAAGGAAATTATCGTGATCCACTCAGCCGATCCCCAGGTCGTTTACGTACCCTTCTATGACCCCTGGTGGGTTTACGGGAGCTGGTGGTGGCCTGCCTATCCCCCTTATGTTTGTTATTCCTACCCAATTCAGATAGCCTTTCTGCCAGGCAGGATCTGGTTCGGCCCCAGATTCTTTGTGGGCCCCTATTGGGGACGTGCATGGGGCCATTGGGACTGGCGGAATCGGTATGTCTACGCCAATGTGAATCGCAACATCAATGTCAACAGGAGGCAGTTCCATTCTTCAGAGATGCAACAGGCCCGCTGGCGACATGACCCGACCCATAGACGGAACGTAGCCTACCGGAATCCGGTTTCCAGAACGCGGTTTTCAGGGGGGAATCGAAACCCGGTTGAAAGACCGCGGGATTTCCAACTTGAAACGAAATTGCGCAACAGCAACCGCGCTGCCGGTCCTGTTTCAAGCAGCAAAACAAGCAGGCCCGATAGCCTGCAGACGGGAAACCCGGCCCTACCCGGAAAAAAAGGTGGAATAGACCGAAGAAGCGAATCCCCAGGGGTTTCTTCACCGCCTTCACGGAGTCCGTCGGAAGTCGGGGGAACGCCGGGAAAGACGGCGAATCGGCCTGCGGTGGATAATAGCCGTGATGCGAACTCCTCTCATGGAAATAGGCCGGTGGGAGGGGCACGAGGGCAGGGGAGTCGGGATCCCATAATGGATTTCGGCGGCTATTCCCACGCGCCAATGGCGAGGGGCGGTTTTGGCGGTGGCAGTATGGGCGGTGGAAGAGGGGGAGGCCCAATGGGCAGGTAGGAATGGGGGGCAGGCCAGTATGCACTATAACCTAAAAGCTGCAATGAGCTTTTGCATAGCCGTTAGCTTAAAAAAAATGGCTCATCGGATTAACGTGAAAAACGCTTCTTTATCAACCATTGGACTCAGACCAAAAGTGATCTAACAAATCGGCCTCGAACATAGAAAAGACCGTCATTCCTGCGAAAGCAGGAATCCAGGTAAGGGAGCGTGCGAGACTCCGGATGCGTCTGAAAACCTGGATTCCGGGGCAAGCCCGGAATGACGTTAAGCACTTTTCACGCAAGAATCACGTTAATCCTGTTGATCCTGTCAAAGTATTGAGGTCTGTACATAATAAATAACTGACATTGTGTGGCTAAGTAACCGCTAACCGCTAACTGCTGATTCCGTCTTTTAGTACCTTATCACCTATTTTTCTGCCACAAAAAACAAGAAAATCTTTGCGCCTTTGCGTCTTTGCGCGAGATATTTTGGCTGTGGCTTCGTCGCCTTAGGTATCATTTTATTCGCTTTTCTCTACGACTCTGTGAACTCTGCGAGAGATTTAATGGTTGCCACGTAGATCAAGGCTTTATGCTTAGCTCCTGCATAGTCAGCGATCCCTGTTTCGCCTTTGGTGCTTCTTTGAGGATCGTGCTTTCGGTTTGGTCTGAAAATGCGGAGTCCCATCCACCCTGGAGTGTCAGTGATATGGGTTGGTCCAGGATAAAGGGACCATTGTATGTCCCTCCGGCGATCAATATGGCGAATCCGTTCTGGGCAGCATCGATGGCTGTTTGTATATTCGTGTGACATGGGCTTTTATCACCACAGCCTCCGTTGCTGTTTACGTATATGGTAGATGGATAGGTGGTTCTGAAGCTCAGATCGCTACCATAGCCTGTCCCCGCATTATTGGTTGCAGTAAACCTGTAATAATAGGTGGTACTGGGATTGAGCCCTGTGAGAGATGCCTCTGCCAAAACGTCCGAAACACCTGCACCGGCATTTGCGGTCGCTGTGGTGGAACCAAACCCTGTAGTTGTTCCGTATTGAAAATAGTAGGTGGTTTCTGTCCCATTGGGATTCACTGTTCCATTCAAGATGGCAGAGGTGGAAGCGACCGAAGTGGCCGCTCCCGTGGTGACTGTTGGTTGGGCATAGAAAATAGCGGATACGGAGGTTACGCTGCTTTCATTCCCCGCCGTATCTTTTGCCTGGACGTGGAGATACCAGGTTCCGTTCCCGTCTGATTTTGTGGTAGTTGTTGAAGGCCCGAATTCCCCCGTCTGAGTCCAGGTTGGGGCCTGATCCAGCGCGAACCGGAACGTGGCTGCCTCACTGGCTCCCCAGGTCCAGGTCTTGGTCGAAGTAGGGATGGCATTATCAGAAATTCCTGTAATCGTTGGCGCCGCCGTGTCCACTGTCCAAGAGGCGGTCGTAGCGCTGGCTTCCGATTGCCAGTTGCCAGCCGCATCCCTGCCAATGAGATAAATAGTATGACTACCATCAGTGAGGCCAGTCAGGCCTATTGGCGTTGCAACGGCTGTTTCAGCTCCATAGGCACCATCATTAAGTTTGTATTTGTATTGGATGACGCTTTCGCCGCCTACTGTCAAAGTTGCTCCTGTCTGATTGGTCGGAGTAGGTGGGACATCGGAAATGGTCGCAGTCGGTGGTATTGTATCTACAATCCAGGTAGCGGTTGTAGCCTCGGTTTGCCAGTTACCCGCTAAGTCACGACCTATCACGTAAATGGTGTGAGAGGCATTAGTAAAGTCAAAAAGAGAAATCGGCGCACTTACGGCAATTTCATCTCCATAAGTCCCACTATTCAGCTTATATTTGTAATGGGTGACGCCTTCCCCGCTAACGGTAAGCGTCGTGCCTGTCTGGTTGGTCGGGCTGATCGGGGTCCCCGAAATGGTGGCTGTTGGAGCCTGAGTGTCAACAGGCCAGGACGCAGTTGTAGGGCTTGCCTCTAATTGCCAGTTCCCTGCCTTATCCCTTCCGATAACAGAAACTGTATGAATCCCTTCACTCAAACCACTTAAGGCAACAGGAGTTTGTATTTCGGTCTCACTGCCGTATACCTCAGCATCAACCTTGTATTTGTAATGGGTAACGCCTTCTCCACCGATCGTCAGGCTGGCGGCAGTCTGATTGGTCGGATCATCCGGCGTGCCTGAAATGGTAGCTGTGGGTGAAACCGTATCCACCACAAAGCTGTCCGTCCAGGACCACCAACCGGCAGTTCCTGCTGAGTCGACCGCTTTTACCCGCCAATACCATGCGCCGTCAGGTAGGGCCGATGGGATGGTGTAGGCGCTTTCCTGAAGTCCGGTGACCTCTGTTTTTGAGCTGAAATCGGACTGATTCGAATACTGAAGTGTATAGGTGTTTGCGCCTGTTACATCGGCCCAGTCTAATGAAGGGGTATCGTTATTGGTGGGATCGGGGGTGTATGCAGTAAGGCTCACAGGGAGATAGGCTTCGTAGGCACCCATATCATACCCGGCCCCTTTAGGCCTCGTCGTGCCTTCGATATCTGCTGATGATGCTCCTTCTGATGTTCCTGAATCTATACAGGGACTATCTGCTCGAAGATGATAGTCGCTATTCGCCGTATCCACAAAAAGTGGTGCCAGATCAATGTTGCCTTCCCCTAAAAATCCCCCTTGAACAACAGAATAGGATATTTCAAAAATCCCAAAGGTATCATTGGGTATGTTGCCATAGATGATGCAGTTCGTAAACACAGGCGGAATTGTGACAGCAGGACTGGTATAGCCGGTACCAAACCCGTAAGAGTTGTTATTGACAATATTGCAATTGACTATTCTGGGAGGCTGTAATGGGCTTGAATCAAAGAAGGTAAGTTCAAACTGATTTCAGAGGATTTGCAGTGCTTCTCTGGAGGTTTTTAGGGATGCGATTTATTATGCTGCCATTTTTTGTTCATCGTTGTCAGCAATGAAAGTTGAGTATGTTCCCAGCAACATCGGCTTGCCTGTCTTTATATAGTGTCTCAGGCTTTCCTTCATATATTTGGGAAAGGATATTCTGCGTAGTTTACAGATCACATAAATTGAGAGCAAAATGGCATAGGCGTTTGCCCCTTCAGCTGAAACACTCCCCCCTGAAACCTTGCGTTTGAGAACTCCTATTCGAATCAGGAATTCCCCATAATTATTGTGACAGGGAGCGCCGGGGTGTTCAACAAATGTCAGGATTCGTGGTTGCTGTCTTTTCACTTTTTTTATGATCTCTTCTAAAATGTCATCCGGATCAGGCCAGTTTACCAGCTTTTCTAATCTCTTTTTTAGCCTTTCGAGACGTCTTTGAAAGACCTTTTCGCCTAATTTTTCTCGATTTGCTTGAAGCCTTTCACCATCGCGCAGAATCCGCCGTAGCTTTATGTAGAATTTCACGATACTGGAAAGATGTGGAAATGCATCACGGAATTTTCTTATCTTCCTCAGCAGATGGGCCATACAGCTCTGTTGTTCACAAATGAGCTTCAAATACGCACTCCATCCGTCAACCACCAGAAGCCCAAGAAATATTTCTCCGAGCACTCGGCGGACTACAGATCCACCTCG
>CAYOWC010000120.1:0-13118 GCA_964407525.1 uncultured Desulfobacteraceae bacterium | reverse complement strand
TTGTTGGAGATGACCCGGATGCGGATATAGGAGGGGCATTAGACGCAGGAATCAAGCCGGTTTGGATAACCTACGCAAAGAACAAAGAGATCCCCTTTGCGTCATCGGACGCAGACATGGACAAGTACAGTTTTCTGAAGGATGTGACAGAAATCCGTGACTGGGATGATTTCTTAGCCCTTTTTGAAAAAAATAGTGACTCGGGTTAAACAAGAAAAGCCTGGCAAAAAAAGGTGGCCTCCAAAGGTAAGAAGCAAAAAACCGGTCCATTTCAAGAAAAAAGGGTCTCCACCAAGGCTCGAGTGGACTAAAAAAATCATTTTAACGCCCATATAATAGACAAGAAGCAGGCAGGCCCCCAAAAACAACCCTTGACAACCCGCAAGAACCATAGGTAAGAGATGTAGTCTGATTCTTTAACAAATGGCGATTGGACTGGTTTTGTAACAGAAACTATCGAAATCTGCCGTAGGCTACTCTTTCTAATACTGCCTGAATAAAATGAAAATATCATCTCAAAAAATTAGTTATTTACTTCCTGATCGACCTGGATTTGCTCGGTTTATCATCTGGGAACAGGCCTTCGTTACTTTTCCAAACCCACACAGACTAGCCCCCAAAAGAAACACTAGCCTGCCTGTGTTTTGAATGCATTGGATTTTTTACGGGTGCATCAACAATAGTTAAACCGGTGATGCAAGACAATTGAATGCTCACACCAAACACAGTATGACCTAACATGAAGGAGGAAAGGTTAAATGATTATGAAATATGGTAGAAAAATTTCACTCGTACCTCTGTTGACCATATCCACAATGTTGATGGCATGGGCTACGTCTGGATCGATTCTGGCGAATGAGATGAATGCCGAACAGGTGCAGAGCCGGATCAATCCCGACACCCTCAGTCGCTTGGAGCCAGAAATCCGGAAAAAGATGAATGCCCTCTCAGCCCAATTTGCGTCAGGAGCGCTAACTGTTTCGCAACTTCCTGAACGAATTGATACCCTGATGCGCCTCTCCCCCGGTACCCATGAAATCGAACAGATTATAAGAATCCGAAAAGGGGGTGGTTTGATGATTTCCGGCGGCACCAAACTGTTGTTTCATGCCGGTGCCGGTTTTGAATTAAAAAAAGGGAATCTTCTTGTAACAGGGCGTGGACCAGTTGAATTTTGCGCAGCCAAGACCGGTAGCGGTTGGCAAGGCATTAAAATGACACGCAAATCAAGGGCGTGGATCGAAAATGCCTCTTTTTCCGGTATTAATGGACCGGGCATTGAGCTGAAAAACTCAGAAGGTCTTTTTGTCAAAACCCGATTCATCGGAAACCAAAGTACTGAAAGCGGCATCGTGTCGGTCATGCGTGAAGGACGAGCAGCCTTGGTGGATTGCGAATTCAGCGACAACCGCTCCAAGAACAACGGCGGCGCGCTTTCCGTTTGGGGTCTTGGTTTGGCCAACGTGCGGGAGTGTATATTCAAGAACAATCACAGTGGGGGGGATGGCGGTGCGGTGATCGTTCGCACCGCTAGCGGCGTCCAGATCGTTGAAAGCCTTTTTGAGGGCAATATTAGTGACGGCAATGGAGGGGCCATCGCGATCGTCAAAGATTTTTCACTTGGTCTTCTTGGCAAGATTCAATTCCGCAGCAATAAGGCTCGTAAAGACGGGGGGGCTGTCATTGTTGCCTATCAATCCAACATGCTCTTGACAAACAGCGATTTGCAGCAAAATGAGGCCAATCTGGGTGGTGCTGTGATGATCCGTGAATCCCGAGCGGTCATACAAGGCAATCGTTTCTTTAACAATAATTCCACCTACAATGGCGGGGCCGTGAATGCCAATGCCGATGCCTTTGGATTGGTCATGGAGAATCTGTTTTCCGGCAATGGTGCGGGTGCTTATGGCGGTGCAATTATGCTCCGTAGCACAAATCAGATGGCCCTGAAGGACAATCAATTTAAGAACAATCGCGCCCAGGAGATGGGGGGTGCAATCATGTGTTTCCAGGCGAGCGCGGAGAATACCATCACGGCATCCACTTACAGTGGAAATTATGCCCCCGATGGCAAAGATATTTACCAGCATGAATCAAACGTAACGGTTAAACCATAATTTCAAGCTGAGGATTGTGGTATGCGCCTTGTTTTTCTATTGTTTATTTTTTTGTTCTGGGCAGTTACAGACATCGGATCCGCACATGCAGAGACGATCAGATCACTGCAACAACAGGGGGTAAATGCCTTTGAGGCCAATCGTTTTGATGAAGCGGTATCTTTCTGGCAACGTGCGCTGAGCCGTGCGGAGGATCAGGACAACGATCAGGCCTCTGCAATGCTCTTCCGGCTGCTGAGCCGGGGCCTTCAGGCGATCAACAGAACTGACGATGCCCTTCGCCAACTAGAAGAGGCGTTAGAGATATACCAGGATCTTGAAGAACCCGACGAGGTAGGAATCGTTCTCAAAGAGATGGGTGAACTGGATCTTGCGACCGGCCGCTATGATCGGGCTCTCACCAGACTACTCCGCGCCCTCAATAAGAATCCGGATGATGTGGAACTTTTGAGAGCGGTAGGATTGGCGCACTATAAACTGAACAATAACAACCAGGCTCTCCAGTCATATCAAAAGGCTCTGGATTCCGGTGATGATTCCTCGGAACTCCATAGTGGACTGGCCAACGTTTACAACGTGCTGGGCCAATATGATCAAGCCCAAATCCATTACCGAAAGCTGCTTTCATCCATTCCGATATCAGATGAGTCAGCTAGAGCAACCATTCTGTCTAACATCGGTGTACTCCATGAAAAAAAGAAGGCGTGGGATGAAGCAATGGCGCTTCACCAGGAGGTAAATGCTATTTTCACCCGTCTGGATCAAAAACAGAATATGGCCAATAACTTGAATAATATTGGAAATGTATTGTCGGGCCAGCATGACTATTATCAGGCGCTCAAGTACTATCAACAGGCACATGACATCTATAAGGGATTAGCACCGAATCCACTGATCAGATCAGACTTATTTATGGTGTCGGGCAATATTGCCTGTGCTTTCCGAAACATCGGTCTCTATAAACAGGCGCTCAACACTCTTGAGCAAGTATTAAAACACTTTACCGCAGTTGATGATCGTAGAAACAAAGCCGGAGCGCTGGCCAACCTCGCCAATATCCACGAGGACCTGGGAGACTATCAGAGAGCACTGGAACGAAATAAAGAAGCGCTGAAACTGCTTGATGATATTCGTGACATGGAAGGGCAGGCAAAAGTCCTGAACAGCATCGGAGTTGTTTATCAAAAACAGGGTAACTGGCCTGAAGCACTCAAACAGTTTGAACATTCCAGCGAAATCTACCAGCAATTGGGAATCCCCGCAGGCTACGTTGACGCTAATATAGGTGATCTCCTTCTCGCACAGGGAGAACTGGAACAGGCACGGATCATCTTTGAAAAATTGAACGATCAGCTACGGAAAAGTCGATATCTTCTGCTCACAGGTGCTTTCAAACAAGCCCGAGAAGGATTCACCCAACGTCTTAAACATGCCCGAAAACTTGGATTGAACAACCATATTCAGGCCTGCCTGATCGGTCTTGGTCTGGCCTGCGAACAAATGGGCAACCCAACCCAGGGAGCGGATTCGTTTAAGCAGGCAATCATGGCGATGGAACGTCAACGGAGCAGTCTGCCGTTGCCTGCCCGTGTACGCTTTCTATCGGGGGAAGTCGTAGGATTCAAGCGGATCGAAGCTTATGAGGGTTTGATCAGGACCCGCCTCGCCCAGGGTCGCCCCGCTGAAGCACTGAAATGGTCGGAAGCGACCAAATCCCGAACCCTTCTGGAGCAGCTAACCGAACGTGGCAAGATTGGTCATGCCATTCTGCCTACCACACTTCAAACCGAGGAAGATCAATTAACCCGGAGGCTATCCCTGCTTTTCAGGAAACGGGAACAGGCGTTTCGCGATGGTCTGCATGACAGGGTTAAGCAGCTGGATAAAGATATTGAACAGGTTGAGAGCCAATTGAACAGTTTTGTTGAGCAACTCTACCGAACTCATCCAGTTTATGCTGCACTGATGTATCCGCGATCGGTCACCCTGGACCAGTTGGCAACAGGAGAACAAGAGACTCTCATTCTGTATGAGGTCACCGATCCACAAACTATTGCCTTTGTAATCAAAGACCGGAAAATCCTCAAAGTGATCCGTATTGATGTCTCCCGTGAGACTTTGGAACAAGAGGTCGAACGTTTCCGTATTCCATTGACGTCCGATGAAATCCCATACCCCGATTACGATGCAAAAACCGGATCCCGCCTGTTTAAGATTCTGCTTTCTGAGGCGGTGGAGGACATTCCCGCAGGAGAGCGGCTGACGCTGATACCGGATGAGTGTCTGGCATTGCTTCCCTTCGAGGCCCTTCTGGTTAAATCAATGGGTAAAACAGTGCCTCCCAAAAAAGCCATCCCTGTTCAAAACAAAAGAGGTATTGTTGATCGGGCAACCATTCTTCAGGCCCTGCAACCCCCGATAATTAGGCGAAGGCTCGAGATCGCCCCCAGCACCCAGCCTTCGGTAAACATCCCTATCAATTTTGCCTATGATTCTTCGACGTTGAAACCAGATGGCATTCTACAGCTCCAGGAATTAATCGCGGCTTTGAGTGACCCGATTCTCAAAGGGGGACGATTCCGTATTGAAGGGCATACCGATTCAAAAGGACCGGCGGCCTATAACCGTGGTCTCTCAAAGGCGCGAGCAAAACATGTGCTTGATCAACTGATCTTGGCCGGGCAGCCAGGAATCAACTATTCTACCGTCGGATACGGGGAGAGTTGTCCTATTGCCGATAATAGTACCCAGGAAGGAAGACGTCAAAACCGGCGGGTACAGTTGGTTCGTCTGGAAGTGGACAAGGCCATGACCTCACACACGTTCCCTTCGGACAAAGAGCTGGCCTTCATGCTTGATCGTAATCGGATTAGTTACTACCCTTCAGCAACGGTGATGCGATTTCAACGCCTGCTCCAGAAGCATCATCCGTATAAAAACCGACTGTTTGCGTTGGGGAATCCCATTTTCAGCCTTAATGATCAACGCGTCACCTCCTCAAAAGATGGCCCCTCTCAAACTGTTACCGTTGGAGATTTCAGGCTGGCTCCACTTCCCGGAACCCGAAAGGAAGTCACATCCGTCGCCCGTCTATTTGATAATCCACTGCTTCTAATGGATGAGGAGGCAAGGGAATCAGCGGTCAAAGAGGCAAAACTGGATCAGTTTGATTTGATCCTCTTCGCCACCCATGGCTTGTTAGGATATCAAATTCCTAACATTAGGGAACCATCCCTGGTGATGACCCTGGTGGGAAACCAACATGAAGACGGCTTTTTGACTCTGTCTGAAATCTTGACTCTCGATATTCGAGCTCGTACTGTAGTGCTTTCCGCTTGTCAGAGCGGCATGGGTGTTCGCATCGCCGGTGAAGGCATGATGGGGCTCTCACGCGCTTTTTTATCAGCCGGTTCCCAATCCGTTGTGGGGACTTTATGGAGCGTGGCAGACAAATCCAGTGCCAATCTGATTATCAGCTTTTTCACCAAACTTTGTGCACGGAAGGACGCTGTGGATGCACTCTATGAAGCAAAAAAAGAATTACGTAAAAGGGGTTTTAACCACCCGTTTTTCTGGGCCCCTTATATCCTTATCGGTGAAACTCGATGATACAAACGATGAGTGATTTGAATATTTGAGAAGCCTTTATAAGGCCGTCAAGAGCAATATTGAAACGATTATTTTTTACTACAGCGGTCACAGCATAAGCGATGTGTTGACGCCCGTTTGAACAAGATAAACAGCACGGTTTCCTAATGCAGACACAAGGGGAAATATATGGAAAAGATTACCTGGTTGCTCATCTCCCTCATTATTCTTTGTTGGAGCGGTGGCCCCGTCGGCCCCGTTTTTGCACCAGGCCAAACCACCGATTCCTTTCACGTGGTCAGTATCAAAGGCCGGTTTCTGGGTCCAAAAAACAAAACGATGGAGGAATACGATTACCTTGAATCGGGGCGCGAGTATCGTATCCTGCCTGAAACCGAAATCCAGCTTTCTACAATCGATGGTAAAAAGACGTTCGAAGCAGTGGGCCCGGGAGTTGTTTTCATTGATTCCTCCGGTTCCGTCTTATTGAACGGAAAGGCCCTGAAACCGAAAGAGCAACAATCTTTGCTCGGGGGGGTAACTGTCGCCAAGGTTCCCAGTCGGGATTTAGCGGGATTAACTTTGCGGCGTCTTCAAATCGTCCCGGATCAGGAAAAGCGTTCCTCCATATATGAGGTGGACGGCTATGCCTACCTTGGGAAAAAGACCACTCTCGATCAAGCGCGAAAAACAGCGTTGATCAATGCCAAGAGACAAGCCCTTGAAATGACCCGGGCCTACATCGAATCCAATTCCATGGTGAAAGACGGGAAACTGCAATATGACCTGATAAAGGGCGGGGCGGAAGGGTTGTCAGTGCTGGAACAAAAAGATTATGGGCTTGAGGATAACCGCTACCATATCTGGATTCGGGCGGAGGTGAAATACGATCTCAAATCTTCAGAGAGCGGGGAAGAGGGAAGGGAGCAAATCCTGTCCCCCGAGGCGCCGCTGACCGTACGGGTCTGGACCGATCAAAAAGAATATCGAAAGGGCCAAAAGGTTGTGGTCAATATCATCGGAAACCGTGATTTTTATGCCCGGATCGTAAATGTAGACTCAGAGGGAAGCATTACCCAGCTTCTCCCCAACGACTATAGAAGCGAGAGCCGTTTCAAGGGGGGTAAGCTTTACAAGGTCCCCGACACAGGCGATCGTTTTGCCATCAAGGTAATGGACAATTACGGGGAGGAAGCGATTGTGGTCTATGCCGGCGAGTCGCCCCTGGGACAGGTGAGGATGGAACCTGCTGGGGCCGGTTTGCACGCCTATGGTGGTTCGCTTGGGCAACTGGGGCGGGACACACGCGCCATCAAGGTCGTACCGGTCAGTGCAAAACCCGAATTGGCCGCCGGTTTTTACGAAAACACGTGGAAATTTACCACAAGGAGATAAGAGGATTGCCGCGGTGTTGTTCCCACGCAGAGAGTGGGAACCAGATGAAACCAGTCATTCCCTTTCACCTTCCTCCCTGCTTGTTCCCCCCTACTGGCCTCATGAAAAGGCCAGCCGGAAACCCAGGTTGCTGCTCCAGTTGCCCGGCCGGCTCCAGTTTCGATACGCAGAACGGCCGTACCTGGCGAGATTTTCCCAGCTACCCCCACGACATACCCGCTCCGAGCCTGATGAAGGGCCTGCAAAATCGGTCACATCGCTTGAAGGATAGACTCCATACCAGTCCTCGCACCATTCCCATACATTGCCATGCATATCGTAAAGGCCCCAAGCATTGGGCGTAAAGCTTTTGACCCTAAGTGTTTTTCCCCAGCCTTCTCCCTCGGAGCATCCAGTATAGGGATAACTCGCATCGTAGTTTGCCTGATCCGTATTCAGGCATCTACCGGTATTAAATGGCGTTGTCGTACCCGCTCTCGCCGCATACTCCCACTCCGCCTCAGTGGGTAAACGGAATCTGACTCCGGACACCATCCCGTTTAGCCTACGAATGAAATCCTGACAATCATCCCAGGATACCCGCTCCACCGGGCAGTCGTCACCACAGCTTGAAGAATGAGACGGTTTGTTCCCCATCACCGTCTTCCACAGACCCTGTGTCACCTCGGTCTCCCCAAGCCGGTAGTCTTTACTTATCCTCACACGATGCAGAGTCTCATCATTTTTCCGACCCGTCTCGCTGGGTGGGCTCCCCATCATGAACTCCCCGGCAGGTATTTTTATCATGTTGAAAGACACACCATTTACAGTAAAGCTCGAAGTATCACCGGAAAGTATCAATTCAACGGTTTTTCTTAAGGTACCTATGGCCTTTTTTGCCTTGTCCTTTTGAAGGTCCGGACAGGTTTTTTCAACCGTTTTCCAGGCCTCTATCTGGGCCTTTACCGCAACAGTCAATTTGCTGATATCCTTGCTCAGAATAAGCGATCTGATGTTGGCATAATACGCGTTGGCGTCATCCCAGGATTTATCACACTGGATATTCTTTACTATCTCCTTTTGTGCCTCAATCAGTCTCCGGATATCCTTCACTTGATAGGCACCGGCATATTTGGCGGCCTTTTCCAGCAAACCATTGGATTCCACCAGATCCTTTGCTGCCTGTTCATATCTTTTTTCGGCAAGGTTTTTGCTGGATCGCTCGCTCCGGCGGACGGCCTGATCACGGTAATATTTTGCGTACGCCGTATAAAATTTCCCCTTCATTTTCCGGGTGTTCTTTATTGCCGTTTTAGCCTTTGCTCCCTGGCAGTATTGCGATGCGGCCCGCCGGAGGCCCAACGAACGGTCAAAGGCCTTAATCGATCCGGGTATTTCATTCTGTGAAAGCAAACGTTCGGCTTTGGCGGCCTCTATCCGGGCCTGGTTCATGCTGGCATCGCAATGGTATGACTGGACCTGGGTTTTCAAGATTGCGAGTGTTTTAATTAAATCCTTCTCACCCTTGCATAAGGCGTTGGCGTTGTCCCATTCGGATTCCAGCCTTTCAACGTTTTCCAAGACCCGGGACCACTTTTTTTGCTTAACAGCAGTCTTTTCTTTTAAATCCAGTATCCCCACAAGGGCGCCTTTGCACCGGGCATAAACCAGGATTTGTTGAACAATGGAAGCAACCTTATTTACCATGTCTTCAGAATCCGTCAGACCACCACAATGCTTCAAGGACTCTTCAATTTGCGACAATATGTTATGGATACTGTCTTCCTCGGCCCGCCAATCAACCTTTCCCTTCTTTTCGATCAGCTTGACTTTCTTGGCCAGGGCGGAATGGATCTCTTTAAGTGCCTTGTTACAGGCTGTTTCCTTCATCCGCTCCAGCCGGTTAAGTCCTTTTTTGACTCTGACATCCATACTGTTGACGAGGCCTTCAAGAGCCTTTTGATCCTTGCCCTTAAATGCCAAAAGCGAACGAGCAGTCTCCTTTGCATTTCTAAAAAGATTCTCTGCGCTCGCCCATTCTTTATTGTTTGCGGCGGAAATACCCTGTGTTATCAAAAGCTCTACATTTGAATAGACTGTATAAAAATTTGCCGTATCAAACATTTCCCGCGCATTATCCGCCACTTCTCCCGTACAGCCGACAGCCGCTTTTTGAAGAGCTGTCTTGGCCCGCGCGTAATGGTCATAAGCCTGATTGTAATCCTCACTCTCAAAATAACCAACCGCCTTTTCGTATAACGCCGCCCCATCATAAAGATTGTGATAGCACCAGGCGACTTTTGCTTGCTCACGCGTTGCTCCGGCGTTATTCCGTGCGTTCTGTGAATTCTGGCCGGAACAGGAATTTCCGGCGTTGTTCCACGCATCAGCGGCTTCTTCCAGGGCCGTTGCCGCCTGTTTCCATTCCTGTTTCGATATATAAGCATCTGCCTGTTTTGTCAGACTTGTGGCCCGATTCCAATCGCTTTCGCACCCTGCAAACGCCATGCGCGCAAAAAGCACGAGAATAAAGCACATCACGCACAAAAAGACAGCCCGACCCATTCGACAGCGCCTATGTAATTCAAATATCAAATAATTATTCCTTTTAATGTTCATACTGACTCCCTTTAAAGGTCTCCGGAGGTTCGCACCAGGCTTGAGTGGCAATTTCGGCTACAACTTCTTTTAGATCCCTCATTGGTTCCCACGCAGAGCATGGGAACCGGATGAAATCAGCCATTCCGTTCACAACGGAGAAGAGGAAGCATTCGACCTGCACTCCATTATATTCGTCCCTCTCTCCATTCCGTTCCGGTACGAATCCTTCCTTTCTCCTTCCTCCCTGCTTGTTCCCCCCTACTGGCCTGAGGAAAAAGCAAGCCGGAATCCAAGGTTGATACTCGAGACGCCGGGGCTGGTCCAGTGCCGTTTGGCCGACCGGCAGCCCCAGACGAAGTTGTACCAGCCGCCGCCCCGGTACACGCGCCCCGAAGCCGTTGAAGGCCCTGAAGGATCGGCCACATACCGGTCTTCGCACCATTCACATACATTGCCATGCATATCGTAGAAACCCCAGTCATTGGGCGCGAAGCTTTTCACCCTGAGTGTTTTGTCTCTGTATTCTCCCTTGGAACATCCAGTATAGGTAAAGTTCCTCCCATTGTAGTTCGCCTGATCCGTATTCAGGCATCTGCCGGTATTAAACGGTGTTGTCGTACCCGCCCTCACCGCATACTCCCACTCCGCCTCCGTGGGTAAACGGAATCTGACACCGGAGACCATCCCGTTTAACCTGCGAAGGAAATCCTGACAATCATCCCAGGATACCCGCTCCACCGGGCAGTCGTCACCACAGCTTGAAAAATGAGACGGGTTGCCCCCCATCACCGCCTTCCACAGGCCCTGTGTCACCTCGGTCTCCCCAAGCCGGTAGTCTTTACCTATCCTCACGCGATGCTGGGTCTCATCACTATTCCGATCCCTCTCGTTTGATGGGCTCCCCATCATGAACTCCCCGGCAGGTATTTTTATCATACGGAAGGACACACCGTTTACAGTGAAGCTCAAAGGGTCACCGGCAGGCAGTAATTGAGCAGTTTTCCGCATGGTACCTATGGCCTTTTTTGCCTTCTCCTTTCGAACATCCGGACAGTTTTTTTCAACCGCTTTCCAGGCGTCTATCTGGGCCTTTACCGCAACACTTAATTTGTGGATATCTTTGCTCAGAATAAGCGATCTGATATTGGCATGATACGCGTTGGCCTCATCCCAGGATCTCTCACACTGGATATTTTCTGCTATCTCTTTTTGTGCCTCAATCAGCCCCCGGATCTCTTTTAATTGATCGGCGGCGGCGTATTTGGCGGCTTTTTCCAGCAAGACATTGGCTTCCGCCAGATCCTTTCCTGCCTGGTCATATTCTTTTTGGGCAAGGTTCTTACTGGATCGCTCACTCTGGTAGGCAGCCTGATCACGGTAGTACTTTGTGTACGCCCTATAAAACTTCCCCTTCATTTTACGGGTGTTCTTTATTGTCGCTCTACTTTTTGCTCTTTCGCAGTATTGCGTTGCGGCCTGCCACAAGCCCAACGAACGGTCAAAGGCCTTAATCGATCCGGGTATATCATTCTGTGAAAGCGAACGTTCGGCTTTGCCGGCCTCTATCTTGGCCTGGTTCATGCCTGCATCACAATGGTATGACTGCATCTGGGTTTTCCAGTTTGTAAGCGTTTTAATTAAGTCCCGTTCATCCTTACATAAAGCGTTGGCCTTGTCCCATTCGGATTCCAGTCTTTCAACGTTTTCCAAGACCCGGGACCACTTTTTTTGCTTAACAGCGGTCTTTTCTTTTTCTTTTAAATTCATTATCCCCACAAGGGCGCCTTTGCACCGGGCATAAACCAGGATTTTTTGAACGATGGAAGCAACCTTGTTTACCATGTCTTCAGAATCTGTCAGACCGCCACAATGCTTCAAGGACTCTTTAATCTGTGACAAGATGTTATGGATACTATCTTCCTCTGCCCGCCAATCAACCTTTTCCTTTTTTTCGATCAGCTTGACTTTTTTTGCCAGGACAGAATGGATCTCTTTGAGGGCTTTATTACAGGCTGTTTCCTTCACCCGCTCCAGCTGGTTAAGTCCTTTCTTGACTCTTACATCCATACTATTGACGAGGCCTTCAAGAGCCTTTTGGTCCTTGCCCTTAAATGTTAAAAGCGAATGAGCAGTCTCCTTCGCATTTCTAAAAAAATTCTCTGCGCTCGCCCATTCATTTTTTTCCGCAGCGGAAATCCCCTCACGTATCAGATTCTCCGCTTTCGACAGAGTTGCAAAAAAATTGGTGCTATGGAGCATCTCCCTGGCCTCATCGGCAAGTTCTCCCGTACAACCGACAGCCGCTTTTTCGAGCGTTGTTTTAGCCTGTGTATAATGGTCATAGGCTTGGCGGTAATCCTCACTTTCAAAATAGCCTTCCGCCTTTTCGTATAACGCCGCCCCTTCATAAAGGTTGTGATAACACCAGGCTGTTTTTGCCCGTTCACGCATTGCGCCGGTAATTTTCCGGGCGTTGTCTGAATTTTCTCCGGAACAGGAATTTCCGGCGTTGTTCCACGCATCAGCCGCTTTTCCCAGGGCCGTTGCTGCCTGTTTCCATTCCTGTTTCGATATATAGGCATCTGCCTGTTTTGTCAGACTTGTGGCCCGATTCCAATCGCTTTCGCACCCTGCAAACGCCATGTGCGCAAAAAGCACAAGAATAAAACACATCACGCATAAAAAGACAGCCCGAGCCATTCGGTTGCGCTTATGGAATCCCAATATCAAACAATTATTCCTTTTCATGACCATGCTGACTCCCATTACAGCCTCTAATCCCCGATGAAGACAAAAGGCGCCCAATAGTATGGATGAGATCGGGATATAACCATTTCCGTATCCCCCGTTTTTTCTATTCTCAAACTCCTTGTCCGTCTTCCTGCCGAAAAAGAACTGTTTTTCAGATTCTTTCGGGATAAACCCAATGCTTCGATGGGTGGTTTCCCACTTGCCATGTACTTAAAAGCGTCTACCATAAGATTTTTTGTGGATTCGCTTTCGACGCTCCAATGGCTCACAATCAATCCCTTGGTCCCTGCATACATAAAAGCCCTCGTCAGGCCCGCGAACCCCTCACCATTTCGGGCTTCCGCTGTCTCGCCTGCCGTATTGCATGCGGACAAAACAACCAGGTCCGAATTGAGGCGCAGATTTTCAATAACTTCTTTCATGGTTAGGAAACCATCTTCCCCCTTCAGATCTCCCACCAGCGTAAGCGCCAGAGCGGGTTGGCCGAATTGTCTGACAGGGGCATAATCAGAAATGGGGTCATTTATCAGCGGGTTCGAATCCTCATCGTTCACCATGATAAATTCCCCCCCCAACAGGCCATGGGTTGAAAACACCAGGTAGCGTGCAAGGCTCAAATCAATGGTTTTTACCAGATATTCCTGGGCTTTTTCGCCCAAATAAAGGTTCGTATGGCTCTCACCCAAC
>CAYOWC010000119.1:3230-13147 GCA_964407525.1 uncultured Desulfobacteraceae bacterium | reverse complement strand
GCGACACCAAGCTTGGGAAGCTTGTACTCTACCAACTGAGCTATGCCCGCTCAGACAAAATCTACGCTTTAAATTAAAAAGCACCACCACTGTTTCAATAGTTAATCCAAACAAACATAATGTACGATACCCTTGACGTCAAGAAAAATTTTTGAAAGTCAGTCAGATAGGGTTCAAACGCCCCTTGCTTCCGGTCCCCATATAGTTTTCTGGATCTGCAGCTGAAGTCGAACATCTAAGTGATCCGCGAGAATCCACTCTGCCAGGATTTTCGGTTCCAGGCATCCAAAAACCGGGCTGAAATGTATGGCGTTCACCTTGTTAGAATTCGCCTGCAGGGTATCGATAATCTTTTTTGCATATTGATAGTCTTCTTTGTTTCCCAGGACAAACTTAATTTCATCTCGGGATGTCAGCCTGTTCAGGTTCTCAAGATCGTTTTTGCTGTGCATGCCGCTTGAAGGACATTTGACGTCCATAATCTTGATGCAGCGGCTGTCCAGTCGGCTTATATCCATAGTGCCGTTGGTTTCGAACAGTACTTCGTAGCTGTCGTCAAGGAGGTTCTTCACAAGTATGGCGGTATCGTTCTGCAGAAGGGGTTCTCCGCCGGTGACCTCAACCAGTGGGCACTGGTAGGAAGCAACCTTTTGAGAAACATGGGGTAGTTCCATGGTTTCACCTTCTTCATAGGCGTATTGGGTATCGCAATAGGTGCATCTGAGGTTACAACCGGCCAGGCGCACGAACACACAGGGGCGACCGGCGTACGTGGATTCTCCCTGAATGCTGTAGAATATTTCGTTCACCTTGAGAGTCATTCCTGTTCCTCCCAGTAGAAGGCACCGGCGCCAGGGGTTTCCGAGACCTTTATCCTTGAAATGGCTGCTGTTTTGGTGTTCAGTTCGGCGCTCAATTTTTTAAAAAGATACCGCGCTATGTTTTCGGAAGTGGGATTCTGATCTTTGAACGCGGTGAGATCATTCAAATGGTAATGATCAAGATCTTTAAGGACGGATTTAACCTTGTTTTTAATATCCCTGAAATCGATTCCGATGCCAATCTCATTCAACTCCCCGCACCGGACGTAGACTTCAATAATCCAGTTATGTCCGTGAGTTCGGGCACAATCCCCATCATACCCTTTTAAAAAATGGGCCGCCGAGAAATGGGATTGGACATATATCTCAAATACTTCTCTCATTGATCCTCGTATGAAACTTCATTTAGAAACTGGAAAATTGAAAATTGAAACTGGATGTTCTGAACACTGACACCCGACACCTGAAACCTCTTTGGAAAGTTTTCTTCTCGATCAGACTGACCATCTTTCCCGGTCAGAGGCCCCGCTCGTGTGAACTTCATTTGCTTGCTCGTTGTTCTTCATTAAAAGCGAATATCCAATATAGAACAAGGAATGTCCAATGTCGGAGGAAGGTGTTCTATCGATCTTCCTAATTCTAAAAAAGTCAGAGCGAAGCGCTTCCACCCTTCAATATTCTGCGGTTCCTTGTTGGATATTCTGCGGTTCTCTTTTTCTGGTTACTTGCTCCAGTGTGAAAATGCCAGTTTCTTTCTCGATCTAATACCGCTTTAATAGTGGGAAGGCGGCACTCATTTGAAGCTGGATGGCTGTAGCCCATGAAACCTGAACACTGACACCTCCTTCCGTAAGTTTCTTTCTTGATCTGTTCCTGCCTTAAAACGGTAATAGGAGATTTTACGAAGCTTGCAGCGTGAAAGTAAGCACCCTGGTGTCATCGCTTGAGTAGGTATCCCCTTTGACCTCATGACTCCCAAATTTTACCGATTTTCCGATCAGACTCATGTCTGCTTCTTCAGGATTTATCCCGATCAGATTCCCCATGGCCCACGGTCCTTCGTCAAGTTCAGCCATGGCTACCACATAAGGCGGCGTTTTTCCTTCGGGGGCAACCCTGACTACGGTGAAGGTGCGGATCCTTCCTTCCCCTTTTAATTCTATGGGTTCCAGGCCTGTATGCCCACATTCCCGGCATAGGGCGCCAGGTGGGAACAGAATTGCGTCACAGGATGTACATTTTACCCCTATGAATTTTCCTTCTGCAAGTCCTTGCTGGTAATGATTGAATGTTATTTTGTATTCCATGGTTTTCTCAGCTCCTCAGAATAAGGTTGCATATGGTTCCGAAGTCACCCCCCAGAGTGTCCACCAGACCTATTCTGGCACCGTCCACCTGTCTTGGACCGCTTTCTTCTCTGAGCTGTTCCACAATTTCCGTAACCTGGGCCGCACCTGTTGCGCCGATGGGATGCCCTTTGGATTTAAGGCCTCCGGAAGGATTTACGACCACCTTGTTTCCGTTCAGAGCTGTTTCCCCTTTTGCGGCGCCATCATGGGCTGTCCCGAAGTCATAGATTCCCAGGCCTTCCAATGCAAGGATTTCCGCAATGGTAAAACAGTCGTGCAGTTCGATAACGTCGATATCTTCCGGCCCTATACCTGCTTGCTTATAGGCCTGTGCAACGGATGCCTCTCTTGCCCGGATTCGTGTGAGATCTTTCTGGAGATAGAGGGGGCCGTTGGATGCCTGTCCCATCCCCGCAAAGAAAACCGGATTCTTTATAAGGTCTTTTGCCTTTCCGGCTTCAGCGATTACAAGGGCTGATGCTCCATCTGAAAAGGGGCAGCAGTCAAAGAGTTGAAGGGGATCTGCGACCATCATTCCGCCTAATACGGTCTCGGTAGTAATTTTTTTCTGAAAATGCGCCTTTGGGTTCATTGATCCGTGGGCATGGTTTTTAACAGCCACATTGGCCATATCTTCTTTGAGGTTTTTTAGCGGAATGTCGTATTTATGGGCATACATGTGGGTGGCCATGGCAAAGGCACCCGGAAATGTGATCCCCGCGCCACATTCGTACTGGGCCTGGCAGGCCATGGCGAAAGTACGGGTCGCAAGGGGTGTTCCCATTTTTGTGGCTCTCTCCGTGCCCCCTGCAATCACCACATCGTATACTCCTGCACCCACAAGGAGAGCTGCGTGGCGGATGGCAACGGTCGCCGTTGCGCAAGCAGATTCAAATCGGGTGGCCGGCGCTGAAATGGGCAGCCCCAGTTCAGCGTGGGCGAACGGCGCCATGTGCATCTGCCCTTCTTCAAAGTCTCCCAGGCAGTTCCCGAAAAAAAGGGCCTCCATATCTTTTGGTTCGAGGTTAGATTGAGCAATGGCCTCAAGACCTGCTTCGGCAAACATTTCCAGGTTTGTTTTTTCAGAAACACCGAATTTGGTCATGGCCACACCAAGTATGGCTACCTCTCTCATGATTATTCTCCTTTCCCTTGGCTATCTTGCCGCCATTCTGATGGACCCATCCAGTCTGATAACTTCCCCGTTTAGCATGGTATTTTCGATAATATGCTGAACCAACGCTGCGAACTCATCCGGTTCCCCCAGTCTCTTCGGGAAGGGAACCATCTGGCCAAGGGCCTCCTTTACATTGTCAGGAAGCGCCTGGACCATAGGGGTGTTGAAGATCCCGGGGGCAATGGTCATGACTCTGATTCCGTATTCTGCAAATTCGCGGGCAATGGGCAGGGTCATGCCGGCTACAGCCGCTTTGGAAGCGCTATAAGCTGCCTGGCCTATCTGTCCATCAAATGCGGCAACAGACGATGTGTTAATGACAACGCCTTTTTCCCCATCTTCCTTGGGGCTGTTTTTCACCATTTTTTCAGCCGCGAGCCTGATAACATTCATAGTGCCCATTACGTTGATCTGGACGACCTTGTTGAAATGGGACATGGGCATGGGACCTTCCTTGCCCAGGACCTTGGCTGGAATGCCGACGCCTGCGCAGTTCACCACGATGTGGATCGCCCCAAACGCATCGATTGTTCCATCCAAGGCTTCCTGCACCATTTTTTCATCGGTGATATCCGTTTTAAAAAAAACTGCGCGGTCTCCCAGTTCAGATGCCAGTTTTTTTCCTTTTTCTTCTGCAAAATCCAGTATGGCAGCCTTGCCGCCCAAATTCAGAAGATTTCGAACACATGCCTCACCCAAGCCTGAAGCGCCACCTGTTACAACTGCAACCGTATCTTTAATGTCCATTGCTTCCTCCCATATGTGTATATTTTGAATTAGTACCCTTTACCAGACCTTGGTGGATGATTCAATCAAATAGATTTCCTGGGGCCATGATACCCTGGGGATCCAATTCCTTCTTCATCGCCTTCATGACCGAAAGAATTTTGGAAGGATATTGAATCTTCAAATGCTCCCTTTTCATCTTTCCGATACCGTGCTCACCCGTGACGACACCCCCCAGTTCCACGGCCTTTAGGGCCATGATGGTATCCACCTCTTCCGCGATTTTCTTTTCTTGAGGAGTCCTTGCAATAAAATTGAAATGGGGATGTCCATTGCCGATATGTGCGAACCTCAGGACGGGTATATCTCCGAGAAGGTGTTTTATTTCATCAAAATAATGGAAAAGATCGTGGATTCTGTCATAGGGAACGGCCCAATCCGTGGAGATCTTGCATCCGCCCGTTTTTGTTGCCAGGGTACTGTCTTCATTGGCCTTTGCCGGGACGAGATGTCTGAGGTCATGAAGGTGTTTTTTTTGTTTACCGGTGATTGCAATCTGGGTGTCGTCTGAGAGGTTCGTATGTTTTTCTATGAGTTGAAACCAGTGATCAAGCAGACTGTCTTTTTCTTCGTTATCTCTGAATTCCTGTTCAAAATAGAGCATGACACGCGTTTCAGTGGGGATCGCGAAACCCTTGGATTCGGGGCGAATGATTTTAAGGCAGGCATCATCAAGGAATTCAATGCTTGTTGGAGAATAAGACGGATCTTTTCGGGCTTCAACGGTGAAATCGAGCGCGTGCTTCATTTGCGGAAAGAATACGATCCCGATAAAAAAATCAGCAGGCAGGGGCGCAAGGTCGATTTCGATGCGGGTCGTTACTCCGAGTGTCCCCTCTGAACCCACAAAAAGGCTGACCGGTCGGTAAAGGGCGCCAAATCCTGTGCAAAATTTCTCTGAAGAAATGTTCCTCAGATGAATAATTTCGCCATTTCCATCTACAGCCCTGAGTCCTGTTATCCAGTCAATGGTTGATCCGTATTTCAAGGCCCGGGAACCGGACGCATTCGTCGCAACGTTTCCTCCCAGCGTGCATTCCCCGGCGCTTGTGGGGTCGGGAGGATAGGTGAAGCCTTCCTTTTCAAGCTGATTTTTCAGTTCCGAAACAATGATACCCGGTTCAACGACAGCTTTTTGATTTTTTAGATCGATATCGAGTATACGGTTCATCTTTTCGAGGGAAAGGACCACTCCCCTGTCACAGATGGAGGCGCCGGTTAGGGAAGAACGAAGGCCCTGGGGTGTCACCGGGATGTTTTCGGAAGCACACGCCTTTATAATTTCGGATACTTCCTTTTCCGACCTGGGCCTGAAAACCCCATCGAAGTCTCCGGTAATGCCCAAGGTATCCTCATTGTAGGCCGCCAGGATATCGGGGTCGGTTATGAGGTGGGGGAACTCTTTCAATGTACCCGCTTTCCCGCTATTACGGGAAGACGGACCTGTCAGGATAGCCATCTTTTTCTTCTCTTATACTGTTTATAAGGTCTTTGAGAACCAGTATCCCCTAAAAGCAGCAATTAGCTTTTAGCAATTAGCCGTTAGCTTAAAAATATCAAGCATTTGAATGACTTTTTCCCATGTTGATGGTCTCACTTTTTTATGCGAGCCTATTGCACTGCAAGTCACTGATTTTGTGCGGTTATGTAACCGCTAACCACTAATTGCATCTTTTAAGTATCACATCACGGTAGATGACTTCAATCTTATTCAGGCTGGAAATGGTTCTTTACAGAATTGAAGTGTCTTTCGAAGGACTTGCTCGGAAGATTCTTGACTTTTCCCGGCTTGCCCCCTATTGAAGGATGTCATGAAACGAATGATTGAATTCCTATTTGAGGCGGGGATGCTGAAAAAGACCCCGCGTACGGGATACCAGTTTTTAGGGACGGGGGGAGAATCGGTTGCCGACCATTCTTTCCGCATGACTGTTGTCGGGTATGTGTTAGCCTCCCTGGAACCCGAAGCCGATGGAAACAAGGTTGTTCTCATGTGCCTTTTCCATGACCTGCCCGAGGCCAGGACAGGCGACCACAACTATGTTAACAAACGATATACCGAGGTAGATGAAAACGCTGCCATGGATGATCAGGTGCGAGGGCTGCCCTTCGGAAGTGAGATGAAAAGTCTGTTCCTGGAATTTAACGAGGCGCAGACACTGGAGGCAAAACTGGCAAAAGATGCGGACCAGATCGATCTTATCCTGGACCTGAAAGAACAGCTTGACATTGGGAATTCCAGGGCCAAAGACTGGCTCTCGTTTGCGGTGCAAAGATTGGTTACGGACCCGGGCAGAAGAATTGCCCATAAGATCCTTGAATCTGAGAGCGACGGCTGGTGGTTTGATAAAAAGGATTCGGACTGGTGGGTGAACGGTAACGGAATGAAGGATTGAACACGAATGAAGGACTATTGACGACAAGCTGTTTCTGCTATTTCATCAGCCATTTCAACATGGCCCTTTCCTGCGCTTGATTTGTCTCCTCCCTGCGGTGTTTACTGCCATGGTTCCATTCAAACCCGATTTCTTGAATCAGGATACTTTCTTTCGATTTCTTTTCTGATTGTTTCTGCCATAATTCGTTCCCATGATTACGTAAATCCTTTTTATCATTGCTTCCACCCGTGCCCTGTTTGAAGTTGTAGGTGCGAATTCATTCGCACAATCCTGCGACTGAAGTCGCACCTACCTTTCACTATTCACCAAACGGTGGTCAAAGCCTAAATCCTTCTTCAAAATGAGAAATTCGCAACCTTCCTCACGATCATTTCCAGAGACAAGGCGAATGCGAATCTCTTTTCGGCCAACACCTTAACAAGGCATGGTGTTATTGTGCCTTTTTGAAAAGAGGGTGAAAAAAATAGAACTGTTCTGTACTTTTTCCTTGACATGATTTCGAAAAACGAGTAGCGATCAATTATCGAACGGTATTCGACTTGCGGTCTATTTGGGTTAAACACATGGAATGGAGACAAGCAATGTATAGTGATTTGAAAGGAAAAAGAGCCTTGGTGACCGGATCGGGCAAGCGCTCGGGCATAGGATATGCTATTTCAAGAAAACTTGCCGGATCCGGTATGGATGTTGTCGTAGCGGACCTGGGGGAATTCGGTGGGACAGATAATCCGGTGGGGAACGCCGCTTTTGACGAGATGACGGATATTGCAAATGAGCTGGAGAAGGAATTCGGAGTTTCCTGTCTTGCCGTCAGCGTAGATGTGACGGACGGTGATGCCATTGGGAAAATGATAGAGCAGGTAAAAGAAAAATTTGATCATATCGATGTCCTTTGCAACAATGCGGGAGCTTCTTTCGGTGTGCCCAACGCGGTTCACACGTATGATGAGGCTGCTTGGATGAAGACCATTGATGTGAATCTTCATAGCGTTTTTAAAGTGACTAGAGCCGTGCTTCCTATGATGATGGGGAAAAAGGGAAGCATTATCAACACTGCTTCCAGGGCCGGCAAAGTTCCGCCCATGTTCAACGGGGCCTATGCCGTTGCGAAAGCAGGAGTTATCATGCTCACAAAGGTGATGGCCAAAGAACTTGCCGGTGCGGCTATCAGGATCAACTCCGTCTGTCCCGGGCAGATCATGACGGACCTTGAGAAATGGCGTTTTGGTCTTGAGGCTAAGGTATTTGGTACCACGGTGGAGGCCCGGAAGGCAGAGATGTGTAAAACCATTCCCATGGGAAGAATCGGGGAGCCCGAAGAGGTGGGAGACCTCGTTGCGTTTCTGGCGTCGGACCAATCGTCTTATCTCACGGGACAGGCCATCAATGTGACAGGTGGGCAGTTGATGGAACTGTAAAAACCGCTTCACGGTTAAGAGGTTTAAGGTTCAAAGGTTGAAAGTTTGCGATTTGCTTCCCTCACATCTGTATTTTTTTCTGTGTGAGCGGCTTTCCAGCCGCGACTGGATCGAGGGCAGCGCCTACTCTGGATACCGCGTATGCGACGTTGGGCTTTTTCTTGATCCGACTGGTTTTTAAACCAGAGGCGACGCTCGTAAGAAGCATCCATCGGCGACAATAAACATTCATAAATAGAGAAATCATATTGGAGGATATTTCATGGAGACCATAACAGGCGGGCAACTGGCAGCGGAAGCTTTATTGGCAAGGGGTGTGAAATACATCTTTACCTTGAGCGGCGGGCATATTACACCCATCTATCAGTATTTGGAAAATTCGGACATTACTCTTTTTGACACCCGGCACGAACAGGCGGCTCTCTTTATGGCCGAAGCATGGGGCAAGCTGACGAACGAGCCCGGGGTTGCCATGGTTACCGCGGGACCAGGCTTTACCAACGCTCTGACAGGGGTTGCCAGTGCCTTTTTTTCGAACACGCCGGTTGTTTTCATCGCCGGATGCGTGGGTCTGAACCACAGGGAAAAACTAGATCTGCAGGACATGAGCCAGGAACCGGTTATTCGTCCCATGGTCAAGAAGACCCTGGTCTGCCACAATACGGAAAGGATCCCTGAATTTATTGATATCGCCTTCAGGACTGCCACAGGCGGCCGCCCTGGCCCGGTATATCTTGAAATTCCGGTGGATGTGTTGAACAGTGAAACAAAAGTTTCTGCGGTGAAGAAGCCCGTTACCCGGGTGAAATCGTTTCCCGTAGACCTTGAAAAGGCCGGTCAGATCCTTGAAATGATCGGGCAGGCCGAAAAGCCGGTTGTGATTGCCGGGACCGGAGTCTGGCAGTCGGGGGCAGGGGAGGACCTGATTGAATTTATTGAGGCCACCGGTCTACCGGTTTTAACATCTCTTTCGGGCCGGGGAGTTATTCCCGACACGCATCCCCTCTGTTTCGAAGGAGCGCTGGCGCTTAGACCGGGTTGCGCTTTCTCCGCTTATGGCGGGACGGACCTGGTGATTTTGTTGGGAACGAGGGTGGCGTTGTACTACATGTTCGGGCAGATCTTCAACCCCCAGGCAAAAATGATCCAGGTGGATATTCAGGTGGAAGAACTGGGTCGCAATCGCTCCATCGATCTTCCTGTTATGAGCGATGCTGGTGCTCTGCTCAGGGAATGCAATAGGCTCTTGAAGAAGAAAGAGACCGGTGATGTGCTGAAGGAAAAATTTGCCCCATGGATAACCACGCTGGAGGCTGCCCATGCTCAGGGGAAATCTTTTCGGCAGGCTGAATGGGATAGCCCCAATGTCCCCATACATCCTTTGCGGCTCGCGAAAGAGATCAACGATTTTATGGACCGTGAAGATGATATCGTGGTGGCGGATGGAGGAGACACAACCACCTGGATGGGAATGACCCGAACGGCGGTTCGGCCCGGCCATTATCTGGATTACGGTATCTATGGATCCCTTGCGGTAGGTCTCCCCTATGCCAATGCAGCGAAACTGTTGTCTCCGGAAAAGAGAGTGTGTCTGATTACAGGGGATGGTTCTGTTGGTTTTAATTTCATGGAATTTGAAACGTCAATCAGAAAGGGACTTCCCATTGTGGTGGTTATCTGCAATGATCTTGGTTGGGGTATGATCCGACACAGCCAGGAGATCCGTCTGGGGCATGCCATTGAAGATGGAACTTACATCGGCAAGGTGGATTATCACAAGATGGTGGAAGCCATAGGAGGAAAAGGCATCTTTGTGGAAAAGCCGGAAGATATCAGACCTGCACTCGAAGAGGCCTTTGCTTCCGGAAAAACCACCTGCATAAATGTGATGACTGATCCCACGACCATAAGTCCGGCCAGCATGGCCCTGGCTAATGTGGGAGCTTATCAGGCGTAAGGGCCCAGTA
>CAYOWC010000119.1:0-3130 GCA_964407525.1 uncultured Desulfobacteraceae bacterium | reverse complement strand
AAGGAGGTGGGTATGGACGCGGCAACGATTGATCAGATCCGGCTCAATTTTAATCCTCAGGGGCTTTTTATTATCAATGCCGCCATTGGCTTGATGATGTTCGGGGTGGCCCTGGACCTGAAACTGGAAGATTTCAAGAGAATTATCATATCCCCAAAGGCCCCGGGTATTGGTCTGGTTGCCCAGTTCCTGCTCCTGCCCGCCTTTACATTTTTACTCACCATGCTTCTGCGTCCCCAACCGTCTATTGCCCTTGGGATGATTTTGGTGGCTGCATGCCCGGGAGGAAACCTCTCCAATATTGTTACCTACCTCGCCAAAGGCAATTGTGCCGTCTCCATCAGCATGACGGCTGTTTCAACCGCTGCCGCTATTATAATGACTCCGTTTAATTTAGCCCTGTGGGGTGGGTTGAATCCGGATACGGCCGAAATTCTGAAACAAGTAAGCCTCAGTCCTGTGGACGTATTTGCCACCATTTTTCTTATTCTGGGAATTCCCCTTATCCTGGGGTTGACCCTGAACAAAGTTTTCCCTTCGCTGGCAGACAAGGTACGGAAGCCTTTCAAGATTTTTTCTCTGATATTTTTTATGGTCATTATCTGTGGCGCTCTGGCGGCCAACTGGACCATTTTTGTGCAGGTCATCGGTCTGGTGATGCTCATCGTTCTCCTTCACAACGCCCTGGCCCTGAATCTGGGGTATTGGTCGGGCCGTTTATGCGGGCTCAATGAACCGGATTCGAGGGCAGTCTGCATTGAGGTGGGCATCCAGAACTCAGCTTTGGGTCTGGTACTGGTTTTTAATTTTTTCGGAGGGTTGGGCGGCATGGCGATTTTGGTGGCCTGGTGGGGGATCTGGCATATTATTGCCGGGTTAACTACAGCCTTCATCTTTACCCGGTTCAAACTTCCTGAAGGACAGGTGGGGACCAGTAAATCGTAGGGAGTATAAAGCAGTAGGGAGCAGGCAGTAAGGAGTATGCAGAGAACGGAAGGCAGAGGGCGGAGGACAGAGGGCGGAGGACAGAGAACGGAAGACTGTAGGTGCGACTTCAGTCGCACAGCCTGGACGATTTTGAAGTGCCATAACTTTCGAGATTGGCCAAAATGTTAAAATATTTTACCATGAAGAGCATGAAGAACATGAAGAGAGTTGTATGTTTCTCGAAATAAATCCATGATTTCGGAACTGTTAAGTCAAACGTGTTTCATATGAGTGCCGCTGCCGGCTGCAAAAAACCCAGTCAGATCAAGAAAAAAAACTACGCATTCCCACGCTGGAGCATGGGAACGACCAACCAGTAACGAGTAACCAGCTACCAGATGAAGAAAAAACTTATGCATTTCCACGCAGAGCGTGGAACGAGAAAAACCCTTCATGCTCTTCATGTTCTTCATGGTAACATGTTCCTTTAAATTGTCCCCCGTGACCTCAGTTCCATGAAACAAATGTTTGAAATTGAAAGTAGAGAGGGCAGGAAAGATGACTGAAAAACCGTTTAGAAACAAGGTCGTGGTTGTCACCGGCGGCGCCAGCGGGATCGGGCTTGCACTGTGTCAAAGATTTGCAGTGGATGGTGCAAAGATCGGTATTCTGGATATGGATGGGGAGGCGCTCAAAGCAGCCCGGGAAAGCCTGTCTAATTTCGGCGTTGACCACATGGGGATTGTCTGTGATGTGAGCAGCCGACAACAGTGTGAGGACGCGATTGCAAGCATTCTGAAACAATATGGAGGCATTGACGTCCTGGTCAATAATGCTGGTATCACCCAGCGGGGGGCGTTCAGGGCTACCCGTATTTCAGTGTTTGAAAAGGTGATGGCGATCAACTTTTTCGGCTCTCTCTACTGTACCAAGGCAGCCATCGAAAGTATTGTGAAGAGAAAGGGCCTGATCATCGTGAACGAGAGTGTGGCCGGTCTTGCACCGCTTTTAGGGAGAACAGGATACAGCGCCAGCAAACACGCATTGAATGGTCTTTTTACGTCCTTGAGAACGGAACTTTTCGGGACGGGAGCCCATGTGATGATTGTGTGTCCCGGTTTTGTCAAGACGAATCTCCAGACCAGGGCACTTGGTGGAGACGGCCAGGTGACGGATCATCCCCAATCCACCGTTGGAAGCCAGGATACACCTGAAGCTGCGGCGGAGGACATTTACAAGGCAGCTGTCAAACGAAAAAATCTGTTGGTACTGACCCCAATCGGCAAGATAAGTTACTGGATAAGCCGCCTGGCGCCCGTCGTCTATGAAAGGATGATGGCAAAAAAACTGAGAGCCGAGTTGGAATGATACCTAAAAACTGCAATTAGCGGTTAGCCGTTAGCTATTAGCCACACAATGTCAGGTAGTTACGATGCAATAGGTAAGCATCGAAAAGTGAAATCCCAAATAAAGGGAAAAGCCATGCAAACGATTGGGATCTTTAAGCTAACGGCTAATAGCTAAAAACTAATTGCAGCTTTTAAGTGATCTTTGAGGACGAATATGGGTCTAAAAGAAAGAAGAAATCGAGAGAGAGAGGAAAGGAAAAGACAGATTCTTGATGCTGCCAGGGATCTGCTGTTTGCTGAGGGGTTGCAGGCTACTTCCGTGAATAAGATTGCAAAGAATGCAGAGTTGGGCGTGGGAACCATTTATTCCTACTTCAAAAACAAAGAGGAAATATTCGCTGCGTTGCAGCAGGAAGGGATTGAACTGTTGCACGCGAGAGCCAAAAAGGCTATTTCCCGTGAGAAGAACGCTTCCGATCGACTCAGGGCTATCGCCGGAAGCTATCTCTATTTCAGCAAAGAAAACAGGGATTACTTTGATATCATTAACTATTTTCTTTCTTCACCGGGCACCTTGTTAGGTGACGAACTCAAGGAAATAATTGATCAGCGAGGCAATCAAATTATTTCTCTAATAGTGACTACTATTGAGGAGGGAATTTCCGCCGGAGAATTCTGCGAAGTAAATGGGAGAAAATTTGCCATGATGTTCTGGGCAGCTATCCACGGCCTGATACTATTCAGCAAGCTCCGGACGACGATTCTCAAAGGGGAAGACTATCCTGAACTTGTCGGGTATTCGGTGGATTACCTGATTGATAGTTTGATAAAGAAATGAAGTCGTTGATGGGTTT
>CAYOWC010000118.1:11609-13256 GCA_964407525.1 uncultured Desulfobacteraceae bacterium | reverse complement strand
CGAATCGTCCGTTCCGATTCGGTAAAAAAACTAAATCTTAGCGTTCTTTGCGTCTTGAGCGAAGCCCCGCCAGCGGGACAAGCGGGCGGTAAGGTCGTGTGAAAAATTCTTCTCGATTTGCCTGGTCATTCCTTCAGGCCAGAGGCGTCGCTCATCACTCGTTGTTCGTCATTTTCAATTATGCCCGGATCGCTCCTTGAGATAGGCAATAGCCTCATGAATAAGGGCTGCATCCATTTCGTGGACTTCTACCTTCCGGCCAATCCTATTGGGTAGTGTCACGTTCAGCTGTCCGCCCAGGTGTTCCTGGAAGTCGTCAAGCCCCTTCAGTACCAGCAGTTTTCCCTCGGGTGTTTTCTGTTCCAAAAGATCATCCCAGATCGGCAGGCCGGTTTTTTCCAATGTGTCAATGATGCTGTCTCGTTCTGCAGAAGTGACCATCCCTTTCCGGTGCGCATAGCAGGAGTCCAGGGCAATGCCAATGGCCACGGCCCGGCCATGACCGATCTGGTGTTTGGATAATACTTCCAGCCGGTGGGCGCTCCAGTGCCCGAAATCGAGGGGTCGGGCCGAACCGAATTCAAAGGGATCGCCGCTTGTTCGAATATGCTCCAGATGAAGAATGGCGCATCGTTTGATCGTCGCCTCAATGGCGCTCTCATCCCTTTCTTTTAGTTTTTCAGCGTTTGCACACAGAAAATTAAAAAAACCACGGTCTTTTATGATAGCTACTTTAAAGGCTTCGGCAATGCCGCCTGTCCAATATTTTTCCGGGAGTGTACGAAGAAATTGGAAATCATTCAATACAGCAAACGGAGGAGTAAATGTCCCTGCAAAATTTTTCATTCCGTGCTCATCGATACCGTTTTTGACTCCCACACCAGCATCATTCTGTGAAAGAACCGTCGAAGGGACCCTAATGAGCCTCACGCCTCGATGAACAAGAGATGCCGCTAATCCCACAATATCCAGGAAACTGCCACCTCCGATGGCAAGGACATAACTATGTCTGCATAAATGGCCATCTGCCAGGGTATGCATGATGTGTCTTGCCAGATTCCAATCGTTTTTTGCCTGTTCTCCCCCTGGAACGATCTCTATCTTTCCTTCCATTTTCAGCCCAGGGTAACTATCCATGTGAGTCTTTATTTTTCCCTGAAAACCGGCAGTGGTTTGATCGATTCCCGAATCTAGCAATACTTTTATTTTATGTGGGAGACGTTCATTTTTCCTCTCGACAACGGAAGCTAACAAATTGTTTTGAGGATGGAAGAGATCGTTGGTAAAATAGACAGGATAATCAAAGGAGACCGTAAATGTCTGTGCATAGCACTCGGTCGGAAAGGGGCTTCCTATGTCCTTGGTTAGATACGGTTCTGATTTCATTTAAAACCTGCTGCAGCTTAAATTGTATTGCTAAAAGCTAAGGCCTAAATGCTAATGGCATCTTTTCTTAAGTTCCATCAAGCCAGCTCCTTACTGCCGCTGCAAGCTCAATAAGGTCTGCAGGTTTCCCCGGCAGTGAAAGGGTTGAAGCCCATGTCACATCTCGTCCTGGTCCTACCCTGCCGTGTGACCCATGAATGCGGTCCGTATTCTGGCTCACTGAGCCCGGGGGCCAACCAAAAAACAGTTCGCATGGATCAT
>CAYOWC010000118.1:0-11509 GCA_964407525.1 uncultured Desulfobacteraceae bacterium | reverse complement strand
GTATTCTGGCTCACTGAGCCCGGGGGCCAACCAAAAAACAGTTCGCATGGATCATATCCCGGTTTGTTGTGTATGTCCACATGACCTGCAAAATCAGGCGCCTCTTTTTTATCCGTCCACCATGGATAGGCGATCCATTTCCCCGGCTCTGCAATAATAACCAATTCGCCGCTATTTTTGTGACGCAGATGGATGTCTGCCTGTTGTTTGACATCAAGAATTTCTGATATCCCGGGCAGGTCAGCCAACCGTTCCTTTGTGAGGGGTATGTCTTTGTGGTCTGGGATATAGACGTGTGCGATTTCATGGTCTGCCATGGCGAAAGCCCGGCTGGCATAAAAATCGGGATATGCCCTTCCGTTTACACTTCGAACAGCCATCATCCCGGCCTTTCGAAGCGCCAGATTCGGTCGCACGGCCCCGTGGACAGGCGCTATATGGTAATCGCCAAAGATCAATACGTCATAGCCCAGGGGTTCTGCTGTTTGAAGAAGACGTGAGAGTTGTTTATTTACGATGCTACGTATTTTTGCATTGTTTTCCGGGCCTTTCCGCTGCAGATCGTAATCCATACTCGGCAGATACGTGAAACAGAGGTCCGGCGCTATGTCGTCTTCAAGAATTGCGGAAACGGCCTCCACAATCCATTCCCCCGTTTTCCACGATGCAAGAGGCCCCCAGTATTGCTGTAACTTAAATGGTCGCCCGATCCTTTTGCACAGAGTTTCGTACAAGCCACTGGGCTTGCTGTAACAGGTCTGGATCATCCCCCCGTGGTGTTTGTGAATAGGGGCGGGAGACAGGATGAGGTCTACGGACTCACCCAGACTTTGCTGCCAGAAAAGCATGCCGACCCGTTTGCCCCGTTTCCGAAAATTCGTCCAGATTCTGGGTCCTTCAACCAATCCGGCCGACTGTTCCCAAAACATGGGCCGGTTCAATGTTCGGAAAAAAGACCCGTTCGCTACCATCCCGTGTTGTCCGGGCGGCGATGCCGTACGAAAGCTCGCCTGGACGGTGCACGTAACGGCAGGGAAAACGCTCTGTATGGTGTGAGAATGCAGACCCGGTATCCCAAGTTCATGGGAAAGCCCGGCAACCTCAACAACCAGTAATTTTTTGTTCATATTCTGTCACTCTGCCGTTCGCCTTTTCTGATTCCGACCCCCCTGGCATGTTGCCTCCAAACACTGTATCCTGCCTACTCCTTACTACCTACTGCCTTCTTCTTTCTGCCTACCGCTTACTACTCACATCCCCCATGCCTCTTTCTTGGGCAGGGAAGGGGATGGCCGGAATTTCTTGCACTGACCCAGAAAATAACAGGGGTTGTTGTAGAAAACAGTCTCTATTTGTTCCTCTTTATGGCCCCTCCTCTTCATCTCAAAAATGGCATCGTGGAGGGTGCCTGGATCGGAGGGTCCCCAGTCACCCGAAGCATCCACCAACATGTGATCGATCCCATAGATTTCCAGGGCGTCGACCACGCGGGCGGAAGAATTTTTTGTCACAGGATAGATAGTCATGGCAGCCCAGAAACCTGCATCTCGAATCATCTTCAATGTATGCTCTTCACTGTGATCAAAGCAGACCTTTTCAGGATTGATCTTTCCGTGGCCTTTCAGGTAATCGAGCATCATCTTTGTGCCCTTGAGTTTATCTTTGAGATGAGGGGTGTGAATCCAGATCAATTGATCATATTTCAATGCCAACTCAACCTGTTCCTGGAATATGATCATTTCATTGGCGGTATTAAGATTAAGCCCGATCTCTCCGATACCAAGGACCGTCGGCTTTTGGAGAAACTCCGGAATAAAAGAGATGACTTCCCGGGAAAGAACGACGTTATCTGCCTCTTTCGGATTCATGCAGATCCAGCAATAGTGTTCGATCTGGTATTGTGCGGCCCTTGTGGGTTCGAACTCTGAAATATGTGTAAAGTAGTCGTGAAAAGCCTGTGAGGACGTGCGATCATAGCCGGCCCAGAAGGCAGGCTCACAACAGGCCACCGTATGCATTCGTACCATTCGTTCATAATCCTGGGTGGTCCTTGCAATCATATGGATATGCGGTTCAATAATTTTCATGGGTGACTGTTCTCCTCAGGTTCGGAAAAGAGGTTTAAGAACTGCTCTGCCCTGTTCTGCCTGCCGTTCTTCAATATCTCACACGCATCCGTCAGTTTCCGGATACGCTGGTCTTCAAAGACATCTGATCCGTTTTCAGCCCTTTCGATTCTGTCCAATGCGGCAGCCGTTTCCAGAAGAGCGGATCTCATATCCAGGAAATAGATGCCCAATAATTCTTCTGCTGTTTTGGGAGAGGCCAATGCCGGTTTTGTGGGACTATCCATATCTTCTCCAATTATTTTAAGGATTAACTCCTATACCTGAAGTGATTTGAGTATGAGCCGGGGATTAGGTAGACCGAAAATTACGCCTTAAACATCCTGAGAAGGTTGTGAAAGTTTGTCGATTACCCATCGGTTAAGGCTCTTGCCCGACGCGGCTGCTGCAGACGCAATCTCGCTGTGGAGTTCCGGTGGTAAACGGAGGTTGAACTTGCCGGAATATGGCTTATTCGGATCTATTCTTCTTTGCCGGCAGTCTTCGAGATATTCATCGATTGCGGCATGAAAACTCTCCACTGCTTGAGAAATTGTTTCCCCGTGAAATCCGATGATGTCTCGGGTATTGATGATCCTTCCTACAAGAATTTCGTCGTCGAGATCAGGTTCAATTCTCGCGATATATCCTCTATATGTGATTGTATTCATGGTATATCTCCTGTTCGCATCAATAACTCCCTGACAAGTTTAACGGCGTATCGCTTCAGCTCTTTGTTTGGATGAGGGCTATGCAAATTGACCGACTCACCTTTCAAATCAATGCGCACTTTTGAGCCGTCGCCGTATTGTATCTTGCCACCAAAGGAATTAATAAGAGAGGCGACTGTTCGCCATTCCAGGGAGGCAGGGCAGGGTTTTCTGAATATTGCGGCCAGTGTTTTACGTTGCTTGGCGTTCATGATAAAATGGTACTACGCAATAGTATCTTTGTCAAGAGACAGGAACTACCCAAAATCCCCTATCGGTTTTTAGTAAATTTGATTTTAGTCAGTTAGCGCTTCTTAACCGCGAACCGCGAACCGCGAACCGAAGTTTAAGTAACATAGATATAACGTGAAATGGCCAGTGAAGGAACGATACATAAGGCCATCGGGATACCATAGGTCCAACCATGAATCCCTGAAACATAGACTGCATCAAGGAGGGGTATCCCCAATATCAGGTATTTAACGGCTCTTCCCACCCGATGAGGAGCGGGCCGCAAAAGCCCGGCAAACAGGGGTAGTCCGGAAAACAAGACCAGAAGTCCCAGGTAAATCAAACAATCAGCAAGCAAATGTTGTGTCATCTGCATGATTGAGAGGACAAAGATAACAAGAAAAAGAGATCCGGAAACGACCCAGCCTTTTCCCCCTAATCCCCCTTCCACCTCAAAATGGCTCAGAATCGTCAGGCCAAACACGTAGGTAAAGGTAATCAGGGGAAAGATTCCAATGATACCGGACCAGTAAAACGCTGGGCTCATGCCAAGCAATAAATTGACTCCTCGACAGGCGGCCATGGTGATAGGGCCTGCAAGAGGCATTTCTTTTGTGAAAATGTCATAGGAAACAACCAGCAAGATCAGAATAGAAGCAATGACCAGTGACGTTTTCCCCGCCAGAAAGCCTGTTACCAGGCCAAGGCCAAAAAAGACGAAAGCGAGGAACAAGGCTTCCCCGAGTGACACCCTGCCAGATGGAATGGGACGTTGGGGGCGCTCCCTTGCATCCTGTTTTCTGTCACGGACATCGTTCAAGATGCACCCGGCTCCATAGATAAAGCATGTGGAAAGGCAGAGCGCCATCAATTCCAACCAGGTGATTTTCAGACCTCTGACAATAAGATAGCCGGCCAATATATCAGCCATGGCTGTGAAGAGGTTGGGGAACCGCATCAATTGAAGGGTTGCGAAAATTCGGTTTTTCACATGAGTCTCTGCCCTGGATCTTTTTGCCAAAGTCATATGTCGAATCGATCCTATGAACTGGATACGAGATCATCAAAAATAAGCGGCCATATTTCCTCTTTCGTCAAAGTCCATGGGATTTGGCGTACCTATGACGCGAATGTTCCCAATCTCTTGGGCCTCGTCCAGAAGCCCCTCAGATATGTACATTTCCTCCAGCATCAGGGTGTTTCGGATATGGACAACCCGGACTTTTTCCGATCTGTTTTCCGGAATGGTATTCAGAGCCATCTCGATGGCCTCGCGGTCGCTGACATAGTAAGGAGGAATTCTGACCGCTTCCGGACTGGAGGAAGTCATGGCATTTATGTAGGTGTATTCACGGTCGATTTTGTCCACCAAGCGTTTGGTTGTAAAGTCCGCATTTCCGATCCCGGTGGCATTTCCCTCTGAGTCATCGGTAAGATCTTTCACAAAGATACGAAGAATCTTAGGGGTTTCAGGAACCTGGTGATAAGAGACAACGGTTCGGGCGATAACGTTCTGGTCCATGCCGGTACCACTGAAATTCTTTCCCATCTCATCCACGATGAGAATGTCAATAGAGTCAAAGGGAAGGCGAGGCAATAGCTTTTTAGCGGCCACCAGCAGTTTTTTTTCTGTTTCCTCGAACTCTTGGACAGGGATCACCTTGATGATCTGAGTCTCATCTCTCTGGTTTTCAACCACGGCAAGACCAAAAAGGAGTCGACTTTTTTTAATGGCTTCACGGGCCACGGAGGTGATGATTTCGTAATGTCCATAACGCATAAACTCATTGTGGTAATGATCGGCCGCTTTCTGTTTGCCCAGCCCGATGGCGATCATTTTCATGAGACCGCTTTCAATATCATTTTTAAAATCGGTATGGGGTTTGACCCGATTCACCACAACAATATGGTCTGCCTGGGCCGCATTCTTGTCAAGGAGCACCGGAATGCCGTGAGCGGTTTCCCCGACTTGAATCACCTCCATGGAAGATTTAATGGGCACTCCCATGGTTTTTTCCGTGATCCCGTAATGGGCCAGCACCTCCTTTTGCCCCTCGGATGTGGCGCCCCCGTGGCTTCCCATGGCAGGAACGATAAACGGCCTGGCCTCAATCTCTTTTAGCCCTTCGATCAGGGCTTTCAAGATCACATCTATTTTATGGATACCTCTGCTACCGGCTGTGATAGCAACGCTTTGGCCGGGTAAGATGGCTTTTTCGGGCTCGAAACCTTTCAACTCTGAACGGATCTCACCGGGTATGTCTTCAATTTTTTTCAGATCGAAGTCCTGTTCTATTTTTACCATGGAAGGAAATGTCATGATCTCTCACCTCTTTTTTCAAAAGTTTACTGACCTTGTGGTTATGGACAAGGGGACTGGTCCATATGTTCGATTAATTATTCGAGTGTCAAGGCCTTTTTTATGCTAAGGAAATATTTCGGACATAAGTAAGCAAGCTTTCCTTATTTTCATTGAGCCCCCTCGTTTTATTGTTTCGCTGTACACCCCCCCCTGGAGGACGTACTTCGACACCAATTTGCCAGGCCGTCGAGAGAGATGGTGGATACCATTCTTATTGTTAAGATTCAACTAAATGATGGATTTCTTGCCGCAGGTCAGTGGTAAGCCGGGTTGAGGCTGGCAGAACAATCCCTGACTATTTTTGAAAATTTTAAAATTCACTAATAATATAGGTAGTCCTTCGTTACGTGAAGATAGCCCATCAGGGGAACGACCACCAGATGTAGTAGCATTGGACAATGTGTATAATGGCCAATTCAATCTTGCCCGGATGAGATATTGAGCCATTATGTCAACGTTTTCTTTGGTTGAGCTTTATGGCAGTCAATTTTTCGGTGGTGCTGAATCTTTGAGATATTCAGATGTAGCTCTTGAGGCTCAGGAAGCTTGGCCAGCCTTACCACGAGTCTTTAAATCTGGATTCAATCAATAAATTTGCAAAATTTAAAAAATGCTTGGATTGTGACCGTATTTGACAAAACCGTATGTTACCATACGCACATATTAAGGGGCATCAATTCATAAAAGGCCTGATTTTCGTTGACTTATTGGGTAGTTATTTGTAAACAGCATTCAGTAGTACTCCCGACCCAGATTTCTTCTTTCAACCGAAGAGGGAAAAGAGGATTAAAAATGGACCACGGTCACTCATAAACCCCGTTACTCTGAACAGATCGAGAACGGGGTTTTTGTATTTTGTTGCCCAGAAAAAGCGCAGAATGGAAGACGGGGGATGAGGACGTGGGATAAATCACGGCAGTTTACAATTAACAGCGAGGCTAAAAACAACATAAAATAGGCGGATGCGTTATTTGCTTACAAATGGACGTCCTGCATACCGCACGGGGTGGGATTTTTGCTGGAAAGGGTGAGGCCATTGCACATGAGAACAAATACAACTTGATGTGGTGATTTTCTTGCTTTATTACCAGCGCCCCGCTGCTCAGAGTCTGTGAGAGGGCTTGATCTTAGACCTTTCTGGGAGACTGAAAGGAATTCAGTATGAATAAAATGCCAATCATTTTGGTTTGTCTTCTGTTGTCTCCAACCATTTCTTTAGGCTTTGAGAATGAACCTACTCAGTTCCGCGGCCTAAAATGGGGTGAGAGTGTTGCTGGACATCGCGATTTCTATTTGAGTGATGTAAATGAAATCGGGAGAAAAGTGGATTTCACTGAAACTAGACCAAATTCAAAAATATACAAAAGAAAAAAGGACAAACGTTTAATTGGAAAGGCTAAGATTAATGATATATTTTATCATTTCTATAAAGATAAACTGTATTATGTTCGTATCAATTATAATACAGCCAAAAGCTACAAGTTATTATACCAGACATTTTTAGAACTACATGGAAAACCGGACTTTACTGACGACCAAGGATACACGCGATGGAAAGAATGGCGAGGGAGAGATATTAATATTACGCATATCTTATGCGCAGTTGATGTTTCAAGGTCGAATAATTGAGATTATTGGGTTTATTGATTACGAATTTATCCCCATTTCCAAGGAGTATAGCTCTGATCTTGAAAGCTATTATAGAGAAGAAGATGAAAAGCTACGTAAGCAGCGTAAAGAAAAATCTAAAAAGACGGCAAAAGAGGCGGAAAAAGATTTATACTGATACTATCCGGTAAAGACATCGTCATCCTCATTCCTTCCTAACAATTAAGGAAACGACGAGGACGATATGAACTTTTAAACTTTTTGTGTGATATCTGATCATTGTAAAGGAATTTTTGGTAGCGAAATCGCAATTAGTTTGAATGACTAAGATAGGAAAACAGGTTATGAAAAGTAGCCCTTTGGCAATACCTTGGTTGCTACTGGTATTGATATGTTTACCTGGGTGTGGGTCGACTTCACATAAGACAAAAGTTCAGGATGTCCAGATACAGCCAAAAACTGCTCACCCCAGAATAAAACAGTCAGCCAGAACTGCGCAAGATGTGGCAAAGCAAAAAACCCCTGGGATAGATGACGAGGACAAACAGGGTGAAGGGAAATTTGTATCGAAGGATTTAGCCCAAGAACGACAAGCCCTTTCCGTACCCCGATTAGCAGGCCCAAGGGAAAAACAAACCATCCCTAAATCCTTACCCGCCAAAAAACGTGGGATCAACGTGGTCGCAAAAACGCCCAAAGGCCGATCGCAAAAAATTCAGTTATACGATTACACCGCAGCCCTGATCATCGGGATTGACAGGTATGATAATTTGGGGTCTACAGAACAACTCACCTATGCGGTCAAGGATGCGAAAGGGGTGGAAAAGGTGTTGAGTGATGGCTTTCAATTCGACGAAATAATCACTCTCTATAATGAACAGGCCACACGCGACAAGATCATGCAGGCGCTTTACGGATTTCGTTCTCTGACCCCTGATGGCGGTGTCTTCGTCTATTTTGCCGGTCACGGCATCACGATTCCAGGTACCCTTCGTGGAAAAGACTTGGGGTATTTGGTCCCATACGATGGGACACTTAATTCGGCTGAAATATACAAAAATATCTCCATGCAGCAGGTCAAATCAGACATCTGCGTGTCAATCACCGCTAAACACGTCTTTTTTGTTTTTGACGCATGCTTTGCTGGGCTGATGTTAGATACACGGGGCACCCTGAGTAAACCGAGCCGGGATTTTTCATATCTCCAGACGATTACTGATGAGCAGGTGCGACAAGTGCTGACGGCAGGATCAAAGGGCGAAACAGTTCTGGATGGTGGACCCGGCGGACATTCTGTCTTTACAGGCCGCCTTATCCAGGCCCTGGAAAATACTGAAGATTACATCACTGCTCGCGAGCTGGGGCAATACCTGAAGAAACGGGTATATGGGGACGCGGCAGCACGCGGCCACACCCAGCGTCCCGTAGACGGCGAGATTTATGGAACCGGTGATTTTGTTTTTGTGCCTGACCTGGAAAAGAAGGGCAGGGAAATAAGCGCTGAAGTGGATGCCCTTGAGGCGGAAATGGCCCAGTTAAAGAAACTGAAGGAGGAAGCTGCCGAGGCCCGCGACCAATCCAAAAAGCGTGAAATAGAGTGCCTGCAGCTCATTAAAGAGGCAGAGCTCAAGCAGGCACAGATTCGCAAGAGGCAAAAAGAAGAGGCAGCGAAACGCCAGCGCCAGGCCGTGCTTGAGGTGAATCGGTTTGAAAAGGATAGAAAGCAGAGTGAGACGGAAAACGAACAACGGCTTACCATGCTCCGCACGCAGGCGGACAAAATGCGGCAGGACCTGAGCCAAGGCCTGACTGGAGGCGCGACCATCGAATCCGCTGTTGCCGAGCTAAAAAGGATCAAGAAGCAACGAGACAAGATGGACCTCGATTTTTCAACTGAGTTTAGAAAACAAACCCAAAGTTTAGCCGGGTTCTATGACAAAAAGATAGCGCGCATTACCGATATCCCGCCATGGGACAAGGAGTTTGAAACTAATGAAGATTATCAGACCAGATTAGCGAAGGCACATCTCAAGGCAGCACCCGCAAGGCAGGCAAAGGAGCAAAAGCTCTCTTCCTTGCGGCATGAACTGCAAAAAACGCACGATAATCAGATCAGTCCTCTGGACAACCAAATGAAAACACTGAAGGCAAAGCACTTTATTGTTCCTGTTTCCCAAGTGTCTTTCAAGTTTGTGAGATATTATCTTAAGCTTCAAATGATGTTTTGCGTCCTGACTACAGAGGGGGAAACAGAGCAATTCTTTGTAAAGATAGAGCCACCCAAGGCCCGTGAATACAAGCGCCATCCTGAACTATTGGTGCCGGAAGTTCTGATGAAAGCCACAGTGGAAGGCGCAAAATTTGATAAGGCAATTTTCAATGGCCCTGGAAAAAACGAGACCTACACGTCCATATCTTTCTTAAATATTTCCGACGATGGCCGTTTTGTGACTTTTGCTCCAGGTGATGAGATAGACGTAAAGAAGGGATTGAAGGTTGTAGAACGTGACGGAATTTATGTAGCCTATGCCAACGGGATCGTAAGAGATACCCAGATAGGCCTTGAATGGAAAACTGGGCCCGGCAAGGATACTACTTGGGATAAAGCCAGATCATGGGTGCAGAGCCTGAATCTTGATGGCGGTGGGTGGCGTATGCCGACCATGTTTGAACTGGAAGGCCTTTATAGGAAAGGTACAGGAGACCGCAATATGACGCCTCTTTTGAAAACTACTTGCTCGACGGTTTGGTCTGGAGAAAATGAAAATCCCTTATACCCCTGGTACTTCGACTTCCTCAACTGCCGCAGGTACTTGCGCTACCGTCACTCCCCCTACGGACTGGCTTTTGCAGTGCGTTCCCGAAGCGATTCCAAGAGCCAGAAGGTTGAGATGGCCAACCTTTCGCAGAAGCCTTCGTACTCCAGGCCCTCATCATCGACCTCCGATGTAATCAAGCGTGACGGAATTTATGTAGGCTACGCCAACGGAATCGTAAAAGACACAAGCACCGGTCTTGAGTGGAAAGCGGGACCTAATAGAAATACAAACTGGAATGAAGCCAGATCATGGGTGCAAAGTTTGAATCTCGACGGTGGCGGCTGGCGAATGCCCACCACAGATGAGTTGAAAACCCTTTACAAGGAAGGTGTAGGCACACGCAATATGACGCTTTTATTGAGGACCACGGGGTGGTGGGTTTGGTCAGGGGAGACTAAAGGTTCCTCGAGTGTCAGGGGCTTCTACTTCTACCACAGCGGCAGGTACTGGAAAGGCCGCTACGAGTCCCGCGGCTTACGGGGGTTTGCAGTGCGTTCCCGAAGCGATGGATGATTTGATCATTTGACTTTCTGATTATTTAAATTGAGGGAGTACAGAGGGATTTTATCCCTCTGCCCGCGATATTTTTTTGAGGAGCTTTTTTTGGCTCAACATGAACACCTTCCCATCTGAAAGGCATGGGTGTCAGGCCTACACAGTTGACAGATATGCCATTTAACCAAATATCCCAACCACGCCTTTCACCCGATGAACGGGTGAAGGCGGCGTTATAGAGTGAGAGGCTCTACATGAACGACACATCGCGCTTTTCAGAACGCCATGGTTTTAACCGTGTCAACGAGGCCGAAATCACGGTGCGTCAAGATGCGCCGTATGATCTTCGGGGTGTGCTTGCTGATTTGGCGTACGAGTGCGGCTTTTCCCCGAAGTCTCTGAGAGCCGTAGTGTGCCGTGTTTTGCGGAAGCGGCCTGACTCCAATAACTGGTCAGAATATCCCAATATTGATCAAGAAGTGCGAAGTCTTTTGGATGATTGCGAATGGTATAAGGTATACGACCTTATTGAAGTAATTCGTCAGAAGATGCATGAAATACCCTTTTCATTTGAGCCAGAGCGCTTTGAAAGCGAATTGAATCGGTACTTCCTCGAAGAAGGCATTGGCTGAAAGCTGCAAGATGGGAGGCTGGAAGCGCGGAATCCAGAAAGCCTGGAGGAAACGATTCGGTCCGCTACCACTGCTCTTGCAGAATCAGGGACTCCGACGGCTCAAACAGAGCTTCATGAAGCGCTCGTAGATCTATCCCGCAGACCCAACCCGGACATCACCGGATCAGTCCAACATGCGATGGCATCCCTTGAGTGTGTGGCTCGGGAAGTTACCGGGGACCATAAGGCAACATTGGGGAAAATCTTGAAGCGGAACCCCGGCTTAGTTCCTCCCCCGCTGAACGTAGCCCTTGAGAAACTTTGGGGCTTTGCGTCCGAGTATGGACGGCATGTCAGAGAGGGCCGAAGCACTGACTATGCCGGGGCTCAATTGGTGGTAGGTACTTGTGCAGCGGCTGTAACTTATCTGATTAGAAAGAGAAATGTATAACAACAGCTTCAACTCGGACTGGCTTTTCCGCTCGCGCTCCAAAGCCAGCCAGTTAAGCTGGTTATAGCTCAAAGAAATCATGGCACACTCTGAAATTGAAAAGGAAATCATCTTC
>CAYOWC010000117.1:0-13370 GCA_964407525.1 uncultured Desulfobacteraceae bacterium | reverse complement strand
AGCATACCCCACCCCTTGACCAGTCATACCAAGAAGTCTCGCCAAATCTGCCAATAGATATCCGAGCTCCACAACCGCCCAGTAACAATACAACCCCCTCGCTTCGCCCTTGTTTTTTGACGGCTCTTTGACAATTCCATCCGGTTCTATACCAAAAAGCGCGCAAACTTTCTGCCCTATTGTATCAAGATTATATCCTTTGCTTTTCAGCTCATAGAAACGTTCAAATTTCTCTTCTGCCTCTGCAAGCACCTCCATCACAAAGGCACTATCTCCCAATATTCGATGATCACCCTTCATTCTATCCTGGCCGCTAAAACGAGCATTCTTTACGGCCCGCCATCCGCCGAGACTCCGTATCAATCCACCGCCCACAAGCTCCGGTCGCCTTCCCTGTTCAATCCCCGATTCAACATATTGAAGGTAGCGTTTTCGGGCTTCACGAAGCGATTTGCCAAAAAAAGACAATACATACCCCGTATCCTGCCATAGCCGTTTCTTCTTGGACATTAACACACTGTGACCACAGTAGGGATAACTGTTGAGTTCGGGTACGTCAGAGACGATTCTTGCCCTCAATGGGTTTAAATGGATATATCGTACCAGCTCTTTGAGATAGGCATCCTCCTGGCAAATAATGGATTTATAGCGATTTTGAAAAAGCTGACCATGTCGTTTGTGCCTGCGGCTGAAGCTTACCGCATACCCGGTAAGTAATCGCCGCATTAATGTTGATAGAGGTGTATCCCGGTTCGGAATAAAAAATGCGCATGATTGGATAGAAGTGCCCATGCATAGCAGATTATTCTTGTTTCGGGTAACAGGGTTTCCAGGCGGTCAAGGAAATTGCCCTTAAATATTTTTCGGCGTTCTATCCCACGGATATTAACGTGGTGCAGAATACCGGGGGCATCGAGTCGGGCTAATCTTGGCATGAAACTTCTATTATCAGTATATCAAAATCATGTCAAATTGTTTACTTAATGATGGGCGTCCCCCATTTCACATGACCCAAATCTATGCGCCTACTTGCGAAAGTTATTACGTCCACGTTCCTTGGCGGTTTTCATTAATGACAATTACTGTTTTATTTCTTGACAACGATAGGTATAGAGGTATAGATATTGTACCATGAATCTGCCTCAACTTTTTTCTATAGAACAACTGAAATTTTTGGTGAATGATTAAATCTCTTTTTTGGAAATATAAACCAAAAGGTTGCCCAATCTTTTTTTGGTTGTGAGCGGCCTTTATAAAGGAGGAGCCAATGGATTTAGGAATTAAAGGGAAGGTGGCGCTTGTCACCGGCGGAAACAAGGGAATTGGAAAATCAGCCGCTTTGGAGATGGCTGCGGAAGGCTGTAATCTGGTCATTACAGGCAGAAACGAGGCGGATCTGGCCTCAACGGAGAAGGAAATTCAGGCACTCGGAGTCAAAACCGTGAGCGTGCCTGCAGATCTCGAAACCGCGGAAGGGGCGGAAAAAGTGGTTTCGGCGGCCTTTGATGCTTTTGGGACGGTCGACATCCTTTTTAATAACGCGGGCTATTCGCACCCCTGCACCCCCATCAGCGCCACCGATGAGGAGTGGATGGGCCAGTTGAATATTCACCTCATGTCGTGTGTAAGAACCTGCCGTTTAATTATTCCGAAAATGATCGAACAGAAATGGGGCCGCATCATCAATATGAGTTCCATGTACGGGATTGCACCCGGGACGGGGGTCACCGATTATAATGCAGCCAAGGCTGCGGTTTTGAATTACACCCGGTCCATAGCCATGGAATATTCCAAAGACGGTATCTGTGCCACCGCCATATGTCCGGGATTGATCCATACGGAGATCTGGGATAGATTCGCCGATATGATTGGTGAGGAACTGGGCAAAACCAGACAGGAGATTTTGGATTCTGCGGCGGCCCAGGCCAGCGCCACCAAACGGTATGCCAGGCCGGAGGAAGTGGGAAAAGTAGTCGCCTTTCTGGCATCGGAGTGTGCCAGTTATATGACCGGGTGCTCTGTCCAGGTGGATGGCGGCGCACTGGCAGGGATAGAGATCAGTTTCTGATTCCTGGGGATGGCAGGGTGGACGGAAGATTGAAGAATCCTTTTTCAGAAAAGACCCGGAAGCCCCGCAAAATATAGTAAAAGGACCAAAAAACGTTTGAAAGCCGCTATTTCTGATGGGAAATAGCTCAAAAGCAACCCCAAATCTTAGCAACCCTAATGGTTAAGGAGGACGCATGAGAGCGAAGGTTTTTAGATCAAGTCTGGTTTTTGTGACAGCGATGGCGCTGGTAATCGGTTTTACTTTCAGCCCTGCCATGGCAGAGAAGAAGTTTGGTCTGGCCGATATCCCGGAAATTAAAAACAGAACCCCCATTCATGTGATTTTCCAGGCTGGCGGAGAATCCGACGTACTTATCCCCAAACTCAAGGAATTTGCAGCGAAGACCGGGCTTAAGGTTACCTTTGAAGACCATGTGTTCGCAGCCCTTTACTCGAAATCGGTCGTGGAACTTCAGGGAAGGACCGGGGCCTATGATGTGTTGTGTACCGAAACCTCCTGGACCAATGAGTGGGAAGACTACCTCTATCCGATCTATGAAATGGCAGAAAAATTTGATCCCGAGGGTGTGGCCGGCCTGAAAAAAGACCTGGAAGGCCATGACAAGGGCCTGTTGCGCATGTGTTCCACCTCAGCCGGGACCCTCATGGGCATCCCCTACTATAATTACACTATGCTTACCATCTACCGGCAGGATGCCCTGAATGACCCGACGGAAAAGGCCAATTTCAAAAAGAAATACGGCTATGATCTTGCTCCTATCGAGACCTGGGAACAACTCCGTGACCAGGCAGAGTTTTTTACGCGTAAAAAAGGCGAATTGCTCAAAGGGCAGCCTCTGAAGGATGACCTCTATGGGATTTCCCTCATGGCCGCTCGCATGCCCCATGTGCAGGACGAGGTGGGAACCATGCTGTGGAGCAAGCAGGGACGCTGGGCCTCTCCGGTACGGGATGCCAACGGCAAACTGAAGGCCTTTAAGATCACGGACAAGGACAAAGAACTTCTTACATGGTCCTTTCAACAGTACAGAGACCTGATGCCCTTTGCGCCTCCGGGAACGGAAAACGCCTTCTGGGACCAGGCGACCTCATTTTTTGTGGCAGGAAAAACCATGATGATCCCCATTATGTACGCTCCCCTGTGGCCCTGGGCCTCGTCTGTGGCCAAGCACGTTCCCGGCGCCAAGGCCGCCTGCAAGACGGTTCCAGGCGTCCGGCCCTATACCGGGGCGTTCCATTTCGCCCCCAGCCGGGACAGCAAGAATCCTGAGGCCGCCTACTGGTTTATTCGCTATATCACCTCTTACGATATCCAGAAGCAGATGGCGGAGAGCGGTTTTCCCAGCGTGCGGACCGATGTGCTTGAAAACCCCGAATACAAGGAAGCAAAATGGTACGAGAAGCTGGGGTGGGTTCCTCCGATTCTCACGACCTGGAAAGAGCAGTTGCCGGATATAAACAACTATCTCCATTTCAACAGCGCGGCATTCGGCAAACTCTATGAGATGATGACCATCATCGGCCACGAGAATGCCCTTGGCAAGAGAACGCCCGAAGAAAGCACCGAGAAGTGGGTCAAGCAATTTAATAAAATCCAAAAGAAGTTCGGCAAATTACCTGTTGAGAAGTAACCTTTTTTTCTACAACCCTAATGGTAAAGGAGGACGGCATGAAAGCGAAGGTTTTTAGATCAAGTCTGGTTTTTTTGATGGGGATGGCCCTGGTGGTCGGTTTTACTCTCACCCCCGCGATGGCGGAAAAGAAGTTTGGTCTTGATGACATTCCGGAAATCAAAAACAGAACGCCTATCCACGTGGCCCTTGAAGCAGGTGGTGGTTCGGACCTAATTTATCCCTATCTGGAAAAGTTCTCCAAAAAAACAGGTATCAAGGTAACCAAAGAATCCCATGTGTTTGCTTCTCTTTATTCCAAAGAGATCGTGGAACTCCAGGGGAAGACCGGCGCCTACGACCTGGTGGTGACCGAAGCAAGCTGGACCAACGAATGGGAAGACTACCTGTATCCCGTGTACGAAATGGCCAAAAAATTTGATCCCAACGGCGTTGCCGGTCTGAAAAAAGATCTGGAAGGCCATGATGGCGGCCTGTTGCGTATGTGCTCCACCTCCGATGGGACCCTCATGGGTATCCCTTATTATACCTATACCATGATGACCATCTATCGTCAGGACCTGATCGATGATCCCACGGAAAAGGCAAATTTCAAAAAGAAATATGGGTATGAGTTGGCCCCGGTGGATACATGGGAACAGGTGCGGGACCAGTCCGAGTTTTTTACACGAAAAAAGGGTGAATTGCTCAAAGGGCAGCCCCTGAAAGAAGACTTCTACGGTTGCAGCCTCATGGCCGCTCGTATGCCCCACGTCCAGGACGAAGTGGGATCCATGCTCTGGAGCAAGGGAGGACATTGGGCCTCTCCGGTGCGGGATGCGAATGGCAAACTGAAGGCTTTCAAAATAACGGACAAGGATAAGGAACTTCTCACCTGGTCCTTCCAGCAGTACAATAACCTGATGCCTTTTGCTCCTCCGGGAACAGAGAACGCCTTCTGGGACCAGGCGACAGCTTCCTTTGCCGCCGGAAAAACCGCGATGATCCCCGCCATGTACACGGCGCTTTGGAACTGGTCTACCTCGGTAGCCAAAGAAGTTCCGGGCGCTAAGGCTGCAGTCAAAACGACGCCTGGTGTCCGTCCTTACACGGGCGCCTTCCATTTTGCCCCCAGCCGGGAAAGTAAGAATCCCGAGGCTGCCTATTGGCTGTTGAGGTATATTACCTCTTACGGAGCACAGAAAGGAATGTTGGAAGACGGTGGGTGGGCCAGTGTGCGCACAGACGTCTTGGAAGACCCCAAGTACCAGTTACCGGAATGGTATAACAAGACTGGATGGATCCCGGTTGTTCTTACTACCTGGAAGGAACAATTGCCCGATGTGAACAGTTATCTCCATTTTAACAGCGCTGCTTTTGGAAAACTCTATGAGATGATGACCATCATCAGTCATGAAAACGCGATCGGCAAGAGATCGGCCAAAGAAACCACCAAGAAATGGGTCAAGACCTTTAATAAGGTCCAGAAGAAGTTTGGTAAATTGCCCGTAGAAAAATAACCATGTTCCATGGGGTCGTCCCGGGAAATTTCTTTTCGGGACGGTCCCCAAACCACCACTACGGCAACGATTTTTAAAAAAAGAAAAAGTGTTGTAGAACTGTTTTTGAGGGGGTATTCCACACATGTCGACTATGGTAGCAACAGCCTCTCCCACGGGGAAAAGGACATTCAGGCAGGCCTTGGCCAGCGAATCGGGGGTGAAGTGGCTCTATCTCATGCCTCTCCTGTTTTTTCTCGTTGCGTTTATGCTGTACCCAACATTTTATTGCCTTATTATGTCTTTCACCGATTATGTCCTGAAAGCCCCTCCTGAATTCGCCGGACTTGAAAACTACAGGGACCTTCTCCAGGACGAGGCTTTCTGGCAGGCCCTTTGGCGAACCGCTTATGTATTGGTGGTCTGTATAGCCGTTGAGTTGATTCTGGGAATGGCTTTTGCCCTTCTGCTGAACCGGGAATTTATGGGACAAAACATTGTGAGGGGCCTGTGCTTTCTGCCTCTCCTCATATCCCCCCTCGCCATGTCCTTGATGTGGAATTATATGCTTCATGTTCAATTCGGGGTCATTAATCAGTTTTTCGACTGGTTCGGCCTGGGAAGACATGAATGGTTTTCAAGTCAGAGCTACGCCCTCTATACCATCATGTTCATTTCCATCTGGCAGTGGACCCCGTTCTCCATATTCATTCTCCTTGCGGGCCTGAGAGGAATGCCCAAGGATCAATTTGAAGCAGCAAGCGTTGACGGAGCCGGCGCTTTCTTTATCTTTAGAAAATTGACCTTACCCATGTTAAAGCCCCTGATCATCATTATCATTCTGCTTCGCACCATGTGGCTGATCAGAATCTTTGACCCCCTTTACGGAACCACCAGAGGGGGCATGGAAACGGAAATCCTCGACTGGATGGTCTATCGGGTTTCCTTTGTCTTCTTCGACGTCGGAAGAGGATCGGCCATGGCCATGTTCTCTTTGTATATGACCATTATCGTGTGCGCCATCATGTATCGGCAGCTAATCAAGGCCATGGATGCAAACACTTAGCTCGTTTCATGACCTTGCAAAAAGGTCACTTCTGAATTGGAAACCCGCAGTGTCGCCAATAACATTAATGGAAGGACACTAGCGTAGGAAGATCTGTCTAAGGTGTTGTTCACCGGGCTTAACATAATGCACCGACTGGCCTGGGAAAACCATTGAATTCGCAGGAGGAAAAACCAAGGTGAAACGCGTACTTTTTTATCTCGTCATAGTCATCATGCTGATAGGGTTTGTTTTTCCCATTGCCTGGGTCTATGTCACGTCATTCAAGGCCCCCGCAGATATTTTCAGGCCCGATAAGCTCATTTTTGAGCCCACATTGTATAATTATAACTATATTACCAATGTGAGGCCTTCATTCAAAGAGTTGTGGAATTCCCTGATCGTCTGTATTTTCAGTACGGCCATCGTGATCTTCGTCTCTTTGCCGGCGGCCTACAGCTTTGCCCGGTTCAAGACCGGTAAGGGGCACCTCCTTTTCGTGACTATTTCCACAAGGATGTTCCCCGGTGTGGTCGCGGCGCTGCCCTTTTTCTTTGCTTACAGGGATATCGGCCTTTTAGACACCCATCTGGGGCTTATCCTCCTCTATGTCTATTTCAATATGTCCTTTGCCACCTTTTTGCTCTACGGGTTCTTTCGGGAGATTCCCCAGGAATTGGAGAATGCAGCCCGGGTGGATGGATACAGCCAGTTTGCTGTGCTTCGAAAGATTGTATTTCCCCTCATCAAGCCCGGGGTGGCCATTACGACGGCGTTTTGCCTCATCTGGTCGTGGAATGAGTTCTTTTTTGCCTTTCTCTTTACCCGGAAGGTGGCCAGGACGGTTTCGGTAGGCCTCTCCACATTCTGGGGTTCGGTGGAAATCCAATGGGGACCCATGGCTGCCTTGATGGGCGTTGCCATTCTGCCTACACTGCTTGCAGCCTGGTTTATGCAACGGTACATCATTCGTGGCCTGACCTTTGGTGCAGTAAAGGGCTAAAAAAAGTCTCCACAGGCAACCTGAGGGACTTTTGACGACGTAACCAATTATCTGAGGATTGGACAATGGAATTTGGTGACAGACTTTTTTGGGGAATCATGGTGTTTTTGGGCATTAATCTTTTTTGGCTTGGAATGTTGGAAGAATATGCCCCCATGTGGGTGGGCGCCATCGTCGGAATTATCGCTTTGTTGGCGACCATAAAATTTGTTCCCAGGCCAAAGACGGAAGAAAACCAATCAGGGGAGTAAGGAAAAGCAATGGCAGGTGTGAAGCTAGAAAATGTGACGATGAAATACGGAAACATGGTTGCTCTGAACAACGTCAGCTTTGACTGTCCTGAAGGGGAATTCTTTACCCTCTTAGGCCCCTCTGGAGCTGGAAAGACAACCACCCTGGAACTGATTGCGGGGATCAAACAGCCTACCGAAGGGCAGATCTACATCGGCGACCAGATGGTGAACCATTTCACACCCGAGGACAGGGATGTGGCCATGGCCTTTGAGAACTATGCCCTCTACCCTCAATTCACCGTGTATGATAATATCGCCTTTCCGTTGAGGGCGCCCCGACGAAAGAAGGAGTTGACCCCGATCCAGGAAAAAGAACGGGTCCTGGAAATCACCACACTCTTGGGTATCGAAACCTTTCTGGACAGGAAACCGGATCAGCTCAGCGGCGGTCAGAAACAACGGGTTTCGTTGGCACGAGCCATGGTGCGGAGGCCGCAGGCCTATCTGCTGGATGAACCTATCGCGCATCTGGACGCAAAACTAAAGATTTCAGCGAGAAGCACCTTGAAACAATTGGCCCATCAACTGGGGACCACCATCCTCTATGTGACCCACAATTACCGGGAGGCCCTGGGCCTTTCGGATCGCATTATGGCCATAAGTAAGGGGAATGTGGAACAGATCGGGACTCCCGAACAAATGTATGAGACTCCGGCAACCGATTTCGTGGCCAGGCTCATGGGAGATCCTCCCATCAATCTGGTGGACGTGGAGATAGTGAGTGAGAACGATCGGATATTTCTCCAGGCAGAGGGAATTTTCCGCTTTCCCGTAGATAAAGGACTTCTTTCCCGAATGGAAGAGATTTCCTGGGAAGAAGAGGGCAAGCGGATGGTGCGAATCGGGGTGCGGCCCAAGAACGTACGCATTTCGATGGAGAGGTCGTCGGATAACGCCTTCGAGCTCCCTGTGTATGTGACCGTTCGGGAGGCCAAGAGCACGGTGGTCACCTTCGAACTTACCCACAATTTTTTCCTGGGCCTGGTGGATAACGACCTCCGCTTGAAGGTCGGTGATAAGGTGTGGGTGGAGATTGATCAGAACAATTTGTATTTCTTCAAAAAAAGCGTGGAACTCACGAAATAGGAAAGAATCTCATGAGTACAGTCGAAGTAAAGCATGTTTGGAAAATCTACGGTGAGGATGTGGTCGCAGTGAAGGATGTGAATTTTTTGTGCGAAAACGAGGAATTTGTGGCGCTCCTGGGACCCTCCGGGTGCGGAAAAAGTTCTACCCTGCGCATGCTTGCGGGGCTCGAGGAGGTCACCAAAGGGGAGATGCTCTTTGACGGCAAAGTGGTCAATGACCTGAGCCCCCGTGACCGAAATATCGCTCTGGCGTTCGAATCCTATGCCCTTTATCCACCATTGACGGTCTATGACAACATAGGGTTTCCGCTCCTGGCGAAAGGCGTGGACAAGAGGGTCATTGACCAAAAAGTCCGTGGAATCGCGGAGGACCTTGAGCTGACGGAGGTCCTCAAGAGAAAACCGGGAAAGCTGAGCGGTGGCCAGCAGCAGAGGGTTTCCCTGGCACGGGCCCTGGTGAGGGATCCTTCCGTATTGCTTCTTGACGAGCCTTTGTCCCATATGGATCAGCGGGTGCGAGTTGTGATCCGGGCCAGGATCCGCAGAATCCATGACGAATTGCATACCACTACCATCTATGTGACCCATGACCAGGAAGAAGCTGTTGCCTTGGCCGACAAGATTATTGTCATGAGCATGGGCCTCATCCAGCAGGTGGGAACAGCCGACGATCTTCTCAACTTACCCGCGAACCAGTTCGTTGCAGGCTTTATCGGTGAACCCGCCATGAATTTTCTGGAGGGAAAGGTGGAGGGGCCAAATCAGGTTTCCGTGCATAGTGGTGGCACTCCCGTTTCCTGGGCGGTGAAGGAATCGATCCCGAAATCCCATGAGAACTCTCCTGTCGTGGTGGGGGTCCGGCCGGAAAACATAAAGGCTTCCAAGGAACCTGTCGCGTCGGGCGTGAAGACACGGGTTGATGTGGTAGAATATCTGGGGGAAGAACGAAGTCTGACTCTCAGTCTCAACGGTACCATCCTGAAGGCGATGGTTCCCATTGATTTCCTGGTGAAAGAATCCGAAAGCATCTGGCTTACGGCGGCCCCGGAGGATGTCCATATTTTTGATGAGAAAAGCGGAAAGGCCCTGATCAAATTCAAGTCGTGAGAAAGGCGATATGACATTGACGAACCCTGGAAGCGCCCCATTCTTATAGCGACCCCCCTCCCTGGAACGGTGAAAAGGGTTCCGTCCAGCCTCGGCAAAAAAAAGCCGCATCCCGCCTGGCGGGATGCGGCTTTTGGAGTTTTCGCTTATCCGGCCAATTCACAAGTACATAACGGGCTCGGTTCTACCCCATGCTTTTCCGGTTAACACGGGTGCCCTCCTCCAACGAAGTACTGTAGAAGGTCCGTAGGTTTGGGTGAAGTATGAACCCCAACAGGAAATTCTATTACAGACCTCGCTAAGTAGTTGAGTAGGGAAGTGGTTATTCTTATTCGAAGCTAATCCTTTCACCCCCAAATTGGACATCTGATGGAGCTGAATGGGCATGGTTGATTTCACGTGTTAATTCTCCAACTCAACGACTCGACTACCTAACTATTTGTTGAAGTCTGCGTTATGAGTAAGAGAATAATTTGAGGAGGTTCACGAAGGTGAAAACAGAAAAAGAAAAATACTTGTGTCCGTATTGCAATATGGCTTTTGACACATTCGAAACTTTAAAAGAACACGCACTTAAAGAACACAGGCAAGAGTCAACACCTGTGCCCGAAGGTACGATTACCCTGACCGTGAATGGGGAAAGGCATCAGGTCCATGTGGAACCCGAATGGACTCTGTATCATCTTCTTCACGATCGACTGGGCCTGTTGGGGATCAAGATGTTCTGCGACCGGGGGGCCTGTGGATCGTGTACGGTGATCATGGATGGCAGGCCGATTCTGTCCTGCATGACCTTCGCCATAGAGTGCGATGGAATGGTCATTGAAACGGCGGAAGGGATCGCAGAGGCGGGCCATCCACTGGTAGACAGTTATGTGAAACACCATACCATGCAGTGCGGGTATTGTACGCCTGGATTTATTACCACGGCCAAGGCCCTTCTGGACAAGAACCCGGAACCCACGGAAGAGGAGGTTCGTAAGGCGCTGTCGGGGAATCTCTGCCGTTGCGGAACCTATCCCCAGCACCCCAAAGCTGTGCTTGAGGCGGCTGAACATCTGAAAGGGGAGAACTAAGATGGGAGACTACGAAAAGATACAGGAAGAAGGCCAGTTTAAGGTTGGACTGGACATGCCGGAGATTACCTTCAAGGAAGTGGGCAAGCGCGAGGTCCGGCGGATGGATGGGTATGAAAAGGCCAGTGGAAAGGCCGTCTATAACCGGGATATTCAGATTCCGGGGATGCTGTATGCTCGGATATTGGCCTCCCCCTATCCCCGTGCCCGAATTCTGCGTATGGATACGAGCAAGGCCGAAGGTCTTTTGGGCGTAAGATCGATCATTCGATACGATGACCCCGAAGTGGCTGGTAAGGAGTTGAACGGGAGTTATTTCGCACCGGAATGGGTCAACAAGGCGTTGGCCGGATGGGCTTTGAAACCGGTTCATCTGGTCTTGGGAGATGAGGCCTTCTATGAGGGGCAGCCCATGGCGGTGGCCGTGGCTGCAGATACCGAAGGTATTGCCACAGAGGCCCTTCGATTGGTGGACATCGAGTGGGAAGAGTTACCTTTTGTATTGGACCAGGAGGAGGCGTTGAAACCGGATGCGCCCATTTTGCGGCCTGGAGAAGACTCCAACTCCATTTCCGGTGGGGACCTGGTGGAGCATTCCCACGAAGTTGGGGACATGGACAAGGGCTTTTCGGAGGCGGATACGATCATCGAATTTCGTGCCAGGCGGCGAGCCCATCTATGGGCCGGGGCCGAAATGCCGTGTGTGGTGCTCCGGTGGCGCGGGGACAACATCGAGATGTGGGTTCACCAACAGCAGCCCTATCATGCAAAGATGCTCCTCAGCGAATGGTTGGACATCCCTATGAACAAGATCTCCATCCATTCTCCCTACATGGGATGCGCCTTTGGGGGAAGGGGCAATCCTTCCAACAATTCCGAGAACGGGATGAATGTCCTGGCGGCCCTGTTGGCTCGAAAGACGGGAAAGCCGGTCAAATTTCTCTATGACCGGGCGGAAACCTTTTTCGGTGAATCGGGCGATATTATGATCAGTGATTTCAAGGTGGGGGCCAAGAAAGACGGGACCATCACCGCCGTGGAGATGCACAACAATTTTGCGGTGTATATGTGTACCAACGGCATCGAACATTTTATCGAAAACACGAGGATTCCCAACCTGAAATGTGAGACGGTGAACGTGGACGTGAGTATCGGACCTGCCTGGTGGCACCGGTGCGAACAGCTGCCCAATGTATTCTGTTTTACCCTGGTCTTTGAGCATGTGGCTGCGGAGCTGGGTCTTGATCCCACTGAGGTGGCCCTGAAAAACGATGGCTATGCCGGCCAGGATACATCGGCACTTGTAAAATACAAGAAAGAGAACGGATTCCCGGATATCGACAGCCTGAAAGAGTGTATAGAGACTGGCAAGAAAGCCATCAACTGGGATGAAAACTGGCATCTTCCCGGTGCCAGGAAGCTTCCCAACGGCCGCATGCACGGCATGGCCTTTACCTGGGATCATGAATGGGATGACTGCCGGGGGACCGGTTCCGCGGCCGTTCTCATTGAAAACGACGGGTCGGTGAGCATCATCGGACACCAGGCCGACGTGGGCGTCAATCCATGGTCCACTTATTGTCAGATAGTGGCCGATGAATTGAATATGCCTTTTGAGAACATCAATATCAAGACTCAGGACCTGGATTCAGGTTTTGCTATGATGTCGCCGGACGGTTCCTGTTGCCTGTGCTCAAACGGCAATGTGCTGAGAAAGGCGGCCAGGAAGGCCAAAGGGATGCTTCTTGAATTGGCGGCCCAGAAATTCGAAGATGTAGAGCCGCAGGATCTGGAGATTGAAGGTCTCGAAATCTACGTAAAGTCAGACCCTGAAAATCGGAAGGCCATCAAAAAAATCGTTAAAAAAGCCATGCCCATGTTCGACTCCTGTGTGTTCTGGACGGAAGCTCCGGTGATTGCCTGGGCCTGGCATACCCAGGGAATCTGGGGCAATGCCATCAGCACGGGGCGCCCACGACTGTGCCGACAGGCTCATTTCCTGGAAATTGAGGTGGATACCGAGACTGGGAAGATTGAGGTGAAGAAGCTTGTAAACATTAACGATGTTGGCAAGGCTATCTCCCCTGAAGCGGTAGAAGGGCAGATGTACGGAGGTTCTTTCATGGGTGTGGGAAGGGCGCTTACGGAAGAGATGATCTGGGACCGAAAAACAGGAGTCCTTCTGAACCGCAACCTCCTGGACTATAAATATGCGGCCATGAACGATAGCGGCCCCATCGAAGCCATCTACCTGGAAACCGGTCTTGGCCATGGTCCCTATGGGGCCTGCGGCATCGGGGAATCCACGCCGACCATTGTCCCGGCCATGTTCAGCCCTGCTGTATACAACGCCATCGGGAAGTGGATTGATGACTTCCCCATTACTCCGGACAAGGTTCTTAAGGCGTTGGGGAAGGCATAGGAGGCAGAATATGAGGAGACTGAAGTTTCACCGAAATTGTGCGCTGTTTGTTCAGGCGACCATCCGCAACAGTGCGTCCACAAAAGATTTTCGGGGGAGTTGTTGTTCCTTGTTGCAAACGGCATTAAAATCATCGCTCAATGCGGCCTTGGCAATG
>CAYOWC010000116.1:0-13397 GCA_964407525.1 uncultured Desulfobacteraceae bacterium | reverse complement strand
CCGGCCTGTCACGCCGGAGGTCGCGAGTTCGAGTCTCGTCGTCCCCGCCACAAAAATAGGATAGGCTTGTTACTCCTTATATAATGGCGTACAGGCCTATTTTTTTGCATGACTTGCTTTGTTTACATACTCCAGTCTGAAAAAGACGGAAGTTATTACGTCGGTTCCACGAACGATCTTGATGACCGAATCCAACGCCATAACCAAGGCCGATCAAAATACACCAGAGTCAAACGCCCTTGGAAGGTGGTTTATCATGAGGAATTTTCCGATAGATCGTCGGCGGCAAAGAGGGAATCAGAAATAAAGCGACACAAAAGGATAACTTTCATCGAAAAATTGGTTAGGATATCCCGTGAGTCCTGACTCGGAACCCTCCCCACCAAAAAAACAACAAAAGCCTGTCTCGAATTATCGCGTGACAGGCTTTTTTAATTTTGGCATAATCAACCAATAAAATCTTAAACTGTAAACAGACAACATGAACGGGCATTATGAACACAATCAGAATTCTCCCTGAAAAAGTAGCTACTCAGATCGCGGCCGGCGAAATTATCGAGCGGCCTGCCTCGGTCGTTCGAGAGCTGATAGACAACAGCATTGATGCCGGTGCGGATCGAATTACTGTTCGAATCGAAAACGGTGGAAAAAAGCTGATCAAAATTGTCGATAACGGGGAAGGGATGTCCAGGGATGATCTTCTCTTGTGTGTGGAAAGGCATGCAACCAGCAAGATAAGAGAAGCTTCAGATCTTCTGCAGGTAAAAACCCTCGGTTTCAGAGGAGAAGCACTCCCAAGCATGGCTTCCATTTCCCGCATGAGCATTACCTCGGTCCCACGGGGTGAACTTACAGGCAACAAACTCCGGATTTCCGGAGGAAAACTGCTTACCATTGAAGAGGCAGGTGCTCCTTCAGGGACCATCACCGAACTACAGGATCTCTTCTTTAATGTACCCGGAAGACGAAAATTCCTTCGCTCTCCGCAGACCGAGAAAAACCACATCACAAATCTTTTCCTGCGAACATCTCTGCCATTTCCCAACATTCATTTCAGGCTGGAAGACGGCCCCAGAACCGCATTGAACCTGCCGGCATCCGGTGATCCCCGCCTGCGGCTCTCGGCGATTATGGGCAAGGAAGCAAGCAGAGCAATCCTCGAAAGCACGGTAAAACAGGACAGTTTTACCATCAGAATCTTCGCTGCCCCATCTGATTTCACCAGGAGTCGAAGCGACAGGCTTTTCTGCTATATCAATGGCCGAAACATCCGGGATCGTACTATTGTAAAGGCCGTTATGGAAGGATATGGACAGCGCCTGATGAAGGGCAGGTTTCCTCAGGTCGTTGTTTTCATCGAGATGCATCCTTCTCTCGTGGACATGAACGTCCACCCAACCAAACAGGAGGTAAAATTCAGAAATCCTCAGGATGTTTTCCAGGCTGTTTCAGGCGGTATCGAAAAAATGCTCTCTCCAGGCCTCCAATTCTCCGCAAGTTCACCTCCAACCGTACCTGAGCGTGAATCCGTGTATCGGCTGCAAACTCCTCTGACATCTGTATCAGAAGGGAAATGGGCATATACAGGAGAGGTGCCCGAACCTCATCCGGAAACCACACCCCCTGCAGAAAAATGCTCTGTGGAGAAAGAACTTCAGGTCATCGGTCAATTGGGTGGTACCTACATCCTCTGCCAGTCCAACGATGGGCTTCTTCTTATTGACCAGCATGCCGCCCATGAAAGAATCGTTTATGAAAACCTGAAAAAAGCCTTTGAGACTGCCACAGTGGAAACACAGGCACTGCTTATTCCGTTTGAAATTGAACTGTCCGTGAGGGAAACAACCGTCGCCCTTGAAAAAGGAGATGACCTGAACCAGTTTGGACTGGAAATAGATCACTTTGGGGGAAACACCTTTCTCCTGCGGGCTGTTCCTGCCCTGCTACGGGACGTTGACTGGGCAGCCATGGTATCCGAACTCCTTTCACGAATAGAAGGAAATAATGCAGATTTTACCTCATTTATGGACGACGCCGTAACCGTGATGGCCTGCCATGGCGCCATTCGCGCAGGACAAAATATGAATGTGGAAGAAATGCGCCTGCTCATTGACCAACTCAGGAAAATGGATATTCCAACCAACTGCCCACATGGAAGGCCCATAATAAAGCAGTTCTCCTATTATGAGATCGAAAAAATGTTTAAAAGGGTGGTGTAGTGAAAACCACGAAACCTGATGTGGTAGTCATTGCAGGTCCAACCGCCAGCGGTAAAACAACGTTTTCCGTTGAACTGGCCAAGGCCCTTCATGGTGAAATTGTCAATGCCGATTCCATGCAGGTCTATCGGGAAATGCATATCGGCACGGCAAAACCTACTGAAGAAGAAAAAAAAGGAATCCCTCATCATCTTCTTGATATTGTCAATCCCAACGAGGAATTCAACACGGCCATCTACCGCCATCTGGCGCTTCCTGTAATCGAAGATATTCGTCAGAGAAAAAATGTCTGCTTTGTGGTGGGCGGAACCGGACTTTATATCAAGACCCTGCTTGGCGGAATTATTCCATCGCCTCCCTCCAACCCGGCCTTGAAGGAAAAGTTGAAACAGGAATGGGAAACAGACGGTGGGGGGAAACTTTATGCCAGGCTGAAAGATCTCGATCCGGAAAGTGCCGAAAAAATTCATCCAAATGACCAATTCCGAATCATTCGAGCTCTTGAGCTGTTTCAACTGACAAAACGCAAGGCATCCGAAACAAGGAAAGGCCACCGGTTCGGACAAAAGACATTGAACGCCCTCAAATTCTGTCTGAAATGGGACAGGGAGGAGCTTTACGACCGGATCAATGAGAGGACCGTAATGATGTTTGAAAACGGCCTGATCGAAGAGACTGAAAAACTGCTTAAAATGGGGTACTCTCCCGAACTCAAGTCAATGGGCGCCATCGGATACAGACATGCCGTAAAACACATTCAAGGAACTTGGTCGTACGACATAGCCTTGGAAAATATGAAAAAAGATACAAGAAGATATGCCAAGAGGCAGATAACCTGGTTCAAAGCAGATCCCGAAGTCAGATGGATTCATCCGGAAGAAGCACCGGACGCTGTGGAATTGATAAAGGCATTATTGAGGAAAACTGCTTGACCTTTCGCGCTGGATTGCCTATTTGAAAGGATCGTTTAACAAACTGACGTTCTCGCGCAAAGACGCGAAGACGCAGAGAAGGACAGGTTTCGGGTGTCAGGTTTGAGACACCCCAGTTTCCCAGATAAAGACGGGATCTTAGACAAATTTCAATTTTCCAGTTTCTAATTATTTCGCACGAGAATTATCATGAATAAGCATTTCATTACCATCCTCAAAGCAGGTACTGCATCCCTGCTCGCTTTTTCTCTGTTTCTCCTCTTGCCGACGATTTCAACGGCAGAAGCGGGGCAAACGAACGAAAACAGGGAAATTTTAGCCATAGGAAGCAGTTCTATTACAGGCGGGAATCTGGCCCGTGCAAAAAAGCAGGCTATTTCATCGGCGCTCATGAAAGGAGCTGAACTCTACCTCTTGAATCTGCTTGGAAGCCAGGGAATGGTTCAGAATTTTGAAAGGGTTCTTGAAGAGATCATTCCCAATGCCAGAGAGGGGATCGAAAACTTCAACATTCTTGCGGAAAACCGAACAGACCAGAAATACACGGTTCTTTTAAAACTTAAAGTAAACCAGGAGATGATCGCCGAAAGACTGAAAAAAAGCGGCATTACACCCGGAGAAGAGCCCCCTGATGCGGTAAACCTGCTTTTCATGGTCCTGGAAACGCTTGGAGAAGTGGAGTCACACTGGTGGAAAGACGTGGATGCCTATGCCGTCATGAGTCCCACAGAATTAGCTCTGACCAGGGCATTCCAAGAAAGAGGGTTCGACCCCATCAATCGCACCTCAATTCCCCCCGAAGCAACGTTCTCCTCACCTGCGTCAGGCTCCAATCCATCCCTGGCAGATGCCCTTGCATGGGGAAAACTTCTTTCAGTGGACGTGGTCATCTTTGGAAACAGCAGAATTTCAGAAGACGGGGATATCTATGTGAACCTCGAAGCCGCAGACGTGGCAGGGGGTGTTTTAATCTGTAAGGAAACCCGGTTTCAAGAGACAAAACTGGACCTTGGAGATACGGAGAAGATCTTTGAAGCCCTGCAGAAAATTGCCGTCTCTCTGACCTCCCCATTTTATGCCTGTATTGTTCAAGGGATGGAAGTCCAAAAAGGAGAGATCAATCATTTTGAGATGACATTAGCCGGTTTGCGTAATTTCAAGCAATTCATGAGTTTCAAGGATTTTCTCATGACTGCCGTACCTGGTATAACCTCCGCTATTTCCAGTAGAATTCGAGGAGACTCCGTAACCATATCGATTCAATATAAGGGCGGAAAAGAGAAATTCTTGGGCGACATCCTAAATCATCCAAAGCTTCCCTTCCCCATTCATCTGAGCCGGTCTGAAGAAGGAAACACTATCCTGAACTTAGAGTGAATTCAACCATGACCGTTCCCAATCTGATCACCACCATCAGAATCATACTGGCGCCGATTTTCATTATCTATCTATTGAATGACCAGTTCCTGGAAGCCCTGTATGTATTTGTCATAGCAGGGATAAGTGATGGAGCAGATGGTCTCGTCGCCAGAGTATTCAACCAAAAAAGTCGGTTAGGAGCCTTTCTTGACCCTTTAGCAGACAAAATCCTGCTGGTAGCCGCTTTTGTCGTGCTTGCTGTCCAGGATCATATTCCGTCATGGCTTGCCGTCATCGTTATTACGAGAGATCTCCTTATTTTATTAGGCGTATTGATTCTGTTTCTGTATCGGGGGCATCTGAAGATACGGCCTTCCATGCTCAGCAAAATAACCACCTGCCTTCAACTTGGGGCGGTTTTTCTGGTTCTTATCAGAAACCACTTCCACCTGTTTTCCGGATATATATTTCTGGTATACTGGGCTACGGGAATTATGACCATCGCATCCGGACTTCACTATATGCGATCTTGGTTTCTGATAATAGGAGAAGAATCCACGGAAGATAAAACGGCCTTATTTTGATCTTCAATCATAATAACAATTGCCGTAAGGAATGATCTTGACATGGGGGACTCATACTGATAAAGAATAAAGGATCATAGGCACGTAGCTCAGGGGGAGAGCACTACCCTGACACGGTAGGGGTCAAGGGTTCAAATCCCTTCGTGCCTACCAGGATAAAATCAAGCATTTAGGCCGGATTCAAAATTGGATCCGGCCTTTGTTTTTTTCTTGCTTCCCTTCCGGTTGGGCTCAAGAATAACCTTTACACATTCATGCTCGGTTGGGGAACAGACCATCTGGAAACCGGTAGAGGCCTCTTCCAGGGCCAGCTTCCCCGTGATGGTTTCCTGAACCGGAACTGCCCCCGCTTTTATCAAGCTGAGGGCCTCCCTGCAATCGGAAGGAGCTCCTGCATAGGAACTGGTGAGGGTAATTTCCGTTCTCCAGAAGATATCATTGATCGGAACGGGAATGGTATCCCCTTCGCCGGCGCCTGCAAAAAAGAGAATGGTCCCTCCCTTCTCTACAGTTTTAAATGCAAGGGGAATGAACCCGTCAAAGCAGATGATCACGACGTCCGCCAGACGTCCTTCATTTGCACGCCGCACCGCAGAGACAAGGTCCTCATCAGCATTTAACGCCACGTGGGCGCCCATGGTCCGGGCCTTTTCAAGCCGATATGGTATGGTATCCGCCGCTATTACCAGGCCTGCGCCTAAAGCTTTGGCAAGTCCCACATGGAGCAATCCCGATATGCCGCTTCCAAGAACAAGAACCGTCTGGCCGGGGCGGATACGGGCATTTTTCTGCCCTCTTAAAACACATGCCAGCGGCTCCATAAATGACGCTTCTTCATAGGAAACACCCTCGGGAACAGGGAAAACTCCCCGATCCACATTGATGGCGGGAACCCGGATATATTCTGCAAATCCCCCCGGATCAAAGTGGGTACCCTTTAAAAGGGTCTCGCAAACCGTATGATGCCCGTTAAGACAATAGTGGCAGGTATTGCAGGGAACATGGTGGGTCGCGGCAACCCGATCGCCTGGGTTGAATTTCCGGACCCCCTCTCCCACTTCCACAACCTCGCCGGCAACCTCATGCCCAAGGACCAGGGGAACTTTGTCCCTGCGGTACCATTCCATTACATCGCTGCCGCATATGCCGCTGGCAACTACTTTCATGAGCAATTCGCCTGGTCCGATCTCGGGAACGGGCAACTCTTCCACACGAACATCCCGGTTGCTGTAATACATCAAAACACGCATAAGTCTATTTTCACCTTTCAAATCTAAGTACGCGAAAACCCGATGAACCAAAAACCATGGCAGTTTTTTCGAATCGTCCGTTCCGATTCGGAAAAGGCTTTGCGTCCTTCGCGCCTTTGCGGTTTAATATTTGCCTTTCTGAAGTTCAACCTCAAAAATCAAGCCAGAATCACAAAAGTTTCTGATATTACCTGGCTTTTTCGACCCTGCCTCCATTGATACGATACAGGGTATGGACCTCTTTCATGAGGGCGGGCTGGTGTGAAATAGCCACAATAGTCACTTTCCCCGACAGGCCCTTCAACGTTGCACAGATTCCGGCCTCCGTGGCCGGGTCCAGAGCGGTTGTGACCTCATCGAGAACCAGGAGTCTTGGGTTACGTACGAGGGCCGTGGCAATGGCAATACGCTGGCGTTCCCCGCCCGATATCCGTCCTCCCCGTTCACCGATGCGTGTATCCATTCCTTCAGGAAGACGAGAAACGAAGTCCCAGGCGCCGGCAGCGCGAAGCGCCTCTTCTACACGGGAACGGCTAATGGAGGTATCTCCCAACACGATGTTATTGTAGATGCTTTCATGAAATAAAAACATCTCCTGAGGAACATATCCCACCATTTTCCGCCATGCGATCAAGTCCGTTTCGGGCAAGGGAACGCCATCGATGAGAATACGTCCTTCTCCGGGATGCCAAAGCCCTATCATCAGGTCTGCAATGGTGGTTTTTCCCGCCCCTGATGAGCCCGAAATCCCCACAAAACTGCCTGAGGGAATCACGAGAGAGACATCTTTGAGAATAGCCTTTTGGCCGTGGCTGAAAAAAACATTTTCAAAACGTATCTCATTCTCAAATGCAGGGATGCGGTTCCCTCCGGTATTTGCCTCCGCTTCCTGGTCCGCACGCTCAATGCTCTCCATGAGAGACCAGAAAAAACTCTCCACCGTCACCATTTTCTGGTAACGATACTGCACTTCATTAAAACGGGTCACCATCCGGAAAAAGATAAAAGCCAGGACGAGAATTGCCGAAAAGGGCGCCTCTCCGAAATGAATCAGGAGAAAAAGGCCTGTGGCAAGAAAAAATGCCGTCACCGGTTCCTGAACAGCCCTCATGGTCTCGTTGGCAAAGACCTGGTTTCTCTGGGCCTGATTCATCTCCATGGTTTCAGCCTCTAATAACGGCAGGAGATGCCCTTCCCCTGCCATGGCCTTGATCGGTTTGATCCCCTGAAGGGCATCCGTCAATCTGGAAACAAGTGATTTACTCAAATCCGACTGGCTCTTGCCGGCTCTGCGGCCAATGTTTACAAGACGTCTGAGAATAAATATGATCACAAGGCCTGTAGCAAAAGCCCCTAATGCCACCTTCCAGGACACCATTACAGCCACTACCGTATAGACCATCAGTTGGATAAGGTAGGCAATGGCAATACTCGATTCATAATAGGCCTGTCCGGACCGCCAGGCTTCAACCCCAATGGCGTTTGCAAACCGTCCCGCAGGATGTTGGATGAAATATCCCCAGCGAGCATTGAGTAACGCGCTGATCAAATTTTTCCGAAGATCCGCCACCACATGGGCCACGGTATATCCCACCTGGCGCATGGCCACCCACGAAAAAAAACCTTTCAGGGCAATCCCTGCCACCAGAATAGAGAGCAGAACCCCCAGCTTTGGCTCCAAACCCAAAAAATGCAGGGCCTCAGCCACATATCTTCCCACACTGGATGGGGGTGCACCGCCACTTCCCATGTTCAGCTCGAGCACCGGCAACAGGACAGTGATACCAATCCCTTCCGTGAGTCCGGCAAAGATCAGGCATAGGACCATCACAAACGTCCTTTTGGGGTAAGCCTTAAAAAAATAAGCTACAAGACCCGTGCTTTTCTTATCGAGCATGCTTAGACCTCAACACCCGCCCGACCCTCTTATCCCAGGTGTATTCCTCTTCAAGGACCTTGCGGGCTGTCCTTCCAAGTCTGTTCATCAAAGACTTGTCCCTTGCCAACTCCTCAAGGGCGAACGCCCACCCTTCCACATCTTCGGGCGGAACCATAAGCGCGTTTTCCCTATTCTTGAGAACCTCTCTTAAAACGGGTAAATCCGAAGCAATGATTGCCTTTCCGTAAGACATATATTCGAATATCTTTAATGGAGACGTCCACCGAACCGTATTACCTTTCCCCCCTTCCAACGTCAACCTGGCCTGGTAAGGAACCAAAGCGATGTCAAAACTCCGGTAATAAGTACCGATATCTCCATGATTTACATAACCGTGTAAAAAAAGGTTCGAAGAGAGGGCGCGCTCTTTCCAGTACCGCACATCTTCATCACTTCCGCCAACCACATGAAATTCCATTTTGGGAAATCGGGGGGAAAGCTGCACAATAATGTCGATCCCCCTCCCGGGATAAAGCTGTCCCACATAGCCGATCTTCAGCTTATCCCCATTCCCACAGACATCTTCTCGAAAAAAGTCAGGCCCGCTTTCAGAGGGGACATCTGCGCCATCGTGGGCCACCACAAGCCTTTCTGGTGGCAGTTTGGAACAGGCGGCCAGGTAATCCCTTTTCAGTGCATCGGAGATCACCACAAGGCGATGAAAAGTCCTGCGTCTCATGAAAAGGAGTTCGGCCAGACGCTGAGCGGGGCTTGTCGGAAATACATGGGCCTCATAAATACATGGGGCTTTCAGAAATGAGGCAAGGTAGACGAGATAGATATAGCGCGAATAGAAAAGATCCGGGGCTGGCGATCGCAGCAGATGAAAAAATGCCCGCAGTACGTAGATAACAGGTCCCAGAACCCTCATTTTCGGCCACCCGAAAAAGTGGATGGGGAACGGGCTTCTCACACCATACCTTGAAAAGGGGTCACCATCTTTCATCAGTTCACCCTTTCGGGCAAACAGTTCAACGTCGTGTCCTTCAGCGCTGAATGCGGCGCACATTTTCATAACGTGAACACTGTTGGCCGATCGGGAAGGGATCTCCGAAGCCGAAAGGTAGCAGATTCTCATCCCTTTTCCTCTGCCGGAGATGTCAAACAAAACAGGGTTTCACCGATCTCGACAGCTTGAACGCCTTTAAACCTGCCCGATATTTTCTTTAGACGACTCAGATCGCTCTGGACTTCGGACAGGGGAAGGGGCGGAAATTTCTGCTGAAAGTAAATCGCCTGCGGGTGTGGTGAGTGAACAATCTTCCTGAAAGAAGAGCGAACGGGAAGAACCGTTCGCACAGCCAATTCGCGAGCCAGGGCATGGGCGTGGTTGGGTGCAAAAGGCCGGGGACGAACCCGAAGTTGGCGCAAAGATTCCACAATGTTTTCCGATGCCAGGGGACCTTCCAGACCCCCGAAAAATTTTCGTGCCGTTTCTCGCTTTTCTTCGCCCTCATAACCCTCACCCATATCTTCACCCGACGTCAAGGCCTTTACCATACTCACCAGGGCTTTTTCATTAACCGCCTGTCGGCTAACGGCATTGGGGAGAAAAGAATCATAGGTTTCCGAAGAAAAGGGCTCGTAGGATACCACAGGAACATCCATGGCAAAAGCCTCAATGCCGGTTGTACAACTATTGTGCACAACCACCTCTGAGGCCAGAATCCACGGGAGGGAACTGCCCTCGTGAAGTACTTTCACATTGGAAAGCCCCTTTGTTTCTTTTCTCCATGCATCGTGGTCTTCAGAGGGGTGGGGCCGCACAATAATGGTATGATCAGGCAACGCGGCGCTGAGCGGCCTGAGCATCTTCGAAAAAGCCCCATACATCCGTTCCAGAAAGTCAATCCACTCCTGAAAGAACGCTTCCCGTTCCGCGGTGGGCATTTTGCCCTTTTTTTTCAGATCTCTCAGATAAGTCCCCCGTCCCAGGAAATGATTAAACCGATGGAAATTGGTATTTACAAGGACAATCCGTCCATGCTGAGCGCAAATTTTATCCGCCTCATCCCGATAAAACCCTCTAAATTCCGGGCGAAGCAGATCCAGTCGGGGACTCCCGCCGGGCACAATTTTCCGGTGATCCGAAAAATCCGTTGCTTGCCGCACATCTTCGGCATGGTAGTTCCCCCATGCAAAGAAACGTTCCAACTCACCCATGGCATCTCTCGAAACCCGTTCGTTTTGATAAGAATCCCGATTACGATAGGCGACCCCTTCCTCACACCATGCGGCAACCGTGTACCCCATCTTCCCATAGCGTCTGAAAAGGCGCTCCTTACCCGTCAAGATATTGTTACTGAAAAGAATGCCTCGGGGCAGGAAACGAACATTGAACTCCAGGATGCCCTTGCGTCCAAGAATAACCCCGAATCCGGCTTCGGCCGCCACACAGGAAAGCAGGAGCTTTGCATGATACTCGCGGGCCTTCGTCTCGATGGGTATCGATACCCACACACGGGGGATATCGTCATATTTGAACGCTGTTTTCATAGTCATGCGATGTTTCGCGCAGAGACGCAGAGGCGCGGAGAACAATAGATTTGGTGTTTCATGTTCATTTAATCTCTCACTTTTTCACGTCCTAAGTAGTGTCCAAAAAAAACAACAACGCATTCGGCAGACGGTTTTTTCGAAACGCAAGGCGCAAAGGACGCAAAGCCTTTTCCGAATCGGAACGGACGATTCGGAAAAACTGTCATTCCGTATTTTTTTGCCTTCAAAATAGAATTTTCGAATGTGACCATCTACAAAATGCCCGCAGGGCCGATTGCTTTATCGAATCGTCCGTTCCGATTCGATAAAAAAACTAAATCTTCGCGTCCTTCGCGCCTTGCGGTTCAATCCAGCTGAAGTCTCAATCATTATCGTACAGTGGTTCCGGATCGAATACCGGTCAAAACCCGATCCGCCAGGGATCCACCATCCAACCCATGAAAACGAAGTGCTTCGGCAGGCGTACCGCAGGCGGGATACCCTTCCACGGCAAACTTCGCGAAAGACCGGGCTCCCAGGCCTCCTGTACTAACGAGTTCATTCAACAGAAAGTCTCCGAAACCACCTACCGGGGCATGGTCTTCCACCACGAAAATGTGATTGAAAGGGCGGACCTGCTCCATCATCCATTCCCGATCCATACGATTCAACCAGGGCATATTTACAACCCGAAGGCCGGTCCCTTTTCGAGCCAGGAGTTCTGAAGCCAGCATCGCCTCGTGGCCCATGACCGGCCCATAGGCAAACATTACTGCATCGTCCCCATTTGCTAGCGTTACACCCCTGCCCTTCTCCAGCTTGTAACCGGGAGGAAGCCTGATTTCCCTGGGTGATGGCCCTATAATCAGGCGAATCATCACATTTTCCATTGCCCCATCTACGGCGTACTCCACAACCATACGGGTCTCTTCCCCGTTACAGGGCTGAAGGATCTCACAATTGGGCAGGGCGCCGAAAAGAGAAATATCTCGAAGGCTCTGATGGGATTTCCCCGGACCGGCCGGAATCAACCCGGCATAATGACACGCATAAATGATTTTTGTCTTTTCCCCGGCATTGTTGTAGATCTGCTCGTTGGAACGGGAAGCCAGGAAACTTGCAAAGGAATTCACAACGGGAAGCAACCCTTGCCGCGCAAGACCACCGGCCATGGACACCATATCCTGTTCGGCAATGCCGTTTTCTATAAAGCGGTCCGGATAGGTCAGCTCAAATGTCCGAACTTTACAGTCCGAGGCCAGATCCGCATCCAGCACAACCAAATCCTCCCGTCGACCGGCCAGAGCCATCAGTGCTTCCCCATAGATTGCAGACACATATTCATCCGTAACCTTAAAACGGGGTTCCTTCTCTATGGTGCTTTCAGGCTCTCCCTCCAATGTATAAAAAGGTTCCTGTTTTCGGGGCGGGGGCACCTCTTTCAGCGAAAGAAGATCGAGATCATAGTCTTTCAGCCGGGTGTTAATGCGATCGATGATTTCCCCATGGGCCTCCAGGTATTCCCCGTCGGGCGGCGCCCCCGCATGCCACCGGTAAAAGCCTCCCCCTTCCTGCAGGGCACGAGGATGTTCCATGAACGATACCCCCCGCCCTTTGACGGTATCGGCAACGAGTATTTTCGGAGTACCTTCTACCTGACGAAACTGATCGAACATCCGGGCCAGGGCATCTTGATCGTGCCCATTACATCGAGCCACATGCCATCCAAAGGCAGAAAATTTCGCTTCCAGATCATGAAGGCTCACAATTCGGCTGACTTCTCTATCGGACTGCACCTTGTTGTGGTCCACAATTACCGTCAGATTTCCAATTCCTTGCTGGACTGCGGATTGCAGGGCCTCAAAATTCTGCCCTTCCTGAAGTTCACCATCTCCGGTCATGACAAAGACATGCCCACCACGCTTCAAATACCTCTTCGCCCATGCAATTCCCCTGCCTTTGGAAATACCCATCCCCAGGGATCCGGAGTTGGCTTCCACTCCGGGACATGCAATATCCGGATGACCGTCCAACCCTCCGAAACGCCGCAGGTTGAATAACTTCTCTTCAGGTAGGAGTCCCAATGAAAACAAGACAGAATAAAAACCCGGGACATCATGGCCCTTGGAAGAAAAATAGACGTCACGATCAGGGTGATCAAGCCCTATCGATGACACATTCATCTCTTCATAATAGAGCCTGACCACAATATCCATGGCACTGAAACTGGAACCCAAATGTCCGGAGCCAGCCTGTTTCACAGCCGCGAGGGCATTGGCACGACACATGTCGGCCAGAAGATCCAGGCGTTTGTTTGTTTCCAACTCTGCTTTCCGTACCCGTTCAAAATCCTTGAGGGGTATCATAGTAATGGTTGTCATTTTTACGGGCCTCATGTGAAAGTTCAGTAGGTAGTAAGCGGTAGGCAGTAGGCAGTCAGGGACAATTGGGATTCCCTCAGTAACCTACCACAATACCAAAGTTTCTTCCTCGATCAGACTGACCATTTTTCCCGGTCAGAGGCTACGCTCGTGTGAAAGGTAAATTGAACCGCAAGTCGCCAAGGCCGCAAAGCCTTTTTCGAATCGGAACGGACGATTCGAAAAAACAGCCACTATTTTTTTTGGCTCATCGCG
>CAYOWC010000115.1:0-13449 GCA_964407525.1 uncultured Desulfobacteraceae bacterium | reverse complement strand
GGAGGAAATCGGTATGAGTCTGAAAAGGGGTATGAGTATTGCTCTGGGATTGCTTTTTATTGTTGCGGCAGGACCGTCCATGGCAAAAGATACGGTAGAGGTGGCTTTTATCGGACCCCTTACCGGGGGCGTTTCCGCTATCGGTGTTGGAGGAAGAAACTCCGCTGATTTGGCTGTCCAGCTGAGGAATGCGGATCCCAAAGCCAAATACCATTATGAACTGGTGGTCCTTGACGATGAGTGTAAACCTAATTCAGGTGTACAGGTGGCCACCAAAGCGGCCGCAAACAAAAAAATCATTGCTGCTGCGGCCCATTACTGCTCTGTGGTGGCACTGGCCTCCGTGGATGTCTATCACAAATTCGGTCTGCCCATTGTGGTTTGGGGAGCAGTCCATCCTGGCATTACCTACGGAAATGATTACAAAGAGATTCACCGTATCAATGGTACGATGATCAATCAAAATGAAGTCGCTGCGAAATTCATCACGGGTCTGGGATACAAAACTTGGGTCAATCTGTACGACACCACGGACTACGGCAAGGGTATGAACGAATACTTTTCCAAATATCTTACCCAGAACGGCGGAAAAATCCTTGGAAGTTTCGGTGTTACATCCGATCAACAAGACTTTACAGCTGAACTTACCCAGGCCAAAAAGCTTAATCCCGATGTTATCTGGTTTGGTGGCCTGACTCCATTGGGAGTGCGGATCCGACTGCAAATGGAAAAACTGGGCCTTACCTCGCAGTTTCAAAGTTGCTCAGGCATTATTTCCGACGCCTTTATCTCCGGATCGGGTGGGCTTTCTGAAGGGACCATAGCGTTCAGGGAAGGTGAGCCAGTAGAAAACCTCCCAGGAGGTGTGTGGTTTCTGGAAGAATACAACAAGGTGGGATATAAGGAAGCACCGGATGCATTCGGCCCATTTGCCTTTGCAGCCATGACCCTGATTCTGGATGTTATTGAAGAGGTGGGTCCCAGCCGAAAGGCAGTGGTGAAGAGGATGGAAAACATTAAAGGATACGAAGCTATTGTGGGTTCCGTGACCTTTGATGAACATGGTCAGAACACTTCTCCGGCCATTACCAAATATGTGGTTCAGGACGGAAAATGGGTGCCGTGGAAGGATTCCGAATACGCATCCGGCAAACGCAAGCTGAAAAGACGCTAACTTAAAAAGCGGGGCGGCCATCTCAGTCGCTCCGCTTTCCAGCCTTTTTTTCTACTCGACTACTCGTTTAACAAACTCCTGACTGACACATGGAAAAACCCTGATGGACATTGGACTGATAGCCCAGCATACCGTAAACGGACTTATGCTGGGATTAATATATGCTTTGGTGGCTGTTGGTTTTACCCTGTTTTTCGGTGTGCTTGACGTCATCAAGTTCTCCCATGGTGATATGCTTACCTGGGGTGTTTTCACGTCATTCTCCGTCTATTTAGGCTTGAATCTGATAGGTCTGACCTCACCCTCTTTCATGCTGGTGGTGGTGGCCCTGGTTGCTATGGCAGCTATTGGTTTTTTAGGCGCAGTCATTGCCAAGGTGTTGATAATCCCCCTGAAAGGGGCGCCGCCTCTCAATACCCTGTTGATCACCCTGATGTTGGGGACCGTACTCAGAGAGTCTATTCGCCTGTTCTATCCCGATGGCGCTAATCCCAAACATTTCCCCGCGCTTCTGCCCGATTGGAGCCATTCCTGGGGTAATTTTACCTTGCGTTTTGATAATGTTGCCATGCTTATCACCGGTATCTTGATGATCATGCTGGTACAAATAATTATCAAGCGCACCAAGTTGGGGATGGCCATTCGCGCCGTGTCCCAGGACGAAGAAACGGCTCGAATAATGGGGATCAACTTTAATATGGTGGTGTATGTCACCTTTGCCATCGGATCAGGCCTGGCTGCTTTTGCCGGTGTTATCTATGGCCTGTATTACAATGAACTAAGCTTCAATATGGGATTGCTCCTGGGAGCCATCGGTTTCAGCGCGGCTGCGGTTGGCGGTTTTGGAAATATTTATGGTGCTATTGTAGGAGGCTTTCTTTTCGCTCTGCTTCAGACCATTGGTGCTGCAGCGCTGCCTTTTGCCAGCGCATACAAGGATGTCTTTGCCTTTGGTGTGGTTATTATTCTGATCGCTATCAAACCTACCGGTCTTCTGGGCGAAAAAGAAACGGAAAGAGTTTAATTACATGTCTGAAACCTTGAAGAAACGAACTTCTATTCTACCTTCTGTTCTTGCCGTGCTGGCAGGTTCAGTTTACATGGTGTTTTTCCTGGCCGGCGAGTCGCAGATGGTAGTTTTCGGGCTCCTTTTAGGGGCCGGACTTACCATAACGGCACTAAAATATCTACGGGTTCTCGGAACCGTCGGAGAGAGCGCGAAAGAGCATCCGCGTGCTTTTTCCATAGCCGTGGTTGCCGGAGTTTTTGCGGTAAGCCTCTATTTCTACGATGATCCTTTTGTGCTTTTTCTTATTGGTACGGTCCTTGTTTATGTCCTCACCTGCCTGGGGTTGAATATCCAGTTCGGATTTGTGGGGGTAATGAATTTCGCCGGAGCCTCTTTTTTTGGGGTAGGCTGTTATACGGCTGCCATTCTGACCAAAAATACGGCTGTGCCCCACCTCCTGATTATCTTTATCGGCGGCTTGATGGCTGCTCTGTTGGGTTTTGTCGTCCTGATTCCTGTTCTCAAGACAAGGGGACATTATGCCGCATTGGTTACCATTGCTTTTGCTTTGTTGTTTAAGACGTTCCTGGAAGTCAACGATACGCTTGGCGGTCCCCAGGGCTTGAAATGTGGTGCTCTGAACATGTTTGGGTGGGATTTCAACCAGGATATCGTAATCGGTTCCTTTGAGGGTTGTTTCTATCTTGGATATATTCTCGTTATTCTATTGCTAACCATAGGGGGCTTTATTCTGGCACGCCGGATGGAGGACTCCTGGGTAGGACTGAATATGGACGCTGTACGTTTGGATGAAACGGTGAGCGCCTGTTTTGGTCAATCCATTCCGAGATGGAAAATTACTGCCTTTACCATGGGGAATTTTTATTGCGGGGTGGCGGGTGCTTTTTATGCCACGATGCTAGGGTATATTGCTCCAACCAACTTTACGTTCGGAGACTCACTGATCCTCCTGTCCATTGTGATCCTGGGGGGCTTGGGTTCCATGTGGGGAACGGTGGCTGCAACCAGCATTGTGATATTGATTCCGGAAAAATTTCAGGTTTTGCAGGAATATCGTTTCCTGTTGTTCTCTGCCCTGGTTATTGCGATCCTGTTGTTCCGGCCCCAGGGTCTGCTGCCGCGTCCCCTGCGCAGCTATCTCACTCTGAAATAGCCTTTGTTATCTGTCTCCCGTTACTTGTCTGTCACTTGGAAGGATGTATTACCAGTGCAAAATGTATTACTGAGTATATCAAAACTCGGGAAAAAATTTGGTGGTGTAACTGCCCTGGCGGATCTTGACCTGGATGTGGCGCGAAATAAAATTCTCGGTCTCATCGGGCCCAATGGCTCAGGTAAAACCACTTTTTTCAATGTGGTTACCGGCATCTATCCGACCTCTTCAGGAAAGGTGACCTTTGAAGGAGGAGACATCACTGATTTTTCTTCCCAGAAGGTTTACAGGGCCGGGGTTGCACGTACTTTTCAACGATCTCGTCTTCTTCTGCCGCTGAGCATCATGGATAACATCGCTCTGGGCGATCACAGCCAGCTTGAAAACGGCCTTTTTTTCAACCTTTTCAGAAGGCGGTCCCTGGCTGCCCAGTACAGGGAAATTCTGGATAAAACGAGGGATCTTATTACCATCTTTGACCCTGACCTGGCAGATAGAATCTTCGAGCCCGTGGTGACCCTCCCTATGATTTCCCGCCGGCGTATCGAGATCTGCAGAGCTTTGATTTCCAATCCAAAGCTCCTGCTTTTAGATGAACCATCCGCAGGGATGACCCATGAAGAAACCTTCCGTCTCATTGATGACATCGTTCAGATCAAAGATAAAATTGAGGATTTGACTATCATTATCATTGAACACGAAATGTCTGTTATGGAGCGCAGTACCGATACCTGTGCGGTACTCAATTTCGGCCAAAAAATCTGCGAGGGAACCTATCAGGAGATTGCTTCCGATCCCGAAGTTCAGCAGGCCTATCTGGGGGTGGACTGATGGGAAACAACGATTTGTCTTTGAGTGTTCAAGGCATTTATACTGCTTATGACCGGGCCGATGTGCTCGAAAACCTCTCCCTGGAAGTGGCTCGTGGTACCATTACCTGTCTGTTGGGAAACAACGGCGCCGGCAAGACGACTCTGATTCGTTCTGTCCTCGGATTGACCCGGCCCCGAACCGGCAGTATTTTTTTTCAGGGCACGGATATTACTCGTCTTGCCACCCACAAAATTATTCGGGCGGGAATCGCCTCCATCCCGGAAGGACGTAAGGTCTTTCCCGGTCTTACCGTAGGAGAAAATCTCCGGTTAGGCGGGTACCAGGAAAATGATAAGGATGTCTTGCTGGAGCGCGTGAAGAAAGTTTACCAGATCTTTCCCCGCCTCGAAGAACGGACCTCCCAGTTAGCCGGTACCATGTCGGGGGGGGAACAGGCTATGGTATCTATCGGCCGCGGGTTGATGGGGGCGCCAAAGTTGTTGATTATTGATGAACCTTCCCTGGGCCTCTCGCCCTTGCTGGTGAAAGAAAATTTCAACATCATTCAAGAGATCAAACAACAGAAAGTGACCGTTTTTCTGGTGGAACAGAACGTGCGACAGACGCTTGCCATTTCCGATTACGGATATGTCCTCTCCAAAGGTGGGGTGGTAGCCCAGGGTGATGCCAAGTCCCTGCGTGAAAATAAAGGTGTTCAAGAAGCCTATTTTGGATAGAAGAACAAAAGGAAGAAAACGACCATGACAAACATACCCGATCCAGTTGAACTTACACAAACCCTTATCCGGATGGATACTATCAATCCTCCCGGCAATGAAGAGCCTGCAGCCCGTTATCTTGGTGAACTTCTGGCCGAAGCCGGGCTTCAAGTTTCTTATCCCCGCTTAGGGGATAACAGCACGGGATTGATCGCCCTTCTTCCTGGACGCTCTTCTGGATCGCCGTTGGTTTTTACCGGGCATCTTGACACGGTTCCTGTGGGCGAAGCCCAGTGGGACAGTCCTCCCCATGATGCTGAAATCAAGGACGGGCATCTTATTGGACGGGGCGCCAGTGATATGAAGAGCGGTATCGCAGCCATGGTAGTCACTGCGCTTCGCCTGGCGGGTGATCCGGAAAGGGGGCGCAGTCTTTTTTTTATATTCACGGCCGGAGAGGAAACGGGTTGTGAAGGGGCTTCCCAGATGAAAGAGAGCGGAGTTCTTCCCGATGATGCTGGAGCAATTGTGGTAGCCGAACCCAGCGGCAATATTCCTTTTTTGGGGCATAAGGGGGCCTTTTGGCTGGAATGCACGGCTAAAGGAAAGTCAGCACATGGGTCAATGCCGGACCTGGGAGAAAATGCGATCTACACGGCTGCCCGTGCGGCGCTAAGCCTGGAAAATTTCTTTTCCGGGGCCGACGTGCATCCGCAATTCGGCACGCCTACGGTAAATGTGGGGACCTTCATCGGTGGTTCCAAGATCAACATGGTCCCGGATTCGGCGCGTTTCCGGGTGGATTTGCGCACAGTGCCTGGTCTGGAGCATGCCGAACTTTTTGAAGAGATCCAAGGGCATATCGGTCGGAATATATCTATTCAGAGACTGATCGATCTTCCCGGTATTCTGACACCAGTTACCGATCCATGGATAATGCAAGTCCTTGATAGTATTGAACGGATACAGGGGACCAGACCTGAGCCCGGATATGTTAACTTTTTTACCGACGCTTCTGTTCTGACGTCCGCCCTTGGAAATCCTCCCACCCTGATTCTTGGACCGGGCGAATCCTCCCAGGCCCATCAGACCAATGAATACTGCGTGGTGGAAAAGATTGGCCAGGCAGTAGAGTTTTATCTGGAAATTGCCAGAAACTGGTTGGAACACTGAAGAGATAATTATGACCGATACCGTTGACGAAAGCTACTTTCAGGAATTGGCTGAGAAAAATCCCTCGGATATATGCAGGGTTGCACTCTGCGATTATGATCACTCAAATCATACCTATCTGCTGAGTGTGTGGGGAGAAGACTATCTTATTGATTTACGTAATTCCACAATCTTCAGAAAAGACGCCGATAATCCCAATGTGAATATTCTTCTGGGCCTCTTCATTATGTATACCCTCCTTCGAGTGAAGGAAATTGCAGTAAGCGGAGACTGGATATCGGAAAAAGAAGTCCCCGGTGGGGCTGCATTTTTCCGTGGACCTCATAAAATTCCCACCCATCTCATTGAAGAACCATACGGAAATCATCCGGAAGAATTTGAAAAAAGATGTCGCCAGTTGGACGGTAACCCCCTACAAATGGCAGATACCGCCTACGCTTTCTCCATTACGCCCCATATTCCTGTAGCCGTTCTTCTGTGGAAAGGAGACAACGAATTTCCTCCTGAAGCAAAACTCCTTTTCGATAAAACCATTTCAGAACATCTCCCCCCTGATGTAATATTTTCTCTGTCCGTTGAAATCTGTAGGAGGATAGGGGAAGGGGCATCCATGGAGAGGGAATAAAAAAGTGAGGTTAAAGATATGTCCAAGGTAATGATCCATCCTGCCACCTATGAAAATGTCGGTCCGGCTGTAGAAAAGGCCTTTGAACTCTTTCCCCTTGATCTTCGTGGAAAAACAGTGTTGATCAAACCGAACGTGTTGCGCGCTTCCCAGGCGGAGGAAGGAGTTGTGACCCATCCGGCTGTCCTTCGTGCTGTGGTGAAGAAAGTGGAAAGCATGGAGCCTGCCACTATCGTTGTGGGAGACAATCCCGGGGTCGTGAGCTACGGGGCAAACGAGGAGAGCTTTAAGAAAACCGGCCTGATGGAAGCAGCCGGAAAATATTACCAGAATATCGGAAACGATTCTCTTAAAGTTGATTTTAACCCGGATTATATGTCGCGTGTGAGTATCTCACGGATCGTCAGAGATGCGGACGTTATTATCAGCTTGCCGAAATTCAAGACACATGGGTTAACTGTTATCACCGGTGCTATCAAAAACAGTTATGGGTTTCTTCCCGGGGCACAGAAGGCCAGGCTGCACAAGGCTGCCGGCAGCCCTGAGAGATTTCATGAAATGCTGGTGGATGTGTTCCAGATTCGCATTCCTCATTTCTTCCTGATGGATGCTGTAGTGGGAATGGAGGGCAATGGTCCTGCTTCCCCTGATTTACGGGATATCGGTCTGATATTGGCGTCTGATAACGCCGTGGCGATGGATGCGGTCGTGGCGACGATGATGGGTTGCGAACCACGTCTGTTGAGGTTTCTGCAGAAAGCCAAAGAGATGGGTCTGGGAGATTATGATCTCGATGCCATGGAAATCGTGGGGGAGTTAGAACCGATTCCTGATTTCAAACTTCCACCCTTAAGTGGTGAAGCCATTCTCAACAATAAACGAATGCAGGACTTTCTCCACAGTCGAATGGTTTTAAGACCGCAGATCGATTCGTCCTTATGTACAGGCTGCGCAACCTGTATCGATCAATGTCCTGTATCGGCTTTGTCCATGGGGGAAGAGTTCCCCGAAGTGGATGCAGATACCTGTATTACATGTTTCTGCTGCCAGGAAACCTGTCCGGAAAAAGCGATTTCTCTTAAGTAGAACGGCACCGTTACTATTCATAAACCCCTCTGATTACTTTCCCACTGGTATCGAACGTATAGGAATGCGTGCCTCTTGCTCCCGAATGAATGGCCTCAATGACAGGTTGGGTTATTTTTTTATCGCTTTTCCATTTCAAGATGAAATTAGCTCCCCTAAACATTTTCTTAGCTCGATGGAGTGAGAGCTTCATGAATGATTTTGCTACTGCGACGACGCTGATATCCCTTATGCACTGAACGATTCCGGCAATGCAGAACGGGTACCTGGAAAACTGTCGTATTTTGATCCGCAATTTTAAGGGCATTTTAATGGTTGAATGTGGAAGTCCAGCTTTCAATATGCGGTTTAATTTTCAAGAGATCCATTTCCTGAAGTAGCTCCAGCCCCATGACCAGAACGAAAAAAAGGATGATGCCTGTTCCAAGGAAAAGGGTTATTTTGTTGGATCGCCCCCGCTTGAATAGGATAATCCCTGGAAGGATACCGAAAACGATTCCCACGCCCACTCCTCCGGCAACATTCAATGCGGTCAGGAAAAGGTCAGGATAAAAGATGGTGATAAGGAGGGGTAGCGCAAAGGCAAACAGGGCATCCGTTAAGAGGTTCCGCCCTTTAAAAATGGGGGAGGTGAGATCTTTCATGAAATTCAGGAGCCCGATGCCCACAGCGAGATAGGATGTACTGATGGCCAATACGGTAAAAATAAGTCCGAATACGGTGAAAAGCTCAGAATGAAGTATCTGGGCAAGGGGGACGGTAGCGGGAAGATTGTTTTTAAAAGCATAGTAAATAGTTTCCTCACTCTGTCCGGAACCTGTTAAGGGGAGGCAACCAATGACGGCAAGGATCCACAGAAGGGAAACGAGCAACGGTATGGTTGTGCCCAGAATAAGCGCTTTATCAACAGCGCGGCGATCGTAGTCGAGCGTGCGCACTACGATGGGAATGGTGTTATGATAGGTGAAGGAGACGATGAAGATGGGAAACGTCGCAGGGAAATAGCGCCAATCGGTATAGGTGAGCCATTCCATATTGATATTCTTTGCGGCGCTGAAAAGAAGAAACAGGAAAGCGGCAAAGAGCAGCAACATGAGAAAGGCGTTGCTTTTTCGAACCGCCTCGACCCCGAATATGGTAATTGCCGTGAAAACGGTAAAAAAGATCAGGGTTACGACGAGGTCGGGTATTTGGGTATGGATGAGATGTGTAATGGTGACCGTGGCGCCGCACAGGTAGGCCACAAGAATTCCGAAATAGTTTATCAGATAGCCGACGGTGGCAACGCCTTTCCCGACGGGGCCGAGTTCCGTCTGGTACAGAGATGGAAGACCTTCGATATTCTTCCCATGCCCTGTCATGGCCCGTGCCAGGATATACCCCGAGGCCAACATAAGGAACCAGATGACTACGAGGCCGGAAACAGCTGGAAGGGAACCTGCCATGCCACTTAATATGGGTAACCCTAAAATTCCGGCGCCGATTGTATTCCCCGATATCATCAGTCCTGCGGTGAGGATTCTCAGGGGAGGGTGATTCTCAGATTTCATGGCGACTCCAGAGGCGGGTGGTGCACAATGGGGAACTCGCAGTAGAATATATGAATAAAAAGGCCCTGTCATCAATAATCCTCAATTTTGAGGCTGTAAGCTTGACTCTCGTTTAAATTTGCCCTATTTTTTGTCTGTTTGCAGGTGTCCAATTTTGAGGTGAAAGGGATAACTTCAGAGAGAAATCGGCATCCTTCAAAAATGCCCAAAAGTAGTGTACACTTTTACTAACCTACTCGACTACTCAATGAGGTCTGAAACCAGGATAAATCATGGACACACAGGAAGAAAAAAACAAACTCAAGCGAGAGAAAGTACTTGTGAGGGATCATCTCGCAGGATACAGAACCGACCTTGCCAATCGGAGGACATTTCTTTCCTATTTTCGCACGGCCCTGGCCTTCATGGGGGGGGGGCTCGCATTAATCAAGTTTTCATCCGATCCAATGTTTGTGGCAATCGGAATCGTTCTTATCCCTGGTGGTATTGTCGTTTTGGTTCAGGGGTTTACTCTTTTCAAAAAAATGAAAAAAGTTATTCTGGAAGAAGAGAAAATCTCCGACAGTGAAATCGAATGATAGAGATGCATTTTGACCGAGCCGGGGAAATTATTTTAACAAAGGGGTAAAATTCATGTCGCAAATGGAAAAGATCTTTACACGGATAGACGGTTACCGGGATGAGATCATAACCCTTCAGCGGGAACTGACTGCTAGGGTGGCTCTGGGTCCTGAAAATGGGGGATCGGGAGAGCATGAAAAAATTGATTTCATAAGGGGGCTTCTTGAAGAAATGAGGCCGTCTGATATAAATATCATCAAGGCGCCTGATGAAAACGCGCAAGATGACTATCGACCAAATCTTATCGCTTTCTGGAAGGGCGCCACAGGAGGGGAAACCGTGTGGGTTCTCAGTCATGCAGACATTGTTCCGCCCGGGAACCTGGATCTCTGGGATGGCGATCCTTACGAAATCATTGTGGATGGCGACAGGATCGTTGGAAGAGGAGTTGAAGATAACCAGCACGGTTTTGTAAGCCCGTACCTTGCCCTGAAGGCGATTCTGGATGCGGGGATAGAGCTGAAAAGATCCGTTGGTCTTATCGTTGTGGCGGATGAAGAAACCGGGAGTGATTATGGACTGAATTACCTGTTGGAAAATCATGGGAACTATTTCAAAAACAGCGACCTTATTGTGGTTCCTGATGCGGGAAACGAAGAAGGGACGATGGTGGAAGTAGCAGAGAAATCAATGCTCTGGCTGAAATTTTCCGTCAAAGGTCATCAATGCCATGCCAGTACTCCCGAAAAAGGGAATAACAGCCTTCTTGGCGCGGCAAAGCTGATTGTTGCCTTGCAGGAACTGAAAGAAGCGTTTCCATCTTCAGACTCCATTTTTAGTCCACCCACATCTACTTTTGAAGCAACAAAGATAGAAGGGAACGTTCCCAACGTAAACACCATATCCGGGACCGATATTTTTTATCTGGATTGTCGGGTTCTGCCCCAGTATGAATTGAATGAAGTGGTCCTTGCATCCAAGGAGATTGCCGGAAGAATCGCCCGGGAAAGCAAGCTTGAAATGACCGTAGAAATTGCCCACAGACAGGATGCTGCTTTGCCTACGTCACCCGATGCTCCGGTTGTGAAAGCTCTTGAAAATGCCATTCGTGAGGTGACTGGAAAGAAAGCCGTCCCCATGGGAATAGGTGGGGGTACTGTTGCTGCCTTTTTTCGAAAGAAAGGACTTCCAGCGGCAGTTTGGCATACATGCCAGGACACAGCCCACCAACCCAACGAATATTGCCTCATATCGGACATTATCAAAGATGCCAAGATATTTACTTCCCTCTATATGGGCGGGTGAGTCTTTGTAGTTCGAACCGCGGATTAGCGTGATATCTTTTCAGTTATTGAATCGGCCATGCTCAGGTGTCAGGTTTCAGGTGTCAGGAAAAAACCTGGCACATTCAGTGTATTAAACGTAATAATGAATAGTTATGCTTATTATATTCAGAAAATAGGAAGTAGGTACTGAAACCTGACACCCGAAACCTGACACCTCGGTTCCGGAACAAGGGGTTCTTCATGCAAATCCGCGCTTCGAACTTTCGTTGTTTTAAGCGCCAACCCTGTTTTTTGTGGAAAAGGCATATTTTTCACCCATCCATATGACGGTTTTGGGATTGACATGAAACCCCATATAACGTAAAAATCCAAAACTCAGGTGTTTTGAACAGGACAAAGGACCATAGAAGAAAATGAAACTCAGATTTTGGGGCACAAGGGGATCGATTGCCGCTCCTGGAAAAGATACTGTACGCTACGGCGGCAACACTTGCTGTGTTGAGATCACCACGGAAGTGGGTAAAAAAATTATCATCGATGCGGGAACAGGGATCAGGGAACTTGGCGAATACCTGCTCGAACAGGGCATGGAAATTGATATCCATCTCCTGATAACTCACAAACACTGGGACCACATCCAGGGCTTTCCGTTTTTTGACCCCGCTTACATTCCTACCACAAAAATTTCCGTCGATGGCGCTCCCGGCTGTATGAAGGGGTTGGCAGCCATTTTTGACAGTAAAATGGGAGATGGTTTTTTCCCTATCAAATTCGAGGATTTGCGCGCAGAAATAAAACATGTGGACCGGATCAGAAAGGGGCCTGTTGAAATCGGTGGTGTGAGAATTGACACCATCCCCCTGCACCATCCCCAGGGCAGTTTCGGATTCCGGTTTCAGGAAAATAATCGAACACTTGTCTTTATTACGGACAATGAATTGAGCGAAAAGGCCTGGGCCGGCACAAAACCCTCCGATATTATCCGTTTCTGCAAAGATGCAGACTTGCTGGTCCATGACGCTCAGTTTACACCCGAAGAGATAGACCTGTATACGGGTTGGGGGCATTCTGACTGGGCGTCCGCCATGGACCTTGCCATGAAAGCCAATGCCGGAGAGTTAATCCTTTTTCATCACAATCCTTCCCGTAAAGATGACGAAATGGCGATCATTGAGTCGCAGTGCAGGGAGCTTGCATTGAAGAACAAATCCGATATTATCGTCCATGCCGCCCGTGAAGGGTATGAAATCCAGGTCTGACATTGGAAAAATTAACGAAAAATGAAATGGTTCTTGTACTCGGAGGGGCCAGGAGCGGAAAAAGCTCTTGGGCCTTGAAGTACGTAGAAGATCATTACGCGAGCTGTCTTTTTCTTGCCACCGCAGAAGTGACTGACGAGGAAATGGAAGAAAGGATCAGGTTGCATAAAGAAGCTCGTGGTCCTCGATGGAAGCTGGTGGAAGAACCTTTGGACATTGCCGAGGCATTGGAACATAAATGCGCAGGCGCTGAGGCTGTCCTTATCGATTGTATGACTATCTGGCAGAGCAATATCCTTATGAAAATGGGAGCGGAAAAGGTCCCTGTTTTCAGGGAAAGGCTTCTCAGAACCCTTTCACAACGGAACAGAGCTGTTATTCTTGTTTCCAATGAAGTGGGTTCCGGAATTGTTCCTCTGAACCCGGTAGCAAGACAGTTCAGGGATCTCGCCGGTACACTCAACCAGGAACTGGCAGCGCTTGCAGACAAGGTGGTGATGACTGTTGCGGGTCTTCCCCTTTTCCTCAAGTAAAGGTCTATCAACCGAAACATATGAATCAAACGAAGGGTATACATACGATTCCCGTTGTTCGTACTTTGTGGATCTCTTCCATTATTCTTGTGATTTTCCTCTCCCTTTCACCGAAAATAGATGTCCCATTGGAATTCAGACAAAGCGATAAAATTGCGCATTTTGTGGCATATTTCTGGCTGTCTGCTCTCCCGTTTTTTGCATTTGAAAATCCGAATGCAGCTGTACTGGGGGCATTATGTATGATTCCGCTGGGAATAGGGCTGGAGTTTGGACAGATCATGGTTCCCGGACGGTTTTTTTCTATTGGAGATATCCTCGCAGATATTGCCGGGATGGTTTTGGGAATTTGTATGGCGGGAAGCGTAAAAAAACGGTTGGCGGTTCGGGCTTCGTCAAATGGTTGATACGAAATATTCTGCGGTTAATGGCTAACCGCTGATTGCTTCTTTTACAACCTAAAAGCTGCAATTAGCTTTTAGCGATT
>CAYOWC010000114.1:0-13498 GCA_964407525.1 uncultured Desulfobacteraceae bacterium | reverse complement strand
TCGGCTCATCGCGGATTAACGTGATGTTTTTGTCAGTTGTCGAATAGACCATGCTCAGGTGTCAGGTGTCAGGTGTCAGGAAAAAACCGGGCCGCATTCATAATATTAAACGTAATAACAAATAGTTATTCTCATTATAACCAGAAAGTAGGAATAGCAGGTACTGAAACCTGACACCCGAAACCTGACACCCCTGTTCCGGAAAAAAGGTTTCTTCACGCTAATCTGCGTTGAGCCATAAAATCTTACAAAGATATTGGTGGATTTTTTTTGTGAGCAATCATTGAAACAAATTGCACTACCGTTGATGCGTCGTTTGAAGCCGTCTTTTGGAGTGTTGGAAGAGACAGGAGCTGATTCAATCCTATTTCAGCGTACATTTCATCCATACGGGGAGATGATCAGATGCCTGTCCGAAATCGCGCAATACCTTCCACTCTACCGAACGAATCTTGTTTTTGTTGAAAAAGATATAATCGATTTTTTCGATCGGTTGACTGGAAGGGAATGTGAACGTCTCTGGGTTGCCATATTCAGAGGGTGGACAGGCTGTGCCGATGGACGGATCATTGAGGATTGGAGTTATGGTGGGAGTTGGACCCTCTTTATGGGAAGGCCTGCTGTTAAAATCTCCGATCATTAAAACGGGATATCTTTTTGCGAATTTCCGGAATTCACCGTATACAAAATCGGTCTGGATTTTTCTTGTTTCCCTGTTAAAGGCTTCGAGATGCACATTCATGAGGATGACTTTCCGCCCATGGATTTCAAGTTCCACAATTTGCAGAAGGCGATCCAAGTAGAATGCATTATACCAAAAAGGGTTTGAAGCTACCTTTTCAAGAACAATGCGTTCTTGTTTCAGAATAGGAAATCGGCTCAAAATGGCTTGTCCGGAAATCATTTTCCCGTATTGAACGCTGGGAGGAAAATAGGGAAACGGTACATATTTATTGTCCCAGTTTACGGCCTTGGCGGAATAGCGAAAGGCCAGGTTGTGGGCAATTTCTTCCACCTGGTCTACCCGGTAGGAGCGGGTTGAATGAAAATCAATTTCCTGAAAAGCGATGAGATCAGCATTGTGACGCTTGAACTCTGCTAATACCTTTTGCATATTTTCTTTGTAAAAATTTTCCGAAGGTCTTACCGGTTGCTGATTAGTCATGCCGGAAAGATACCCTATATTGTATGTGACTACGGAAAAAACGCGATCTGTGCCCGGAGGGCTGAATTCTGCGTATTCTTTTGTTTCAGCAAGTTCACCCGTTCCAAGGTTTGGTGATGATGCCCATAAATAAAACAAGACAAAAGCCCCTATCAGGAGGATCAGTACGGTGAGAAGTATTTTCATGACTTATCCATAATTGGCCGTATTTGAGGGTGTGAATGGGGCTTACTTAATTGTCCATCCTCCGTCCACAGTGAGAATGTGCCCGGTAATCGTATTTGCAAGGTCGGAGGCCAGAAACAGGGTTGCATATCCAATATCTTCGGGCACCGGCATTCTCCCCAGAGGAATGTTTCCAAGGACGTATTCCTTGAACGCCTTGTCCTTCAGCATGCCCTCAGTAAAGGGTGTGCGCACAAATGTGGGGGCCACGGCGTTAACAAGAACATTGTGCGGCGCCCATTCATAGGCAAGGGTTTTCGTCATATGATGGACAGCCCCTTTGCTGGAGCAATAAGCCACGCGAAGTGGGAGTGCGATAATGCCTGCCTGAGATCCGATATTGATGATCTTACCGCCTCCTCTTTTAAGCATTTCTTTTCCCGCCGCCTGGGACACAAAGAACATCGCTTTTACGTTGATTTTGTAAATGTCGTCCCAATTAGTTTCTGTGATGTCTTCAGGTTTTTGCGGACGATTGATACCGGCGGAGTTCACGAGGATATCGATTTTTCCCATCTCCTGAATCGCCCTTTCCACAAGGGCCTCGGGAGCGCCGGGTTTGGTAATATCGAGAGCCATATAACTGTTTTTAACACCTTCTTCGGTAAGCTCTTCTGAGATGGTTTTGAGCTTCTCCTCACGGGTGCCATTTAAGAATACATGGGCGCCGGCGGAAGCAAAGACACGAACAATGGCCTCACCGAGGCCTCCGGCTGCCCCGGTGACCAGGGCAGACTTATTTTCTAAAGAGAGTTCCGGGCGTTTCATTTTGCGTATTTATCCTTTCTGACTTTGCAGGAAATGCCGTGGGCAAGCATGTTCTCATAATTGCAGGCTCTTTCGCACACGTCGGCGATCCCGGCGGATGCTTCGCGCGTGGCGTACTGGTAGGTCACGGTTTTTACAAATTTTCCAACCGAGAGACCTCCCGTGTAACGGGCAGCCTTCATGGTGGGAAGAACGTGGTTGGTGCCGATGGTTTTATCGCCGTAGGCCACGGTGGTTTCTTCGCCCAGGAAGACAGAGCCGTAATTGGTGCAATGGTCAAGGTAATACCGCCAATCGGCTGTTTGAACCTCCAGATGCTCCGGGGCCCAGTCGTCGCTCAGGGCAACTGCTTCCTCCGGGGAATCCACGATGATGACTTCCCCGTTGTCGCGCCATGCCACTTCCGCCACCTCGCGAGTTGGGAGAACGACTAACTGTTTCTCGATCTCCGTTATGGTAGCCAGGGCTGTCTCTTTCGAAAGAGAGATTAGCGCCTGTCTTGCGTTCGGGTCGTGTTCAGCCTGTCCGAGGATGTCTGCGGCTAAGATAAGCGGATCTGCTGTTTCATCCGCGATGATAAGAATCTCTGTAGGTCCTGCAAGCAGATCGATTCCCACGGTTCCGAAAAGCTGTCTTTTGGCTTCCGCCACGAATTTGTTGCCGGCTCCCACGACCATGTCCACCGGCTTAAGGTCTACAATGCCATAAGCGAGGGCTGCCAGGGCATGAACCCCTCCCATACAGAATATTTCGTCAGCGCCGGCCGCTGCCATGGAATAGAGGGTAGCCGGCCAGAGGCCCTGGGCTTTGACGGGGGGCGAGCAGGCCACCACACGGGAGACCCCTGCTACTTTTGGGGTAATGACGGTCATGTGGGCGGAGGCCAGCATAGGATAACGCCCGCCCGGGATATAGGAACCGCTGGAAGCTACGGGGATGATTTTCTGGCCAAGGTGAACGCCCGGCAAAGTTTCGACCTCAAAGTCCTGAATGCGTTTCATCTGCTCTGACGCAAAATTGCGGATTTGTTTCTGGCAGAAGTCAATGTCTTCCACTTCGCTCTGAGGAAGTTGCTTCCTGGCTTTGCGGATGTCGTTTTCCGTGATCTTGAAGCTTTTAGGAGACCATTTGTCAAATTTTTCCGAATAATAGCGCAGGCCATCTTCGCCTTCCTTCCTGACTTTCTCAAGAATTTCCCTGACGGTATCCCGTACTGCGGTAACGTCTTCTTCAGGCTTTTGAACTGCCCTTTTTAAATATTCTGCCATGGCGCCCTCATCCTCCTTGTGGATTTGTTCGGTTGAAATTTCTGACTGTGAAGCCGGATTCTAATGGCTTGTGTCTTGCCTTTCTAGAGTGCTGTATCATTAATTCTTTTGAAGGATTTGTAAAGTATTTTGTAACCTAAAAGACATGAACCTATTCATCATTAGATGAACTTTGAGATCATGTATGTGGTTAAAATCGACCAATGGTGTCTCAAATTTGCCAGATTGTGCGTTTCAGGGAGAGGATTTTATCTATTATTGGTTTCGTAATATGCATCGAAAACCAGGAGATTGGATAAGATAACAGCGTTATGGCGAAGAAAACGACATAAACAGGGCAATTGTCTCTGTAAATTGTTTTTTTTAGCAAAACGGTATGGATATTGCAATTTAATTTGCTGCAATAACTGAAAACAGGAGGTGAAACTAGTATGGAAAAAGCCATCTATGATGACGTTGGTCTGAAAGTAGGTATCCAAACGGAATGTTTCATCTTTGACATGAATGGTATGTTGGTGGGTAACCTTTCCGATTGCAACAGAGAAGATGATCCGCTGGAAAAAAGAATAAATAGTGAAGAATGACCTGTTTTCCGAGGATGTCGACTGGTCTTTTCTGCCCATGTTTATTGCTTAACCCGTTTTAGCTTTCCCCCCTTTCTGTTTCTTTTAAGTCTCAATTAAACCCCACAATTTGATTGTCTTGAATTGCAAAGAATTTTGTGGAATATTGCAGGCGTCAGACATTTAGTAAATGAAGAGCCTGAGAGACCATGAAATAGTGGATGAGAATGACAGAATGAACTAGTTTCCATCCATAAATGGCCCTTTTCCGCAATCTCGGCGTCAAACTGCGGGTTTCCTTGTGCGACGTACTATCGTACGTCTCCGCGCAAACCTTTGTTTTCCTTGACCTTGCGAAAAATTGCTCATTTCTGAATCGGAAACCCACAGTGCCCAAAGTACAATTAGTGGATGGGCACGAACGAAACTGCAGAAAGGGGGGGGCAAAATGATTATTGTTATGGTGACTTTTCAACTACCCGGCGCTTGGGACATGGAAGAGGCAAAGAAGGTGTTTGAAACAACGGCTCCTAAGTATTTTGGACGGGAAGGTTTGATTCGGAAGCATTACTTTCTGGCCGAGGAGGGCGACCGGGCCGGTGGCATCTACCTGTGGGACTCAAAGGCCTATGCCGAGGCTTGTTATACACCGGAGTGGAAGATTATGGTAACCGATAAATATGGGGCGCCGCCGAATATTCAGTATTTAGCTTCTCCTGTTACGGTGGATAATGTGGCGGAACAAATTCAGATATCCTGAAGGAAACCCACAGTGCCTGCTTTGGGATTGATGGATGCTGAAGAGTATTCGAGGAAAAGCGTGCAATGTATAAGACTCCAAGGAGAGAATAGATGGTTGAACAGGGTGTTATCAGACCCCCAAGTGAGGCAAACAGTCTGTTGGTTCGTGTAACAAGGAATTGCCCGTGGAATCGGTGCCTTTTCTGCCCTGCCTACAAGGGAAAAAAGTTTTCAAGGCGGTCTGTTGAAGAAATTAAGGGAGATATCGATGAGATGGCCGGGGATCGCGGCCGGGTTGGTTCCAGGGTTTCTTCTGTGTTTTTCCAGGATGCAGATTCCCTTATTTTGCCCACGGAAGAACTGCTGGAAATTCTCAAACACCTCAAAAACAGATTTCCCGGCATTGAAAGGGTTACTTCCTATGCGCGGGCGAAAAGTCTGAAGCGAAAGAGTGTAGAATCGCTGAAGGCTCTCAAAGAAGCAGGATTGACAAGGATTCATACCGGGCTTGAAAGTGGATCTGAAGCTGTTTTAAAACTGATAAAAAAAGGAGAAAGCCCCGAAGATATGATCGAAGGGGGAAGGCGGGTTGTTGAGGCGGGGATATCCCTTTCAGAATATATCATGCCGGGGGTGGGCGGCAGGGCGCTGAGCCGGGAAAATGCTGTTGAAACTGCGAAAGTTTTGAATCGGATTCGGCCTGATTTCATTCGGGTGCGGACCTTCGCGCTTCCTCCAATGTCCCCCATGAAAGCTATGGCGGTTGATGGCCGGTTCCTCCCTCTTGGTGATCTGGAAATTGTTCAAGAGATCCGCCTGCTCTTGTCCCTTCTGGATGAAATGCCCACCCACTTCCGTTGTGCGGATTTCAGTCTCAATCTGCTGATGTATGTGGATGGGATCCTGGAGGAAGATCGGTCTGACCTGATTAAAGAAGTGGATAGTTTCCTCTCCCTGTCTGAGTTGGATCAGAAAGCGTATGTACTGCTCCAACGTTCAGGTCATTACAACCTGCATCCATCGGATATGCTCAGAGACCAAGGCGTTATGGCTCGGCTGCATGGAAAGATTAAAGATTTGGAACAGGAAAGTGGGGCTGGTTTCGATCAGTATATTCGAGCCATGATGGCCAGCCAGCTGCCCCGCCCTCAGACCAAATAGGGCCTCACTGCGAATCTATCAATTTTTCTATTTTTTTTGTTTTTTCTTCCTGTACGGTTTTCATGGATTTATAGGCAACGTAATATTTGTTTACGTTGGCAACGTATCGGACTGTTTCCAATCCGATCTTCTTTCTTGCTGCATACTCCACATTAAAGAACCATTTGTCCGGATCAAGCCCCATCTTCTCGGCTTCCCAGCGCAATGAGTTGATTCTTGCGGGACCGGCGTTATAGGCTGCAAAAGTGAAATCCACTCTGGAATCCGGATCGATGTGGGGTTTGTCGAAATATCTGTCACGAAGAAATGCGAGGTATTTTACGCCCGCATGAATGTTGTTCTCCATCTTATATACATCTTTAATGTTAATATTCTGATCTCTTGCAGTTGCAGGCTTTATCTGCATGATCCCCACGGCGCCCTCTCTACTTTTCTTGTTTTGGATCAAACGGGACTCCTGGAAGGCTAGCGCTGCAATTTTAAGCCAGTCGAATTGATACATCTCTGCGTATTTCTGAAAGAGGTTCCTCAATTTTTCGAATTTTTTTTCTTCTGCTTTTGTCAGGGGATTCTGTATCCAATTGGAATTTTTGTAATAACGCTTGAGAAGGATATTCCCTAACAACGTGCCCTGCCTATGTTTCCTTGCGAATGCGTTCAAGACTTCCAGCAGTTTCGGATTGTTCTTTCTGACAGCCCATGCGATTTCTCCTCCCGAATGGATGAAAAGATCTTTTCGAAGTACCATATTTGTCAGAACCTGGGACCACAGCTCAGCAATGTGCTGGTCGACAACCATTAATTCAAATATTCCGGCATTGACCATCTGCAACAGATCTTCGGATTCCATGGACTCATCCGTTTTGACAATCTTTATGGGTTTTAATCCCTCCTGTATAAACTGTTTGTTGAGTTCCTTCAGATGCTCAATATAACTGCTTCCTGACACCACGTGCACTGTACGGTCAGAAAGATCTCTCTTGTTTCTCAGCTCTTTTTCATCTTTTGAGGTAACTATAATTTCGCGAACGTTTTTAATGTAAGGGTCTGTGAAGGCCACCAGTTTTTGCCGTTCAGGTGTGATCGTCAATCCTGCAGCAACAATGTCTCCTCGGCCTTCCATGAGTGAGGGGATGAGTTGGTTGAAAGGGAGCGTGATAAAAACTACATGTATTTTCGTCGGCCCCTTTAAAAGGCCTTTCAGAAGGAAGTTTTCAAATTCTGCCATGAATTCTGCTTCCAGCCCTTTTATTTTCCCTCTGTTTTGGAAAAAATTGGTATTGCTGTAACTGACAAGTACGCGAATCGCCTTCCATTTACTGCTGATATCCGTGGTATCAAGTCCCATTACACGACCCATAAGGCCTCTTTTTTGAATTTCTTTTTCATCGTCGGCCTGGCAAAGCCCGTTCAATAATAGAAATCCTAGAAATACCCCAATCACGGGAAGGGATGTTGCAAGAAAAATCGATTTGAATTTCATGTTTTCCTTCCTTGATTTTTTTTGGTAATGATTTGCGCCTATCTGCGGAAATCCCCGTCCACAAACTACTACGGTGTTACGATGTTGAAATTAGACTGGGGCTTGTCAAAAAGAAGAAGGAAACGCACCAGATCGATTCGGCTTCCGCTCGTTTCAAGATCCTCCGAAAAGATCGTCTCTTTGATTCCTGCCAATCCCACTAACATGCGCAGAAAAAGATCGTGCGTGAGTTTCAATATTGGCCGGATTGGCATCATAGCAGCCAAAATACGCTTGGTAGACGCCCTTCGCATTGTGTGACAGGGTACCGTAATAGTCTCGGTTTGAAAAAGAGTTACGAAGCGTTTCCGGTAATTCTATCTGTTCCGCAATTTCAATGGGTGTACACCCTGAATTGGCCAGCCTGAGAGTCTGATCGTGGATGTATTTATAGAGGTCGCGCTGTTTCTTCATGAACGCCATGACCTTTTCATTTCCCCAGATGGGCCACTGATGGCAGCCGAAATAGATTTCGGCGTCTCCGAAAAGATGTATGGCCTGATTGATAGTATTATTGAGTGCTACGGTGACCGATGTGGGGGGCGTGTGTCCCTGAGCATCCGCATCGGGATCATTAGGCATTTCTTTTTCGCAACCTGCACACGTCATCGTTAGGAAAAGGAAAAAAAGGACAATTCTTGTTTTCATACAATTCCTTCAATCATTATATAAATTCATTTCCGGGTAGAGTTTTTTTGCGCATTCCGGACAGATGCCATGACTGAAATCGGCCTCGGAGTGGTCTCGGATGTACGATTCAATCTGATTCCAGTATCCTTTATCGTCACGAATCTTTTTACAGGAAGCACAGATGGGAAGTAGTCCACCAAGTTTCTTCACCTGGGAAAGCGCTTCTTGAAGTTGTTGAATCAGTTCTTTTTGCTCTTTCTCCATTCGTTTACGGTCAGAGATGTCCCGAACTATTCCTACGGCAAAATCTTTTCCTCGGGTATGAATGGTGGAGAGGGAAATCTCAACGGGAAATTCAGTTGCATCCTTTTTCATTGCATCCAGTTCGAGTGTTCTGTCAATTGCCTGTCCATGTCCGGTGTTTTTAAAAATTTCAAATGCTTTCAGATAGGCTTCATGATATTTTTTTGCTGCGATAAGAGCACCTAGATCTTTGCCTATGATTTCCTGACCGGTATAACCAAAGATCGTTTCTGCAGCAGGATTCCAAAACAAAATTGTGCCTTTCTCATCAAGCATGATGACCGCATCTTTGGCTGTTTCGGTAATCGTTCGCAGTTTTTCCTCGCTGTCCCGCAAAGCCTCCTCTGACAGTTTTCGCTCGGAAGCATCACGGAGAGAAACCATGATTGCCTTGTCATTATCCCAATCAATTAAAGTTGCTGTTAAATCCAATAGGCAGGTTGACCCATCAGAACGTAGGAAAGCTTGTGTGAATACGGTTCCGAACACCTGGAAGTCATAGGGGGAAGGTCCTTCTGTAGAAGTTTCTGAAGGGGGGTAGAGAATTGAAAAAGGCTTCCCCTTCAAGTCTTGTTCCTGAAAACCGAGAATCACCCCGGTTGTCTTATTCGCCGAAAGAATTTCTCTGTTTTTACTGCCGATGATCATAAGTGCATCCAGGGATTTATGAAATATGTTCTTGAATTTACGTTCGGCATCTTTCCTGAGATCAGCTTCCTTCTCCAATGCTGCAATCTGCCGTTTTAAGTCTTCGCAGGGTCGTTTTCCGTCCATTACAGACCTCCAAATATGAAAATAAGGTGCTGTCATACCGTCTGGATTGTTTGACCATTTCGCGGTAGCAGTCTATTGTTTTGTTCAGGATACGGGTGCCTTACTGATCGGGTGTTATGGGTGCACCCCAGCCCTTTCAAGGTGCTTATTAAAGTCAGGTAATAGTCAGAGTTTTATCTGCAAAAATGAGGTTCCAAATCCATAGGTTTCAGGTGTCAGGTGTCAGGTGTCAGGCGGGTAATAATAGCCAGAATTTCTTCATTCCTGAAACCTGAACACTGACACCTGAAACCGAAAACAATAATAATGGGTTAGAAGTCACGCCTTGGCTCCAAATCATGACGGTTTAGAAGTCACCTTGAAAGGGCTGGGATGTACCCCCAAAATGGAAAATTTCCTCCTGCAGGTTCTTTTCCGCGGCATTAAGGAGTTCAATGGCTGCGTATGTGTTGTGCAGAGTTTCGGTGATTTGTTCGATCTCTTGACCCAATTGGTCCACGGCCTTACCGATGTCTCTCGCATTTATTGACTGAAGCTGCATGGTTTCATTGATGTGGTCATAATTTGGGGAAAGGGTTTGAACGTGATCGATAATGCGGCTGACTTGATCCCCGATCAGATCAACATCTTCCGCACTCTGTCTCACGGCCATGATAAACCTATCCATTTCCATTACACCGGCTGATACTGCTTTGTGCATTTCGTGAACCGTCTGGTCTATATCCAGAGTGGCAATTGCTGTCTGATCTGCAAGCCGCCTGATTTCTCTTGCCACGACCTTGAATCCCCGTCCGTATTCCCCTGCTTTTTCCGCCTCAATAGCTGCGTTCAATGAAAGGAGGTTTGTCTGTTCGGCTACCTTGGATATCGTCGTGACCACGTTTGTGATATTTTCCGCCTTTTCATTGATGGCCCCCAATCTTCCCGATATGGCTTTCGAAGCACTTCCCATGTCTTTCATGGTCACTTTCATGCGAATCAAGTCTTCCTGGCAGGTGTTTGCGAAAGCGGATGCTTCCTGAGACATGGTTGCCACCTTTTGTATGGTCTGCCCCAGCGTTTCCGTAACATTGGTAATCTCATCCACGGATTTCACCACATGATTGGTGGATTTGGCGTGGTTGGCCATGATCGATTCCTGTCGTCTTGCCGTATTGGATAAATCAATGACAACGGTTAAAGGAACACTGAACTCTTCGCTTATTCTCTTGATAAACCTGGTTTTTTCCTTTGCGGTTTCTTCGGCTTCTTCTTTTGCCTGGTTTATTTTGAATTGATTTCGAAACATCGTGAATCTGTATCGATCCATGACCCAGGCCAAGAGGAAGCCGATGGCGTACGATAAGACGAGATTATTCATGGAATATTCGGCCGACGCTGTAGTCAGGACAGGGGCATAGATCTTTACGGCGCTTAGAAAAAGGAGGATGGATGCAACGTAGAATGCGGTGAGGGCCTTTAATGAAAAGGGCACCGCAATGATTATGATGATAAGGAGTTGCAGCCCTGACACATATCCGGCATCATCAGCGATTCTTCCCGTAAAAAAACTGCAGGACAACAAAGAAAAAACCGTTAGAATATAGATGAGACCTAAGCCTTTACCCCTGGCACGTTCAAAAAAGGAGAAGAGAAAAATGAGAACGCCTGCTCCCGTGAGGGCCATTCTGAAATAGAAAAGTTCAGGGAATTCCGGGTGCAGTTTCGGGTCAATATTGAATGCAAAATTGATCCATGCAAAACTTGCTACGAATGCAAGAGGCCTTTGAAGTTTCCGTGCTTGAAGGTTTAAGGCTGCGCGAAATTCCTGATTGTATTGTTTCCGCTCGGGAAGCCCCTTGAAAAGCTGGAAAAATTTGTCCATAGATAATAAGTCTCTTCAATTGGTAAACGTATTTATACACTATCGAGTACTTCCCGTAATGGAACAAAAAAAAGAAAAACCACAGACAAAAACGCGAGGAAAAGAGACAGGTACGCAGTCTGGGGTTTGAAACAACGCATTGCTTCGTTCCTTTCAGGACCTTATTGCTCGGAGGGCGTAAGGGCGTCATTTCCCCTGTCCGCATCATCATCGCTGTCGCTGTCCGTATTCGCATCTGTGTCATCTTCACCGGGAACAGTTTCCGATCCGTTTTCCATATCGCTGCCGTCCTCAGAAGATACCACTATTCCCTCTCCATTGGAACAGAGCCCGTTTTCGACACTTGTTTTCCGGAGTTGTTCTTTGAGATTTTCCAGTGTGCTGCAGGGCTCATATATGTTGCTATTGCCATGGATGTGTACAGGCAATAGAAGCCTTTTTTGTGCAAGCACAGGGCGCAGAGGTTGAATCAGTAAAGCAAAGAAAAAAAAGAAAAAAAGTACCTTTTTTGCCATTGTTTATCTCCTCCTTAAAGGATTGTGTTTTCTCACGCAGGGAGATTATCAGCACTTGATTATTGCATATAGCCTAAAAGCCGCAATTAGCTCTTAGCTATTAGCCGTTAGCTTAAAGATCTCAAGCATTTGAATGACTTTTTTTCGTGCTGGTATTCTCGTTTTTTGATGCTAGCCCATTGCGCCCTAAATCACTGATTTTGTGCGGCTAATAGCTAAAGGCTAACCGCTAATTGCATCCTTTAAGTATAACATTTTCGTGTCAAATTGCAATGGAATACAAGGGGATGACAATAAAATTGAAGGAGAGGACGATTCCTAATGGGAGGCAATCAGGTTTCGGGAATGGATAAAGTGATTTGCTCTTGCTGTGTTTATTCTACCAGTATCGGATGGGCCCCGAATCCACATGAATAAAATGCGAGCGTGGATAGTAACCAACGCCACCACCCTTTATACTTACCGCTGCGCGTTTCAGGGAAGATGTTCGAATACCATAAATCCTTATATCTGCAGCTTTTCCAGAAAGATGCATGCTTTTTCGTGCCACCCTCCTTGAGCGTTTTCTCAGCCACGCGTTGGTAGCGGGAGATCGGTATCCGGAAATAATGGTCATGGGAGAGGTACATCGAGTTTTCCGAGAAATTGCGAAGAGAATATCCAATAAATTCGGGTCAATCAGATGAATATCCCCGGTTCTACTATCGCGCATGATCTGGTTGATTTTATCTAAGGCGTCCTGGACGTATTTTCCACGCTCAAAATAGGTATCTTTGAACGATTCTCCGGTTTTGGGGCAGTATAGGGAAAGGGATCGCTCAGAGGAAGAACAGTGAGCCTGCATTACGGGGAAAGGGAGAAAGGCGGCAGCGGCTGTTGTGGCGCCGATCTTCAGGAAATGTCTCCTCCCCATGTTGGTTTCAAAGATTTTATTTACTTTCTGTGGGGCAAAAAACATTCACAGGCCATCCTGGATTAGAGTTTGGAAGCATTAGATAATGAAGTTTAATTAGGCTGACTTGCCGGTTTTGTCAAGAAAATATTTAGAAATTTTCCAAACCGTATTAGGTAAATGGTCCCAAATCTGTTTCGATGACTTTTCTAATGTAGAGCGACCGTTATCCGTTACCAGCAAGGAAGATTTGAAAAACGGTGAAAAGAGTGGTCTTCGATTATGGATATGGGATATTTTTCCCGACAATAATGAAATTGTCAAGATAGAAGTGCGATCTACTGAGCGGTCAGGATTACGGTCTAGAAAATGCGGTCAATATAAAAGAAAGGCATAGACCGCCAGGAGGAGAACTGCTATAGGGAACAGGACACGCATTTTTCGATCAATGGCCTTGGCTCTTTCTAAAAGGCCTCTTTCCGCCATGCGAACCGTTCCATCTTTTGATACGGTCAATTCTTTCGAACGGGTGGGGTAAATCCTTTTCTGGTTAATAATATCAAAATCGGGTCGCTATATCTTGTCGGGCGAATATTTCATGGGTCGGGGGTTATTGTGAGCCAATCGGAGGTCTTTCCAGGATAATTCTATATATGCGTGCGCAGAAAATGATTGTTGCGCACCATCGATATTGCTCACATCGATCACGAAGATATCCGTGTAAACAGTTGTGGGACTTTTTCCTTGGCCGGGACGTCCTTCCTTTTTTCCATGCGCAGGTGCGATGCAGTGGCTTATGGAAAGAAGAATAAAGATGAGGCCGGATATGCGACACGGGCGGAATATCCCAAGGGGAACAGACATTCGGGGTGCTTGAACCATAAAAGGATCCCCTAATGGTTTCAGTTTGTTCATATAACACCCCCTATGAAATAAGAATTCAAAGGTTTTATGGTGGACGAAACGTTCCCTTCAGACCATTCTTCAAGGAAGATATGACTATGAATATATTGGAAGAAGTAAGAAGTGCAGGGCAAGATCTTTATGATACGTTACATCTGGCAAGCTATCCCATTGCCATTAAGTATATCAGAGACAAAAAAGAAA
>CAYOWC010000113.1:0-13648 GCA_964407525.1 uncultured Desulfobacteraceae bacterium | reverse complement strand
TGAATAGGATGAATGCGGCCAGGTTTTTTCCTGACACCTGACACCTGACACCTGGAATTTGAGCATGGTCTATTCGCGAATTAATGAAAATATCACGTTAATCCGCGATGAGCCAAGAAAAATACCTGTCTGCAAATACAAGCGCCTCATCAGAAAAGGAGATCAAGATGAACAACGAAATCGATTGTCGGGGACTGGCCTGCCCGGCTCCAGTAATTCAAGCCAAAGAGCTCATTGAACAGGGACATCCCGCAACCCTGATGATCACGGTGGACAATGAAGCAGCAAAACAGAATGTCACCCGATTTTTAGAATCCCAGAACTATGAGATTTCCGTAACAGAGGATGGTGAAAATTTCCGCATTACGGGCAGTTCCAGTGAAGAAACGGCTTTGGCGCCCCCGGAAGAAAAAACCCTGGACCCGGAAAGAAGGAAAATCATGGTCATGGTGGCCACAGACAGCATGGGTCATGGAGATCATGAACTCGGCGTAAAACTCATGGTCAGTTTTCTGAAAACACTGAAGGAGATGGGAGAAGACCTCTGGCGGCTGATATTTGTCAACAATGGCGTCAAAATGACCATTGCCGGTTCCGAAGTCCTGCCGGTGTTACAGGACCTGGAAAAGGATGGTGTTTATATTCTGGTCTGCGGGACTTGTCTTACCCACTTCGACTTGCTCAAAAAAAAGATGGTGGGTGAAACCACCAATATGCTGGATATTGTGACAGCCATGCAATTGGCTGACAAGGTGATTAGCATCTGAGGATGATCTGTTGACTTCCGAGCCAATTTTTGAGAAGCTGTTGAAAATATTCTTTTTGATATATTCAGGGAGGAAACAATGTCCGAAAATAGTGAAACTTCTGCTGCACAAAATACTGCTTCGTCACCCCCGAAAAAACAATCCAGGGCAATCCGTAAAGATGAGATTGTCCTGCTCATCCTGCTTATTTTTTCCGGAATTGGGGTTGCCCTGACTGATTTTAATCCGTTGAGGGGATTCTGGTTCTGGGTTGCCATGGGCCCTCTTTTCTGGGCGGGTTCCGTGTATATGCAGTGGTCCCAGGTAAAAACAACTGGGGGAAGCAGAATTAGGATGATCTGGGTTCAGGTCATTCACTGGCTTGGATTTCTTTCAGCCATTTATCTGGTTTTTCTGTTGAACGATACAGGACGGCTGAACAGCGCTGATTTTGGCCTTGTGGCCCTTCTTGTTCTCGCCCTTTCCGCTTTCTTAGCCGGAGTTCACGGGAACTGGCGTATTGCCATGGTGGGCATTTTTCTAGGAATTGCCGCCGCTGGCGCAGCATTGATGGAAGAGTATCTCTGGCTTATTCTCATTCTTGCTGGTATTGTTTTTATGGTCTTAGCATTATTGTTGCGACGTAAGGGGCGTTCTTAATTTCATCTCAGGGTTTAAGTTGAAGGGTGTGCTCCGTGTGCTCGCTGATAGCCTTGTCACTGAACCACCAGTACATCTTGCTCCCATCCATGAAGGCCTGAACCTGGTCCTTCTGATGTGGGCTGAAAAGACGCCCCGTAACCCCTCCCGGCAGAACTGCCACCACTTTTTCCTCATCAGCCATGTCGGCAACCATTCGGAGTGACGCGGAAACCGTTACCGAAAACGGGTCATTGGGGTCATAGATAGCCCTGTAAAGGGTCTCTGCGGATCCCCCCATGGGCATTTCGCCACTACCAAGTAGTCCCTTCCCCGGACCGTTTCGACGAAGCGGGCTGACTAATTCATAGGTGTGTACCTTTCCCCAGATCCAATCGTGGGGGTCGTCGCCCAATGTGGTACTGAGTTGGGAACTTGCTTTCAATGCCGCTTGATGAAAAAGACTGTCCAAGGTCTCTGTTTTTCCCTTCGCCTTCACATTACCAAACCATTCTGACGACCCCTTAAGCACCATTTTCTGCAAACGCTCCTGCCAGAAATACGAGTTATCAAGAAGAGTATCCGTTGTTTTCTTGCCAAGTTCGTCCTCAAACACCATCCTTGCGAAAGCGATATACGTAGCTTGAAAAATCGTGGGGGCCGCAAGATCCGGCCTGTCCATGAAATCCCATCCGGAGAGAATTTTTCCCATTTCTTCCGTGTCTTTATGCGCCATGAGAGCCTTTGCCATGATCGGCGCAATTTTTTCCGCCATAAGATTTTTCTCGTCCCGCTGATACTGCCAATGGTCATCCACACTTCTTTGTTCCGGACTGTTCAGCAGTTCCGTCAACCTCCTATACCGGTAGGACGGTGAGAAATGGGAAGAGTAGTAATAGGGATAATCATTGGAAATAACTTTTTGATTACAGGTTCCTAACCACCCCCTATCGGGGTTCGTACTGTGAGGCATTTCGGCTTGCGGAATCCAGCCTTTCCAATTGTCAACCCCATTCACTACCTTGTAGGGAATTGTACCGTCATTGTCGGAACGGATGGGAATTTTCCCACTTGCCCGGTATCCTATATTCCCCGATGTGTCGGAAAAAACCCAGTTAAGACACAGCATGGGGACATTCTCCAGGGCCTTATGCATTTCCCGGACAGACTTCGCCTTTGAAAATTCAAAAAGTCCAATGCTTTCACCCATAGTCTCGACGGGGGCCCAGCGCAGGGTGATGACCTTATCGGTTTTAAGGCCTTTCAGCACTTCTGAAATGACCGGGCCTCTTTTCGTCATCCTGATCTTAACATCTTCCTCACGATATCCCCCGGACGCTTCCTTGTCTTTTATTTTCAGTTTTTCTTTGATCACTTCGAACGGGTAGGAGGACTTCCCTTCCAGGTAGTGCCCGGGTTGATCCGGGTCAACCGTTTCCACATACAGATCCTGCATATCTCCATAATTATTTGTCATGGCAACAGAAATATAGGGAGTTCTACCTATGGCAAATCCCGGCAATCCAGGAATAACGGCGCCAACGACTCGGAATTCAGGGGTTATCATGCCAAATGGATACCATACCCCCGGCAGTATTCTTGTATCGAGATGCGGATCTCCAGCAAGAACAGGTTTTCCACCGGGAGACAGCGCCGGCGAAACCGCCCAATTATTGCTTCCCACCCGAAGACGCCTGTCGCCTGTGAAAGCAAAGAGTTTTTCGTAGGCAGAAGCAGAAAACCTGTGTAAAACTCCAGGAACATGCTGGGCCTGATCGCCCGTATCAGAAGGATCATCAGGATTAATGCATATGGGCATAATCTCCATGGCCTTGTCAGGACCAAGCACATCTATCAACATCTGGGACACCACTTCCGTCTTCATATTGGCCGAAGTGGAAAACCCCATATAATACAATACAGAGAGTGAATCAGCCACGGTCCAGGGCTCAGGTTTTATCCCAGCAATTTTAAATTCCAGGTGGGCATCCTTTGGACATTCTTTGATGAAACGGTTTACGCCATCCACATACCACTGAAAAAGATCCCGGGTCTGCTGGTTCAGCATGGCCGCCTGTTTTTTCGCGATTCGATGAAGCCCGATGGTTCGCATGCGAATATCAAGCGCCCGTGCTTTTTCCCCTGCGAGTTCACAGATTCGCCCCTGGGAAAACAGGCGGGTCAATTGCATCTGAAACAGCCGATCCTGTGCTGTAACAAACCCCTGGACCATAATGGCATCGTGGAAGTTTTCCGCATAGATATAGGCCATCCCTTTTTCATCCCGCTTTACAGTAACGGATTTTTCCAAGCCCGGCAGGGTCAGTTCTCCATCCTTCTGATAATCGTTCAGATACGGTAAGATCAACTTGATGGCAAAATAAGCAATGACCAGAAACACAAGCAAGAAAAACAGGCGCTTTATCCATTTCATGTGGTTTTCTCCGTTTGTTGTGGCAGAAAAAATCTCTCGTAAAACCGCGAATCACGACCTATCCTTTGGGCACCTTTCTATCACTGGTTTTCAGCGAATTGCAAAATATTTCTTGTGATTTTTACACGAGATTCAATTCACAGTTGTTTAATTGCAGTTCTAAGTTAATATATCTGCCCATTTTCTTGACATTATCCTCAAAATCAACATATCTTCAAACGTCACTGGTATGCCTTATGCTGCAATATTTTAAACAAAAATGGACGGAAACTAAGTATCTTAGAGTAAGGAATCAAAGATGAGAAAATATTACAAGGAGAGATTCGAGGCCCAGCGACGTATTGCGTCAAGTGTGGCCTCAAGTATCGAAGTAAACAAGATTCTGGAAAAAATCAGAGAAGAAGCCCGCGCTTTGGTTCCCTCCGCTATGGAGGTGTGCATCCTCATGATAGATCCTGATGCCTCTAAATACACCCGTCCCCTCCAGTGCGCCCTTTATAACCGTCCGGTGAACTGTCTTTCTTGCAAAAGGAACCGCAGAGCCGTACAGAAAGCCCTCGACAAAAAAAAAGGCATCGTAATTTCCAGCAGTGAACAGATCAGACGTCCTGATGGAACCCTCATTGAGACCGGCCCCGAAATGGCCCTGCCCATATTTGTAAACAAGGAGATTCTTGGCATCATAAACCTTGTCTCCAGGCCTGGAACGCGTTTCAGTAGAAAGGATTTCTATCTCATGAGAGACCTTTCCGAAACTGCGGGAGATATTCTTCTTCGGACCAAAAAGCAGTGGGAAATAACGCAGGACAAGATAAAGATCAGCCAGATGCTTGCTCATCTATCCCCCTTCGTTCCCCAATCCGTACGGCGTATTGTGGAACATCATCCCGAGATGCTCGATCAGGAGAAAAAGAAGATGGACGTCACTGTCCTGTTTCTAGACCTTGAGGGTTACACGCATTTGAGTTCAAGCAGACCCGAAACCGAGGTCAACGAAATGGTGGAAATGATGTTTTCCAGTTTCGTGGATCCCATTCACAGATCCGGCGGAGACATCAATGAAACCGCGGGGGATGGATTAATGATCATTTTTAAAAATGACGACGCCGTGACCAATGCAACCCATGCAGTGAAGGCCGCTTTTGACATCCACAGAATGAACATTGATCTGAACAAGAAATTGAGCGACCGGTTTGATCCGATCAATGTCAACATAGGGATCAATTCGGGAACAGCCCTGGTGGGCATGACTAGATTCAAAGGCTCATTGGATACCCGTATGACGTACACAGCAACCGGTTCTGTTACCAACATTGCCGCCCGGTTGGCGGATTACGCCAAAGGAGGCGACATGGTCATTGGGGAAGCCACAAAAAAAATGATTGAGGGGTTGTGGCCGGTTTATGATCTGGGAGAGGTTCATTTAAAAGGGCTTGATAACCCCGTGCGGATCTATTCGCTCAAAGAAAGGGAGAGAATTCCCCAATCCTTTTCTCCTAATTCCTGACTTACATGAAGCGAAAGGTCTCCACAACCATTGCCCCGGACCATGCAGGGTCTGCGATTCTTGATTTTCTGAGCCTCAGATTCACCTATCATCATCGCAACCAATGGGAAGATCTGATTCAATGTGAAAAGATTCTGCTCAACGGCAGTCCCTCTGTTCCCAGCGCGATTCTTGAAGTAGGAGACGAGGTGGAGTATGTTCATTTTGACCGGGAAGAACCCCCGGTCAGCACGAATTATTCCATCATTTTTGAGGATCGGGCGTTGCTTGTAATCAACAAACCTGGAAACCTTCCCTGCCATCCAGGAGGCCGCTACTTCAGGAATACACTCTGGCGCCTGCTCAGAACCGATCACTCGGGAGAATCTTTTTTCTTTGTAAACAGGATTGACCGGGAAACTTCCGGCATCGTATTGCTCACAAAAACGGCATTGGCAGCGACACATTGCCAGCAGCAGTTTCAATCGGGCAATGTTCGGAAAAACTACCTGGTGCTTGTAGAAGGAAAATTTCCTTCCGGAGAGTTTCGCGCTGACGGGTTTTTAGCCCGGGATAAAACCAGTACCATCAGAAAGAAACAACGCTTTTTTTCATCACATTCAGGGCAGGAAATTACCGAAGACTGCCGACAATGCCTCACGCAATTCCGACTGCTTGACACGCATGAGGGAAAATCCCTTGTGTCAGCATCCCCCATTACGGGGCGTTTGCACCAGATCCGGGCGACCCTTTTTTCTCTGGGATATCCCGTGGTAGGGGATAAGATCTACGGCTTGGATGACACCCTGTTTTTGAAGTTCATTGAAAACCGTTTGACGGAAGGAGACCGAAACAGATTATGCCTTCCACGTCAAGCGCTTCATGCTGAGTCCCTCGCACTTACCCACCCTGAAGATGGTCGAAGGCTCCATTTCAGAGCGGAAATACCGGAGGACATGGCCGCATTATTCAACAAAGGAGGATACCCATGGAACCCCCGCAGGTTCATTTAAGTACCTGGTTTGAAAAAGGCTTTCAACTGTACAAGGAAAATATCGCGATCCTGGTTCCTGCTTCGCTCATCGCCCTGGCCCTGGGCGTAGCAAGTGCGGGTATTCTTGTAGGCCCCATGCTTTCAGGTGTACTCATCATCACGTTGAGATTACAGAACAAACGGGAACCGAAACCAGATATCCCCCTTATTTTCAAAGGTTTTGGTTTTTTCATCAACTCTGTTATTTTTGTGATTGGCTGGGGAATCGCCGTCTCGGCAGGCGCTCTGAGCCTTCTTTTCATACCGGGTGTTGGACAACTGGTAGCGATGTTCTTTGTTTATGCCGCACAGGCATTTCTGATGTTTGGGCCTTTCCTTATTGTAGATCGCAACATGGATTTTTGGAGTGCTTCAATGACCAGTTTTCAAACGGTGAAAAGCAATTTCTGGTCTTTCCTCAGTGTGTCGGCCGTTGCAAGCGTCATCGGAAGTATCGGAGGCATCCTTTTCGGGATCGGCATCGTCGTCACGGCCCCCTTACAGGCTTGTATTCTCACCGTTGCTTATCGAGCCATCTTTGACGACGGGAAAAAGGTCCGCAAACTCTAGTTCATGTTTATCCCGTTAGGTCCTACATAAAGGGGATATTCACATTCGGATCAGTGCGGTGGAGAGTAGATATCCGGGTCCCATGTGCCCCAGTTTTCCATATTGAAAGAAACCACTTATTTCTCGGGACCCTCTACCGGGTCTTCTGAAAAAGGCACACCCTCCGATCCCGTTTCGCAGCTAATGTCCATCCTGGGAGAAGCCATCTTGATCCCTGCTTCATCCAGTTTTATCTTGATTTTCTCATTCAGCCCCCAGCGGCCCGTAAGAGCATTCTTTCTTACCACCCAGAAACGAGCCAACATATTCATATACCCTGGTTCAAACTTGTCAATGACGACACGCGGCGCCGGCTTCTCCAGGACTTTTTCGTCTTCTTTTAAAATTTCCGTCACCAACTCCATGGCCTTTTTCACATCCTGGTCAAAGGCGATGAAAAAACGAATATCCAGTCTGCGATTGGGCCTGGCGCTGGAATTGGTTACCGTATTATTAAGGATTTGATGGTTGGGGATAAAGATCACCTTACCATCGAAAGTTCGAATCCGTGTGTGCATGACGGTAATCATATCTGCAATACCCACGGAATCCCCCACCTGGATAATTTGTCCCTTTTTAAAAGGGAGTTGAGGGATATAAGGCTTCACAATTACGTAGCAAGCAATGGTAATCAGAACGATCAGCATAATGACACGGAAAAGGAGAGCCCCAGGGAAACCGACAAGATTCAGCACCACCAAAGCTCCAATCAACAGGACCAGGATGTGCAGGCCTGTGACTGAATAAGCCGCCTTCCGCTCCGGCATGCCCACCTTGATGAGAAGCGATGACACAAATTTTCCCAGGAATTTGACCAGGAGCAACACGATCAAAAGAAGGATCGTCCCTTTTACGACCATGGGGCCCAATGTTCCTCCAATTTGACTGATCTGGTCTACATAGTCGCTCATGCCGGAAGAAAGTACACTCATACGACAACTCCTTTGCCATCAGGCTTCAAAACACATAGAGTATCCATCCTGCAACGTCTTCGTTTACAGAACCATTTCTGACAGGGGTTTTGCTGGCGCATCAGCAATCTCTCTTCAACCATAGAATATGATATGGTTTCAGGTCAAGAAAAAGGTCTCCGTTTTCGGAGTTGAATGAATCTTCTGAAAGGACATCATCCCAAAGGTTACCAGCCAAACCCACGTCAGAAGTGTCTATCTTCAGTTTCTGCGGTTGAGAGGTAATATTTGTAATACAAAGGATCGTTTCCTCTCCATCGGCGGAGGTTCGAACCAGAGCAAAAACGGCATCGGAAACAAATAGAATCTGTTGGGGCGCATTGGGGTGAAAGGCTTTCTCACCTATCCGTTTCTCAATCATCTCACCCATATGATACGCAATTTTGTACATGGAGCTGGTGTTGTCCGCCAGTTCCCTGTAAACACTATCCCTGTCAATGGTCCGTCTGTTGATGCTCCTTGTCTGGCCATCTTCAAGCACAGCGTCGGCATCGTTTTTTGAACCAAACAGGCCGTGCAGATAGATCCCCGGGACGCCCATCATAACCAGGGCGATCGATCTGGAGGCGAGAAAACGAACCATCTTCAAATCGGAACTTTCACCGCAATCTTCCCTGTTCAGAGCGCTGTACCATGTAGAATTCAGTTCATAAGGACTCACTGTTCCGTCGCCGTTGTCCTTATAAGAAATGAATCCACCATGCTCCAGGACCTTGAGGGCCATCATCTCAATTTCTTCATTGGTCAGGATATCTTTTGCTCCCATCACCCCTATCCCATCGTGGGAATCAAGGATATTGAAATAGGTTGCAGTATCGGAAACTTTATCCAAACCGGCGGCCCAGGTCGTCAAACGGTCGGAAGATTCTGTCTGAAACGTATGAAGAATCAGGGGAGGGAGAGCAAAATTGTAAACCATCTGTGCTTCGTCGCTGCCATTTCCGAAATATTGGATGTTTTCGTCATGAGGAACGTTGGTTTCGGAAATCAACGCCACGGAGGGTGCAACCGCATCGAGGATATCCCTGAAAAGTTTGATAATGGTATGGGTCTGTTCCAGGTGTGCGCAGCAAGTCCCCAATTCAGCCCAGAGGTAGGTTATGGCATCCAGCCGGACCATATCCGCACCCCTTCGAACATACGTGAGCAGTATTTCAGCCATCTTCAGAAATACCCTGGGGTTTTTAAAGTTAAGGTCTACCTGATCCTTACTGAACGTTGTCCACACTGAACGGGGACCGTTAATCGTGCTGTAGGTAGACAAAAGATCCGAGGTCCTCGGGCGCACAATTAATTCCAGGTAATCGGGAGAAATAGCATTTTTGGTATTAAAAACGATAAAGAAATATTGAAAATATTCGTTGCCGTTCAAGAACTCTTGAAACCATCGGCTTTTTGAAGAAACATGGTTAAACACCCCATCAAACATAAGCCTGGCGTACGCCTTGAGGTCGCTGATATCTTCCCATGTGCCCAGTTTGGGGTCAACCTCTTCAAAATCGGTAACAGAAAACCCCCGATCGGAGGAATAAGGGAAGAACGGAAGGATGTGCAATGTATTAATGGCCCCTCTAAGATATCTCCTGCAAAAATCAGCCAGGATCTCTAAAGGCTTCTGACCCGGGGATCGGATCAGGTCTCCATAGGTAATCAGAATGACATCTTTTTCAGTAAAACGCCTGGAAGGATCAAACCCCACGTCCTGCTCAATCATTTCAGGAGTCTTGTAGGCATGGTAAACCTTCATGATCCTTTCGAGTTCATCAAAGCATCCGTTTGCCTCTTTTTTCCCATAAAGGAATATGAGTTTGTCTCGAATTTTTTTTGCGTATTCTTCCGGAAGGCGGTATATCTCGCGGTCGTAGTCAGGTTCCAGTAAGTGAAGGAAGCGCGAAGGGTTGTTAAAAGGTTTCTGGTCGGCTTTGTCGTTGCTCGACATCTACCCTCCTATTTTCAAAATCCCTAAAAAGAAATCAGAGGCCTCTGGGATAAAACCCATTGGTCACACTTCTCATTAAGGAGAAAAACTGGAAACCGCGGATTCTATGTCATCGAAGCATTTGAATACCCGGTCAAGATGGGTAACCTGGAGGAGGTTCATAACAGATTGTGAAGCCGATGCCAGACGGACATCTCCGCCGTTGGATCTCATAACGGCTATGCGCGACACCAAGGCGCCCAAGCCGCTGGAATCCATGAATTCCGTCTTTTTCAAATCAATAACAATTTGGAAATTTCCGCCATCCACCAGCGCATTCATTTCAGCCCTGAATTTGTCGGAAATATTCACTTCCAGTCTCTCCGGGACTTCGACCACAAAAACCCTCCCGGCCGATCTCTCGAAAGCCTTGAGTTCCATGATTAAATCCTCAACTTTTCCCTGCCCGACACTTGACTGAGCCTATTTGGTTTCGGATCCTCCAGCTTGGGTTATGTCGTCTTTTCGTGAATAGCCGCACAATCCGACGGATCACCATTCAATTTCATAAGAGCATGTTCGAGGGCGGGCAGAACTACGGAAAGGTTATCTCTTACACCTCCCGGGCTGCCCGGCAAATTAATGATAAGGGACGTCCCCCTGACCCCTGCCATGGCCCTTGAGATCATGGCATGGGGGGTTTTCAAAAGGCTCGCTGCGCGCATGGCCTCTGGAATACCGGGGATCTGGTAATCAAGAATTTCTTCCATTGCCTGGGGGGTCACATCACTGGGGCTGAGGCCGGTGCCTCCGGAAGTAACAACAAGCGAAAGCCCATCTTGATCAACCCATTGAATAATGACATCGGAGATCTTCTTCTTGTCGTCAGGAACGATCCCTTTTTTAGCAACTTGAAAACCGCCGGTCTTCAGTAAATCGACAGCTATCTTCCCACTTTCATCTTCGCGAAGACCGACAGATCCTTTATCACTTATAGTCAGTACCCCCGACAGAAAACCTTTCTGCATTCTTCCCCCCTGATCTACTCCTCTTCCTGCGCCGCAGCAATTACCTTCTCCGCCAATTGTGCGGGAACTTCTTCATAATGGGATTGTTCCATGGTAAATGTCCCGCGTCCACCCGAGATGGAATTCAGATCGAGGGCATATTTGAGTATTTCCACCATGGGCACCTGTGCCATAATGATCTGGTACTTGCCTTTGGAATCCATACCAAGTACTTTCCCCCTCCGGCTGTTCAGGTCACCCATCACGTCGCCCATCACATCTTCAGGGACTGTGATTTCCAGTTTCATTATGGGTTCGAGAAGAGTTGGGCTGGCTTCCTTCATGCCTTTTTTGAGGCACATGGCCGCGGCAATCTTAAAAGCCATTTCAGAAGAATCCACTTCGTGGGATTTGCCGTCATAGAAACGCACCTTCAGATCCACAATGGGATAACCGGCCAGTGCACCGGTCAGAAGGGTTTCGTTAAGACCTTTCTCCACAGCGGGAACGAAGTTCCTGGGCACATTCATTCCCGTAAGATTTTCGTGGAATTCGAACCCGGATCCGGAGGGCAACGGACTGACATCGAAATGTACCTCTGCGAATTGACCCCTTCCACCGGATTGTTTCTTATGCCTGTATACGACTCCCTTGGCGGTTTTTTTCACCGTCTCCCTGTAGGGCACTTTCACGGGGACCAGATTCACCTCAACGCCAAATTTTCTTGCCAGTTTATCACAGGCCGTCTCCAGATGGATTTGGCCCGTTCCGGAGAGGATCACCTCCGCAGTAGTCTGGTCCCTTTCCAACTTCAACGTGGGATCTTCCTCAAGGAGTTTTGCAAAAGAAGTAAAGACCTTATCTTCACTTCCTTTGACCTTTGCCTGTACAGCGTATGAGATAACCGCCGGCAACCCCTGCGTGAGTTGGTAAACAATCGGTTCCTTAGCGGAACAGAGTGTGTTTCCCGTGGTGGTCTCTTTGAGTTTGGCAATGGCTACGATATCCCCCGGCCCTGCCACTTTAACCGGCTGCTGCTTCTTCCCTTCGATGGCAAGGAGCTGACCAAACTTTTCTTTCATATCTTTATTGGGATTGTACACCTGTGAATCAGATTCCACGGTTCCTGAAAACACCCTCATAATCGTGAGTCGGCCTGCAAAAGGATCTGCAACAGTTTTAAAAACAAGGGCGGAAAAAGGAGAATCCACAGAGGGAATCCTTTCAATAATCTCATCACTGTCGTACGCCTTGCCTTCTTTTGGCAGTATTTCCAAGGGGGAGGGAAGCCCTTGCACTATCAAATCCATCAGCTGTGCCACACCAATATTCAGAAGGGACGATCCGCAAACGATGGGTATTAACTCCCCCGATTTGATCCCGGAGAAAAGGGTTTCCTCTATCTCCTCGTCCGAAAGTTCTTCCCCTTCGAGGTATTTCTCCATCAAATCATCATTGGCTTCAACGATGTTTTCAATGATCTGTTCCCGCCATTCAGCAACGTCGTCCTCCATATCCGCTGGGATATCTGTTTTTGAAAACTTTCCACTTCCATCAAGCTCATAGGTATAGGCCGTCTTTTTAATCAGATCTACAACCCCCGAGAATTCGTCCTCTGCGCCAATAGGAAGAAAAACAGGAGTGGCCTTCACCTCAAGTTCCTCGGAAATCCCATCGATCACTTTAAAAAAATCCGCCCTTTCCCGGTCCATTTTGTTAATGAAAATAATTCTCGGAAGATTTCGTTCGTTGGCAAAGGCCCATACTTTTTCCGTACCCACTTTTACGCCGGAAATAGCGCTGATAACCACGACCGCTCCGTCCGCCGCATCAAGTGAAAATTTGGTATCGGACAGAAAGTTGTCGTCTCCCGGAGTATCAATAATATTGATCTTGTTCTTTTTCCATTTAGCATGGTGAAAGGCCGTACTGAGGGTGCTGTGCCTCTTGATCTCCTCCGGTTCATAATCAAAGCTTGATGTGCCATCATCCACCTTTCCCAATCTCGTGGTGGACTTCCCGTTAAACAGCATCGCCTCGGCCAATGAGGTTTTACCGGAGCCCCCATGTGCAATCAGGGCTACATTTCTCAGTTGTTCAGCCATTTTTTCCATGCTAAGATCCTTTCGTCAATAAATCAGATTTTATAAACCACATTATTTGCAGCAATTTTAATGTGTTCCATTTCCCCATTGCCCATGACAAACAGAGTGAAAACCGTAAAAATACATTAACAGGCTAATTAAAGTCAAGCCAAGAATTCGGTGCACTGAAAATTTAGGATTGTGGTTTGAGCCCTTTTCAGCTTTCGTCCAATTTGGCCAGGACTTCGTTTACCCATCCAAGAGCAGCGACCATATTTGGAAATCCCGTGGTGGAAACTGCAAGCAATACGGCATGAATAATTTCTTCTTTACTCGCACCGGCTGCAAGTGCCTTGCGTGTGGAAGACATGACAGTCCCCCTTGAAGCCGCTCCAATGGAAATGCCAAGCTTCACCATCTCCTGGGTTTTTTCATCCAGAGGGCCTGCTTCACGACAGACTTTCCCCAGATTCCTGTAGGCTTCGAGTACACGGGGGTAATCCTTTGAAAAATTCTCGTATGCTTTTGGTAAGTACATAATTCCTCCTTATATTTTCTTGACTTTCCATTACCTTGTTGTCAGAAACAATAGCAAGATGAGGACAAAAGGCAAGAAAAAAAAGGACCGGGGTTCTCTTCTTTCATATTGATTAGGAACGTGGACGTAATAACTTTCGTAAGTAGGCGCATAGATTTGGGTCAGGTTCGGAGTCTTCGCTTA
>CAYOWC010000112.1:0-13673 GCA_964407525.1 uncultured Desulfobacteraceae bacterium | reverse complement strand
AGTACAAGCTTCCCAAGCTTGGTGTCGCGGGTTCGAACCCCGTTGCCCGCTCCATGTTTTACTTAGTTTTCAGCCCAACCACCCCTCTTTGAGGTTGTTAGTCGGCCTGGCCGGCTAATTTACTTCGGATTGCGGATACGGCACAGGTTGTCTAAGTTTCCTGGTCGTACTATGTAAGGTGCTTATGTAGCGAAAGCGCTTAACAATTCAGTTCGCAAAGGTGGAGCGGGCCCATGGTCCGCTTTTTTTTATTTTTGGACTACGGACTCCATGCAAAACGCTGGACGATGTAATCAGGGGCTTGCCCTCTGAACAAAGGAGAATATTTTCATGCCGGATATTCACGGCACGGCGGCAGAGGAAGTATCTCATCTTATTGAACCGGTTCTTGATGAATTGGACCTTGAACTCGTGGATGTGGAGTACGTTACAGAACGGGGCAGGCCGATTCTCAGGGTCACCATTGATAAACCGGGTGGGGTTATCGTAGACGATTGCGCGGCTGTGAGCAGAGAGATAGGGGACCTCATTGAGATTAACGATACCCTTTCAGGCAGGTATGTTCTTGAAGTCTCTTCACCGGGGCTCAATAGACGGCTCAAAAAAGAGAAGGATTTCGTGAAGGCCGTTGGAAAAAAAGTGCGCTTGAAAACAGTATCACCTATTGACAAAAGGCGAAATTTCGAGGGAGAGCTGCTGTCTTTCGAGGAGGGAACTCTTCTCATGGATCTGGGAAACAGTCAGGTCCAGCTTTCTCTGATGGATTTAAAAAAGGCAAACCTGGTATACGAATTTGACAGTGAATGATTTCAACTTTTTGGCGGAGCAAAACTGAATGGAATCCGAATTAAAGAGGATTATTGATCAGATCTGCAGGGAAAAAGGCGTTGACCGAGGCGTTCTGATCAAAGGTCTCGAAGAGGCGGTACAGGCTGCGGCTCGCAAGAAATACGGAATGGAATACGACCTTGAGGTCAATTACAATGAGGAGATAGGCGAGGTTGAGGCTTTTGAATTCAAAGAAGTCGTGGATGGGGTTGTAAATGAGCACCTCCAGGTTTCTCTTGAAGAGGCAAGAGAACTCGACCCCGAATCAGAGGTGGGAGACAGCCTCGGCATGAAAATGGATACGGACTCGTTTGGAAGGATTGCTGCCCAGTCCGCCAAACAGGTTATTATGCAGCGCCTGAAAGATGCCGAAAGAGATATGGTGTACGGTGATTTCAAGGACAGGCGCGGAGAGGTCATTAATGGTATCGTTCAAAGATTCGAACGAGGCTCTATCATTGTAAACCTGGGGCGAGCTGAAGCGGAATTGGCGCACAGAGAGCAGATCCCGAGAGAGAACTACAAACAGGGCGACAGAATCAGAGCCTTTATTCTGGATATCAGACAGTTCAGTCGCGGCCCCCAGATCATTCTTTCGAGAACCCATCCCAATCTACTTTCTATTCTTTTTGAAAACGAAGTCCCTGAAATTTCTGAAGGAATCGTTCAGGTCATGCAGGTCGCAAGAGAGCCGGGAGCCAGGGCAAAAATAGCGGTAACCTCAAAAGATCCCGACGTGGATCCGGTGGGAGCCTGTGTCGGGATGAAAGGTCGACGGGTCCAGGCTGTAGTGCAGGAACTTCGAGGAGAAAAAATTGATATTGTCCCCTGGGATCCGGATGCCGCCAAGTTCATCTGCAATGCCCTGGCCCCTGCAGAAATCACAAGGGTCATTGTTGATGAAGACAACCACAGCATGGAAGTGGTCGTCCAGGATGATCAACTCTCCCTTGCCATCGGGAAAAGAGGACAGAATGTTCGGCTTGCCTCCCGATTAACAGGGTGGCGACTGGATGTGGTTGGAGAAACAAAATATAATGATGCCCTCAAGGACGGCTACAGATCGTTGACCGATTTGGAAGGCGTAGGGGAAAAACTGGCGACGCAGCTCTATGAAATCGATATAAAATCGGCAAGTGACCTCGCTTCCGCAACGTTGAGCGACCTGGAATCTATTTCCGATTTGCCTCAAGAGGATGCCGAAGAACTGATTCGAAACGCCGATAATTTCATGAAGAACATGGATCAAGCAGAGGAAGATTCGCCGGAGTCAGACGAAATTCCTGATGAATCTGACACCCAGTCTATCGAACCCGATATCGAAGATGTCGAAGATATCGAGAACGTAAAACCGAATGCCGAAGATGTCGAGACGGGCACAGAGGATATCGAACACGACACGGAGAACATGGTTCCGGACGTCGTGGACATGAAAACCGATAAGGGTAAGGATTCCATCGCTGAAAACGATCTTGATGGGTAAAAACAGGAGCCATCTACCCATAAGAACCTGTATCTGTTGCAGATCCAAAAAAGAAAAAAACAATCTGATAAAACTGGTTCTCAACAATGAGCAAATGGTGATACGGGACGATCACGGAAATAGAAACGGCCGGGGCGCTTATGTGTGCCCTGCAAAAACGTGTATCGACAGTCTGTACCATGGCGGCAGACTCAACAGAGCGTTTAAAAAGAAAGGCCGGTTTTCTATTCATCCGGACCTGTCGCCATCTCAAGGCTTCATTCTCAATGACAAATGCAGGTGATCAGGGTTGCAGGAAGTGCTCATCCAGAAATCACCCATGGCACGAAAATCCTATTTTTGGATAGACACGATATAATTTCAATAACTTCTGGGGGAATTTATGGCTAAGGTCAGAGTTTACGAATTAGCACGAGAACTCGATATGGAAAGTAAGGAGCTGGTGGATAAACTCAATGCCGGTGGTATGATTATAAAGAATTACATGGGTACCCTTGACGAGGCGTCCATCGCCAAAGCGAGAAAAATAGTGTCGGGCATGGTTTCCCAGGTAGTTGAAGAGAAGAGGATAAAGTCTACGGTAATTCGAAGAAGAAAGAAAGTTATTAAAGTCGAACAGCCACCTCCTGAAATGCCCGAAGAGGAAGCTAAGATAGATTCTGTGGAAGAGTTGGAAGTAGAGCCTCCGAAGGAAGACATGGAGCCCGAAGAGAGTATTTCTCCTGAAGAACCTGTAGAAGAACTCCCCCAGGAGAAGTCTTCCGAAGAAACTGTTTCTGAAGAACCCCCAACCGAAGAAACTGTTTCTGAAGAACCCCCAACCGAAGAAACTCTACCAGAAGAACAGATTCCATCGGAATCGATCGAAGCAGAAAAAACGGAAGAGGAGATTCCATCCGAAAAAGGTCAAATTGAACCAGAATTGGAAACACCCCCTCATTTTGAAGAGTCAGAAAAAGAAGAGTCGACCAAGGATCCCATTGAAGAAGAAACCCTGAAGCAATCCAAATCGCCGAAAGAAGAACCCGTCGCCGAAACGGAAAAAAAAGGACAGGATTTGACGGATGAAAAGACGCCCGAAACCGTTAAAAAACCAAAACAGAAGTCCAAAAAAGGCAAGAAAAAGAAAGTTGCCATGCCTGCGCGAATCATAAAACGGCCTGAAGAAGGCCCTTTGAAAGATTTACTGGCACGCCAGGAGAAGGAAGCGCTGGCAAGAAAAATTGCATCTGCAGAAGCTAAAAAGACTCCTGCTAAACCAGCGAAAAGAACTCCCCCGGCGGCCGGAAAAAGAATGCCGCCTCCTGGAATGGCAAAGGGTTTGGAGAAAAAGGCCCCCTTGATCATAAACCCGGACAAACCTCCGTCCAGGAAGAAAGGGAAAAGGAAACCGGGAGCCGATGCCAGTCCGTCCGACACGGGGTTCAAACGCCGGAAGAAAGAAGTCTATGAACGATCTGACCTTTATGGAGGAAAATCTAAGAAATCCAGAGGGAAAGGCAAAGGGCGAAAGAAAGGCAGGGAGGTTGTAAGAAAACTGAAACAAACTGAAATAACAACGCCCAAGGCCTTGAAGCGAAAAATTAAAGTACAGGAATTCGTTACGATCCCGGAACTGGCAAAGGCCATGGGCACAAAAGCAACCGACTTGATAAAAAGGTTAATGGAGCTGGGTACGATGGTGAATATTACCCAGTCCATAGACTTTGATACGGCGTCGGTTGTTGCCGATGTACTTGGATTTGAGCTTGAACTGGATACCTTCGAGGAGGGGGACTACTTCCCGGAAACGGAAGATCGCCAGGAAGACCTGGTACCCAGACCCCCGGTCGTTACCATTATGGGCCACGTTGATCATGGAAAAACTTCTCTTCTGGATTATATTCGCAATTCAAACATCATAGGAGGAGAATCAGGCGGAATCACACAACACATCGGTGCGTATTACGTGAAAATGGAAGGGGGAGATATTGTTTTCCTGGATACCCCCGGCCATGCCGCTTTTACAGCAATGAGGGCAAGAGGCGCCAAAATCACTGACCTTATTGTTCTGGTGGTAGCCGCTGAGGATGGCGTTATGCCCCAGACCAAAGAAGCCATTAATCATGCAAGGGCTGCAGGAATACCACTTGTTGTGGCCGTAAACAAAATTGACAAACCTGACGCCGATCCGGAAAGAGTGAAGAGAGAACTTGCAGAGCTGGACCTTGCCCCTGAAGAGTGGGGAGGAGAGACCCTTTATGGCCATATCTCGGCGAAAACAGGGGAAGGAATAGAGGATCTCCTGGGATTAATTTCCCTTCAGGCCGAAATTCTCGAATTGCGAGGCAATCCCAATAAACAAGCCAGTGGAACCGTCGTTGAAGCGGAGCTGGACAAAAGCAAAGGCCCCGTGGCCACCATCCTTGTTAAGGATGGTTCTCTTCACAAGGGAGATCATTTTGTCTGCGGAGAACATCACGGCAAGGTAAGAGCCATGCTTGATCACCGGGGAAGAAGGATTCAGATAGCCGAACCTTCCGTCCCGGTAGCTCTTTATGGGATATCAGGGGTCCCTATGGCAGGCGATAATTTCATGGTTGTGAAAGATGAAAAAACCGCAAAACAGATCATGGAACACAGGAAAGAGAAAAGCAAAAAACAGGATCCCGGGAAGCAAGGGGTTGTGAGCCTTGACGAACTTTTTGAAAGAATAAAAGAAGGAGAGGTAAAAGAACTCAACATTGTTTTGAAAGCCGACGTACAGGGGTCCGCTGAAGCCTTAGCCGAATCACTCACCAAACAAAGTACTGAAGCCATCAAGCTCAATATTATCCATTCTGCAACAGGCGCCATTGCCGAGTCGGATGTCATGCTCGCCACGGCCTCGGGCGCAATTATCATAGGATTTAACGTCAGAGCAAATCCAAGGGTTGCCGCACTGGCAGAAAAAGAAAAGGTGGATATCCGATATTATGATGTCATTTACAATGCCATCAATGACATCAGACTCGCCATGGTGGGACTCCTGGAACCGGTTCTGCAAGAAAGGGTAACCGGGCACGCAAATATCAAGGAAATCTTCAAGGTTCCCAAGGTAGGTTCGGTAGCCGGGTGTCAGGTAACAGATGGTAAAATCGACAGAAAATCTAAAATCAGGCTGCTTCGAGACGATGTGGTCGTTTTTGACGGAAAGATAGCTTCTCTACGTCGTTTCAAAGAAGATGCCAAAGAAGTGCAGTCAGGATATGAATGCGGTATCGGTCTGGAGAATTTCAACGACGTAAAACCTGGTGACGTTTTCGAAGTATATGAAGTAGATGAAATTGCAGCCGAATTATAAATGATGGTGGTTGGAACATTACAAATCGTCTTTATGCTGTATGACAACCGCTCTCTTAAAGGGAAGCGGAAGGTTGTACGGAGCATGGTGGACCGGCTGAAGGCAAAATTCAATGTTTCCGTGGCCGAGACAGGCGCTAATGACAAATGGCAGAAAATTGAGCTGGGGATCTGCACCGTGGGAAACGATACGCGGCATGTAAATTCATCCCTGGACCATATCATGGATTTTGTTGAACTCATTCAGCTCGCACAGATCGTGGATGTCAAAGTAGATATTTTTCATACATAAAAGATGAAAATAGCGGTTAGCCGTTAGCGATTAGCGATTAGCCGTACAAAAGCAGACATTTACGGTGCAATACGGTACCATCAAAAAATGAGAGCCCCAATCCAGGAAAAAATCATGCAAATGATTGAGACCTTGAAGCTAACGGCTAAGAGCTAAAAGCTAATTGCAGTTTTTAGGTCATACATAAAACCCTATATTTCATTTAGGATTCAACATGTTGCCAGGTAAAAGAGCCGTCCGAGTAGGGGATCTTATTCTCAAGGAAATTGCTTTTCTTCTTTTGGAAAAAGTGAAGGACCAGAGAGTCAGGGGTGTAACCCTCACAGGAATTGATCTTTCGGACGATCTTAAGTCCGCGAGGATCTATTTCAGCGCCATCGGGGGAGAAGAAGAAATAAAACGCGCTGGATCGGGTCTCGAAAGCGCCTCCAAGTTTATCAAGAGGGAAATCGGAAGGAACATGCAGCTACGCTATGTCCCTAAATTAAAATTCGTCCACGACACCTCCCTCGCCGATGGAAGTCATATGGAAAAACTCTTTGACAAGATAAGGGAGACCGAAAAAGATTGACAACCGCCAAAACCAAAGAATTGAGCCCGTTCAAAGAAATTGTTTCCTCGCTCCTTGAAAACAAACGTTTTCTGCTTGCAACCCATCAAGATCCGGATGCAGATGGCATCGGTTCCATGATCGCCCTCGGCAAGAGTCTTTCTGCTGTGGGAAAAGATGTGACCCTTGTCACACAAAAACCACTTACAGGCTCTCTGAAGACACTCAGTGGGTCACAGGAAATCCAGGATGGAATTCAGATTCAGGGCCGGTTCGACGTTGCGATAGCCCTTGATTGTGCGGATCGGACGCGCCTGGGCGCCATCTATGATGACTTCAAAAAAATCGGCCTTATTATAAACATAGATCACCATGGAACAAATGATACCTTTGGCCATATAAATCTGGTATGCCCCGAGAAATCTTCAACAGGAGTCATTGTTTTTGAGCTGATCAAAGCGGCAGGACTGCCAATAGATGAAGAGATCGCCGAAAATCTCTTTGCCGCCATCCTGACGGATACCGGATCTTTCAAATACAGCAATACGGATCCGGAAACCTTTCGAGCCGCAGCTGAACTAATGGAACATGGCGCCGTTCCCTGGAATATTTCTCGAAAGGTGATGGATGGGTATAAACTAGCCCGGTTGAAGCTTTTGGAGCTTGTCCTTGGAACACTGGAAATTTCCCATGGCGGAACCGTCGCCATAATGACAATTACACAGGACATGCTAAAAAAATCAAGCGCTGAAGAACACGAAGGCCACAGGTTTGTCGATTACCCACGATTTGCGTTTGGCGTTGAACTGTCCGTATTGATCCGTGAAAAGGGGAAAGACCACTACAAGTTCAGCCTTCGGTCGAACGACACAGTTGATGTGGCTGAACTTTCATCTCGATTCGGGGGAGGCGGACATAGCAGGGCAGCTGGATTTGATGCGAATGGCCCTCTTGAATCCCTAAAGAAAGCTTTTCTGAACGAAATTGCCAATTATCTCGACGGGATTTGATTCTGAATGGCAGATTGGGGTATATGAAAACAGTACATGACGGCATCATTTTGATGGACAAGTGCGAAGGAGAAAGTTCGAGTGATGTCATCAGGAAAATAAAACGTGCTTTCGGACAGGGAAAATCCCTGAAAATCGGTCATGCGGGCACACTGGATCCTTTTGCCACCGGACTGCTCATTATTCTTTTAGGACAGGGAACAAAACTATCCCGCTATGTAATGGCAGGGAAAAAAGCCTATGACGCGACTCTTGAACTGGGCATTGAAACGGACACTCTTGATCCAACGGGAAAAATTGTTCAAAAGAGCGTCGTCTCCCATTTGAGCGATCAGACCATCCTGAAAAAAGCAAGTCGCTTCGTGGGAGATATTCGACAAACGCCGCCGGCCTATTCCGCTGTAAAACATAACGGAATAAGGTCCTATAAATTGGCAAGGAAAGGCCACAAAGTTGAACTGAAAGAAAGGCCCGTTACAGTTCATTCCTTAGACATCGTGTCTGTGGACCTTCCTTTGATCACTTTGCACATAGAATGCTCAAGCGGGACTTATATCAGAAGTATTGCCGCAGACTTGGGGAAAGAGTTGGGACCTGGCGCCCACCTGAAAAGTCTTAGAAGAACAGGCGTGGGGACTTTTTTGGTAGACAACGCCTTCCCTTCGCGGGAAATATCGGGAAAAGAAATAGGATCGCTTCTTACAGCCGGTACGATCGCTTTGAGCGAGGCAATCCCTGACATGCAAAAAGCGGATATACCCGCGTCTTTAGCTGGGAAAGTAAGGAATGGATATTGTCCGAAATGGGACGAACTTGGCATTTCATCTGTAGACGGGGACTGCCATAACGAGTGGTTAAAACTCGTGAATGATGGCAACCTTGTTGCTGTTTTGAGAATACATCAAAGGGGGGGTAACAAAAATGGCGACATAGGGATAGAACGGGTTTTTTCGTGAAACCCCGGAAAGAAATGAATATGACTCGCCGAGGATTTCGAATTTCCGCTTAACAGGCGAGCTCTCAAATATGCGTAATCCCATTACTCAAACCTACTGAGGAGGAATGAAAAGTGGTTATGACAGCAGTAGCAAAAAAGGGAATCATTGATCAGTTTAAATTACACGAGAAGGATACCGGCTCATCGGAAGTACAGATCGCCCTGCTCACGACGCGTATCAAGTATCTTACGGGCCATTTTCAGTTTCATAAAAAAGATCATCATTCCCGAAGAGGCCTTTTGAAGCTTGTTGGACAAAGAAGAAGACTTCTCAATTATCTGAAGAAAAAAGATGCGGACAAATACCGTGTATTGATCAAAGAACTCGGCATTCGAAAATAACCTGGACTTCTTCGGGGCTGGGCGCCCATCCGGAACATCCGACCGGCGCCTGAAGCTCCCGAGAAGCCCCGAATAAACGACCCCCCACTTGGGAATCTTTGTGGGGAAAACTTTTTTCCGAAAGGAAATTCAACCAGCTGGAATAACAGCGGTGAAACCACGGGCTTCAGCAATTGCTGATGTGGCCTGTTTTTGACACGAGTTTCAATCGAAAGGGATTTTCATGAAATCCCGATTGCCTTTAAAGTAAGGTTCAGCGAAAGGGAGAACAGAAAAATGATAAAAAATGTATCTATTGAGATAAATGGAAAGCCCCTTCATATAGAAACTGGTCGAATTGCCAGGCAGGCAAGCGGGTCCGTAGTCGTAACCTGTGGTCAGACCGTTGTGCTGGTGACAGCTGTGTCCACTGACGAAATCAGGGCCGGAATCGATTTCCTGCCGTTGACGGTGGAATATCAGGAGATGTCCTACGCGGGGGGAAAAATCCCGGGAAACTATTTCCGAAGAGATATGGGAAGGCCCGGTGAGAGCGAAACCCTCACATCCCGTTTGATTGACAGGCCTTTAAGGCCCCTGTTTCCTGACAACTATTATTTTGAGACCCAGGTAATCGCCACGGTACTTTCAAGCGACAAGGAAAATCAATCTGACGTGATGGCTATTCTCGGCGCCTCAGCCGCCCTTGAGATCTCCGACATCCCCTTCTCAGGCCCCATCGCGGGAGTCAGGGTGGGACGGATTGACGGGGAGTTCATTGCCAATCCCACAATCAGCGAGCAGGCGGAAAGCGACATTAACCTCATCGTCGCAAGTAACCGTGATGGGGTTGTGATGGTTGAAGGAGGTTCGGAATTTGTTTCTGAATCCGATATGATTGACGCCATATTTTATGGACACGAAGCAATTCAGCCTCTTCTTGACATGCAGGATGAACTGAAAGCGCAGGCTGGAAAACCGAAAAGAATCATAGAACCTGACGAAGCGAATGCAGCAGATGAGAACATGAAGGCAAAGGTGGAAGAAATGGCTTTCCCTTTGATGAAAGAAGTGCTTACCACTGCCGACAAACTGGAAAGACAGAATAAGGTCAAAGAGGTTGAGACTTCCGTCCAGAAAGCCCTTTCAGAAGAATTCGAAGGCCGGCGTTCGGAAATCCGGGAGATCCTGCACTCCATTCAGAAAACAATTATCCGAAGCATGATTTTGGATGAAGGAAAGCGGATCGGTGATCGCGCATTTGATGAAGTACGCCCCATAGAATGCGTAGCGGGCCTGTTGCCTCGCATTCATGGATCAGCCCTTTTCACACGTGGAGAAACGCAGGCCATGGTCCTGACCACCCTGGGAACGCAAAGGGACGAACAAAGAATCGAGTCCATCTACGGCGACGGTTTCCGGAACTTTATTCTCCACTATAATTTCCCCCCCTACAGTGTTGGAGAAGCAAAAAGACTGGGAGGTCCTGGGAGAAGGGAAATTGGCCACGGAGCACTTGCAAGAAGGGCGCTCATGCCCGTATTGCCGGACGCCGAAGATTTCAAGTACTGCATCCGGGTGGTGTCTGAAATCCTTGAATCCAATGGCTCCTCTTCCATGGCCAGTGTTTGCGGAGGCTGTCTCTCCCTCATGGATGCAGGCGTTCCCCTCAAAGAAGCCGTAGCCGGAGTAGCTATGGGACTGGTTTCGGACGGAGACAAGGTCGTTGTCCTTACCGATATTATCGGAGACGAAGACCATTTTGGCGACATGGATTTCAAGGTTACCGGAACCCGCGACGGGATTACGGCCCTTCAGATGGATATCAAAATTGAGCGTCTCACGAAAGAGATTATGCAGCAGGCACTTGAGCAGGCAAGGAAGGGCAGACTTCATATTCTGGATGAGATGCAGAAGGCAATTACGCAACCGAGGGAGAATGTTTCTGAATTTGCGCCTATCATTACGTCCGTGAAGATCAGTACGGAAAAAGTCAGGGTCCTCATTGGCCCCGGGGGAAAGACCATTCGAGAAATCAGCAACACGTCGGGAGCAAGAATAGATGTGGATGATGAGGGAATCGTGACCATTTCTTCTCCGGACAAAGAATGTGCCGATGCCGCTGAGCAAATGGTTCGTGAGATTGTTCAGGAAGCAGAAGTCGATAAACTGTACAAAGGCAAAGTCGTCAAAATCATGGATTTCGGCGCTTTCGTAGAAATCTTTCCCGGAACGGACGGTCTGGTCCACATTTCCCAGCTCGCTGACGAGAGGGTCAATAAGGTTACGGATGTGTTAAATGAAGGAGACGAAATCGTTGTTAAGGTATTGGAAGTGGGTAAAGACGGCCGAATACGCCTTTCGCGCAAGGCCGCTCTAAAGGAAAACCTGGATGAATTATAACAAAACGGTTTTAAACAACGGCGTCAAGATCCTCACTGAAGAGATTGAGCACCTGCAGTCAGTATCCCTTGGGATATGGGTAAATACCGGTTCCAGAGATGAAACAGATACGGAAAACGGGGTTTCCCACTTCATAGAACATATGAGTTTCAAAGGGACACCAACGCGCTCTTCTCTGGATATCGCAAAAGATCTTGACGCCATCGGAGGCCTCTCAAACGCCTTCACCGGAAAAGAAAACACCTGTTTTTACGGCAAGGTTCTGGGAAAACATTTTCCCATATTGGCTGACGTCCTGTCGGATATCTTCCTGAATCCCCTCTTTGACCCGATCAATATGGAACGGGAAAGGGAGGTGATTTTTCAGGAAATCAATATGATGGAAGATACACCCGACGACAGGCTGAATGTCCTTTTCAACGGCCAGTTCTGGTCTGGTCATCCCCTGGGCCGGTCAATCCTCGGAACAGGAGAAACGGTATCCGGCATTAACCAGGAAATCATTTCAAAATATATACGGAATTATTACCTTCCCGAACGCATTATGGTAGTGGCCGCCGGTAATATTCATCATGAGGAAATGCTCTCGCGCTTGGGCCCTGTTTTCGAGTCTGCATTCAAAGGGGGCGGCCCAAATCCCGAAAGGTCTGCGCCGGCATCAAAAAGAGGAATCTCTCTTCATTTCAAAAAACTGGAGCAGGTACATCTCTGCTTAGGGGCGGAAGCCCCTTCCCAGATAGATAACGACAGATTTTCCTGCGCCATTTTCAACACTATCCTGGGAGGCAATATGAGTTCCCGCCTTTTCCAGGAAGTGAGAGAAAACAGGGGCCTGGCCTATTCCATATATTCCTTTCTTTCGTCCTATGCGGATGCCGGTCTTTTAGGCGTTTATGCCGCCACGGAACCTAAGAACATAGAGCCCCTTCTTGAAACGGTTCAACAGGAAATCAGAAAAATGTGCAACGGCGATTTCATCCAGGACGACCTTACAGCAGCAAGGGAGCATCTTATCGGAGGGATATACCTGTCATCTGAAAGTGCGGATAGTCGAATGATGCGCATCGCAAAAAATGAATCCGTATTTGACAGGGAAGTCACCTACGAAGAACTGGTGGACAAGCTGGAAAAAGTTGTTCTCGACGATATTGTGGACATCGCCGGGAAGGTCTTTCGAAACGGTGATCTGGCCTTTGCTTCCCTTGGTCCGCTGGAAGATGAGAACATGGTAAGAGAATGTCTGAACATACGTTGAACATTGCCTCAAAAGTTCAAAGGTTCAAACTACTTAACGAGGTCTGCATTGGAGAATATCAAGGTCGAGATAAAACGTCTAAGTTCCCACCACGATATACCACTTCCTTCCTATGTCTCCAAAGGCTCCTCGGGATGTGATCTTAGAGCCTCTGTGGATTCTCCCATAACCCTGAATCCTGGTGAAATTCAACTGGTCCCTACCGGGTTGGCCATATCTGTTCCATCCGGCTATGAAGCCCAGATCAGACCACGCAGCGGGATAGCGCTGAAACATGGCGTCGGAATGGTGAACTCCCCCGGAACAATCGATGAGGACTACAGGGGAGAGATCGGAATCATCCTGATCAACTGGGGAAAGAAGCCCTTTGTCATCAACAGGGGAGACAGAATCGCCCAGATGGTGATTGCCAGAGTATTTCATGCCGAGATCCGTGAAGTGGCCGAACTGGATGAAACCGAGCGGGGAGCCGGAGGGTTCGGCCATAGCGGAATCCGCTAATTTTTTTTTAAAAAGGGGACAGTCCGATAAATCATCAGAATGGAACCATACGATTTTCCGTGCTTGCTTCCGGAAGCAGTGGGAATTGCTTTTACGTGGAGACGGATCAAGCAAATGTCCTGATCGACGCAGGACTTAGTTGTCGCGAAACCGAACGAAGACTTGCTATGATCGGTGTAGGAGCCGAAGACCTTGATGCCCTGATTATTACCCATGAACATGGGGACCACATTAAAGGCGCTGGGCCGTTGTGCAGGCGCTATGATTTGCCGCTTTACATCAATCGTGCAACATTCAACCGTGGCAGCAAGACGCTCAAAAACATTCCCAAACCCGTCTTCATCGAAACCGGCGACACGATGGAAATCAATGACCTCCTGTTAGAAACATTCACCAAATGCCACGATGCCGCGGATCCCATAGGGGCGATTCTCTCTGCAAATGGATCCAGAATCGGTATCGTGACTGATCTGGGAAAAAGCACCGGCCTGACAGAAGACAGGTTAACCAAATGCCACGCCTTGATCATGGAATTCAATTACGACCCACACATGCTCGACCATGGGCCCTATCCTCTGAATCTCAAACGCCGGATAAAAAGCCGTGACGGCCACCTTTCCAACCAACAGGCAGCCGATCTCCTCCAAGCTGTGTCCCATGACGACTTGAAGGTCGTGGTTCTTGCTCATCTGAGCGAAACCAACAATCATCC
>CAYOWC010000111.1:0-13716 GCA_964407525.1 uncultured Desulfobacteraceae bacterium | reverse complement strand
CACCCGACACCTGACACCTCGGCGAGGACAGGATCTCGAAATTCTTCACCGGAAAACGATATGAATATCATTCATTCACGGGTATTGGATTTAACTCTACCTCTTTGGGAAATACCGGCAGGTATCTATATGCAGCTGAGAATACCAGGAACCCGTACCCAATCACCGCCAGACCGATTCCCCACTCCTGCCAGGTCGGCAGATAACTCCAGAATTTGTCAAAAGGCATTACCGGTACCGCCAATGTCACAATAATAAACAGAAAACGGTTCAGCACAATGCCGGTACAGTTCAGCAGGCTGGCAAAAATTAGCCATCCCGTACTCTTCCTTGCGGAAGGCGTCATTAGAATGATGGCAGGCAAAATACCGCAGACAATCATTTCCATGATCACCAACCAAACGCCATACGGTCCTTCATCAAAGAAACTCATAAAAGTGAGCCCGGCCCGAGGGATAACTCCGTATATCCAACCAAGATAATCAACGATTTTCAAGACCATGTACAGAGAAAGCAGCCAACCTGATATTTTAGCCAGAAGCTGGATCGCATTATCGGGAACAAGCTTCTTTCTCGTGAGAAATTCGGTGAGTTTCGTGCAGAGTATGGTGAAACACGGACCACAGGCTATGGCGGATAAAACAAACAGAAAGAAGGTCCAAGGCCAGATATAGAACCCTTCCCTTGCCGCAAAAGGCCTGGCATACATCACACCGAACATGCCACCCAGCGACCCTTGATGAAAAAAGGAAAGGAATGTTCCCGTTGCCGCAAACACGGCCATAATTTCATGTAAGTTGTGTCCCAGGAATCTGAATCCCTTGATTTCTTCAAGTTTCTTGTTTTCCAGAATAATAGGGATAAATTCAATGGCCAGTACCATGAGATAACAGGTAATACAAAAAGACACCTCAACGAGCATGGAATGAATATTGGCATGCCAGAAAATAAACCAGCCTCTCACAGGCTGGCCGATATCGATCCCCAGCATGGCCATTGCACCGGAATAGCAAATAAAACCAATAATCACCGCGGTATTGATAATGTTCTTGAGTTCCTTCTTTCCGATAATATAGGTCAGAAACCCGGTAAAAAAAGCACCGGCGCCAAGAGCAATCACGGCAAGGTCAAATACAATCCAAAGGGCAAAAGCAAATACATTGCTCATGTTTGTCTGATTCAGCCCTTTCCAGAGGCACAGAACAGCAGAAAGGCCACCCCATGCCAGCAACAACAGCCAAGGCAGGGTCCAAATCAAAAACACCCCTGGGGAACATCTCTTCACACCGTGCGGCAACAATGGCGAATCCATTAATTTTCCTCCTGAGAATTGAAAGCCAGCTCAGTATATAAATTACCCAAAAAAATTTCAGTTATGTACTAAACACTCATAACACAAATTGTGTCGCTCCGCGCATGAAAATCTCTTGTGCGAGCAGCATGTTGCCGCGATCGTCGAGGCTACAAGCCTCTCTCACAGAATTCAATACCCAGACCCTTTCTCTATTCGTGTCATTCGTATGATTCGTGGTTAGGCATTTTCATGGTAAAAAAGAAATTCGTCAGAACTCATCCCTTCCAGGTTCCGTGGACCATTCTTCTTCCATCCAGGTTTTGTTGACCACCGGCGTATACTCTCCGGGCAGGAAGTTGTCGCCCAGTTTTCGTACCCAGTCTCTGCTGGAATGATAATACACCTTGGGGCTGGTTCCAAGTCGTTCCAGAAGTCTGAACGTGAAAGGGTGCTTGCTCAGCTCCGTCACCTTATGTTCCGGATTATTCAGGTCACCGAAGGTAATCGCCTGGACCGGACATGCTTCAGTACAGGCTGTAATATATTCTCCTTCTTCCAGTTCCCTGCGATCCTCCGCGTACGCCTGATTCTTAGCCCTCATCAAACGGTGATGACAGAAAGTACATTTTTCAACCACCCCTCGCATACGTGGCGACACCTCCGGCGAAAGGGATCGATCCAGACCTTTGTCCTGGGGAAAACAATCCCACCAGTTAAAGTATCGGGCGCCGTAAGGACACGCTGCCTGGCAATATCTACATCCAATGCACCTCGTATAAATCTGGCTGACTATCCCCGTATTAAAATCAAGTTTGGTGGCAGTAGCAACACATACCGAAACGCAGGGCGGGTGATGATCGCAGTGCATGCATGGTCTTGGAAAATAACTGACTTCCGTATGTGGAAATTTCTTTCCATTGGAAATTTTATAAAGACGCATCCATGTAATGGTACGCTCTTTGTCAGACTGGTCCGGCATTACAGCAACATTATTCTCTGCAGCACAGGCGACCATGCACGTGCCGCAACCGGTACATTTGTCAAGATCAATGACCATCCCGTATTTGTTTTTTCCCTGGTCATGTTCTTTTTTCATGAGTTACCTCGCCTAAACCTTGATTAACTTTACTGGCGTATTCCACCAGACAGGATGCCCACTCAAAGGGTCTTTTCCGGCCTGAATGATATTGTTGGGATTGGCCCCTTTCCCTTTCGAGAATTCATCATAGGCGGTATGCCCAAATCCAAGAGGAAGATACACAAAACCAGGCATGGCCCCTTCGTAGAGATTAACCCCCACTTTCGCCTCACCTGCAGTGGATTTGACCAAAACATGATCACCCTGCTTCAGTCCATATTGTGCGGCCGTCTCCGGATTGATCGCTGCAAAAGAAATATCCTTGAGAAGCTGATCCTCAAAGAGTGTTTTGTACAGAAACGGCGGATTCGGTATCCACCCGCTGGCCAGATTCATCATCTCATAGGGAACCATCGTGAGTGGATATTCGGATCGATCTCCGTCGGGAGCCATCGCCGAATAATGTCCCATGCAAGCTTCATCTGCGGAAACATCGATTCCCATCTCTTTCGTGGAGGTCTTTCCGGGGGCTTTCTTTGCAAAATCATCGAGCGCCAGTTCAATCTTTTTGCTGAAAAATTCGAACTTTCGGCTCGGGGTACTAAAAGATGGTTTTCCCGTCCCTGCTACCGGCCGATACCACATTCCACCGGAGGTTACCGCCTTCCACATCTTATCAAAGTTCTTGAATCCACCCTTGGAACCAGCTCCGGGCTTCTTCCATTTCCACGCCGGGTCCGAATCGCTGAATTTGGCAAGCCCACCTCCTGCATCAAAAAGTCCCTGCATTCTTGCCATAAGGACTTCTTCAAAATTTCCCCATGGAAAAGCAGATGCTACGGATTCATCTATGGCCTTGGAGAGCTCAATAACAGCATCACCGGCATTCATGGTATTTTTGACCGGAATAACCACCGGACTTGATATTCCATAAAGGGGATACTGCAACCCCACAGGCCAGACCACGTCGTCTATTTTTTCCAGGTAGTTATGGTCTGGAAGAATGAGATCCGCCATAACCGCCGTTTCATCTCTGTAAGGTGAAAAACTTACGATGAAGGGGATTTTCTTCAATGCCTCCAGAAAGCTCCCACCATCAGGCTGGGTAAAAACAGGATTTGCAGAAAAGACAAGAAGGGTATCGATGGGAGAAGCGGGCGCCTGGGTTATGGCCTCGGAAAAATTATTCAGAAGGCTGTGGGTAAAGGGATACTGCGTGGTGCCTGCTGCGTCAAGTCTCTGAGAGGCAAGACCTTTATTGGCAATCCCATCCGTATCAAAAGCAGGAAGGGGGCTGAGTGGCAAAGGACCTGGAAGAAGAACGCCGCCAGGTCGGTTCATGCTGCCCAACAATGCGTTCAAACTTTGCACTGCCATAAATTCGTAAACCGAACCATTGAGGGTGTCTTTTCCTTTCCCGTAAATGGCGACGGGAGCTTTTGCCCGTGCGAATTTTTCGGCAAGGGAAATGATCGTTTTTTCATCAATACCGGTTATTTTTGAAACCGAAGAAGGGGAGTATTTTTTGAGGACCATTGTTTTGAAGCCCATATGCTTCTTAGCGCCCGACGGTGAGCTCCAGTCTTCAAAACCGAAACAATTCTGCTCTACAAACTTTCGATCATAGAGTTCTTTCTTTATAAGGACGTGCGCTATGCCAAGGGCCAATGCGCCGTCTGTCCCGGGTTTCGGAGCCACCCAGTAATCCGCCTTTGATGCGGTGTTGGAAGCCCTTGACTCTATCTGGACAATTTTGCATTTTCTCTTTCCGGGGTTCTCCTCGTGCCAGAGTCCCCAAGCGTTCATGACCCTGCCCGGCGCCCCCCAACCTTCAAGAAGCCCGCAGCCGAAGCTCAATACATAGTCTGAATTTTCTAGGTCGTAGGCAATGGGATTTTCATTCCCCTGCATGAACGCATTTCCCATGCGATAGGTGTCTTCGATGGAAGCGGGACGCAAATAATTGGGACTCCCCACGGCGGTCATGAGGCGTTCTATAAGCACAGACATGCTTGTTCCGGGTGCATTTCCGTCCACGGCGGCTAGTTTCTGTGGCTGCCCTTGTTTCCGTAGTCCACTGATTCTTTTACCGAGAATGGCAAAAGCTTCATCCCAGGTGATATCCTGAAATTCGCCCGCCCCCCGGGGTCCGACCCTCTTCATGGGGCTGGGGAAACGAATGCTCTCGTTATACAAGAGCTGCAATCCGCCCGTTCCCACGGGACAAATGCCACCTGGATTAACGGGATAATCGGTGCGTCCTTCTATCTTGACAGCACGTTCATCAACTTTTCGAACGGCAATTCCACATCCTCCCGGACAGAGGTTGCAGACCGACGTTTCTTCTAAAAACTCACCAGTGGGGGGAACCGGAACCCAGGGCCAGTTTTGCGTCCATATGGCAGCATCATCTGTAATTTTCCACGGAAGCGGCGTTACCTGAATGCCCACCACTCCGCCGACAATCGATGCGATGAAGTTTCTTCTGGTTATTTTCATGGTCGTCTTCCCCTTATTTGTGGCATACAAAGCAGGCGTTATTCTGTTCCTGGTTTCTCTCGGTGTGGCATCTGGCGCAGTCATCCATCTTCATACGGTCTGCATAAGTTTTATTCCAGTGAAAACCGGATATGTTTTCCCCCCAGATATTGATACTGTAACCAGTCAGCCGGTTTTCGACGTAAAGAGGCAGTTTTTTATTGTCGGCAAAATCCCCATGGCAGGTGGCGCAAGCGATCTCTCCCATCTTCACGTGGGCAATGTGGGAAAAATACACACAATCGGGCTGCCCTGAATAAACAAGCCACGGAATCTCTTTTTCCTCAGCCACAAAACGATCCATGAACTCTTTTTCCACGGCAGTCTCGCCGAGGGGAGATTCAGGATCATCATGACACTCCGTGCATTTTTCAAGCTTCGGGATACCCGTAAAACTACCGTCATCCCTGAAGCCATGGCAGGAGGCACATTTTTCTTCCTTTGTATCGCCTTCAATACCATCCACTATCTCAGAATCCAAGTGCAGGGCGTGATTAAAATTGATCGGTTGGGGCTGTTTGGAGTACAGCACCATGGGAAAGATGATCCATCCCACAATCAAAGCGCCTATGATGCCCGCAATAAAAAATCCGGCATCTTTGACAATCACGTCTATCTTAATCCACGCCGGGAAAAATCCGGAACCGGAAGAGGAGCCCCCCCCCTTCAATGGCTCTTTAGAGGGATTGGTTGGATTCGTCATATTGTTAAGCCTCTTGATATGGTGTTAAAGGTATATTGACTCTAAGGGGTCTTAAACTTTTGCGTACTTACCTGACTACTAGTACATTTGTCAAGTGAAAAAACCGCTATACCATCGATTGTATACGGGAAAGAGATGCAGAATTGAAAAACGTACGGGGGGAGAAAAACAGGGCGGTTTTGGAACTATCCCTTCCCCGGAAGGGGAAGGGATCAGACTGGGGGAAAATAGCGAAGGGATATTAGAATCTTCTCAGGCGTTTCCGTCGCCTCTTGGCGGCCTTGGCCTGTTTCTTCTTTTTCTGAACGCTTGGCTTATCATAAAAACGCCTTTCCTTAATTTCAGAAAAAAAGCCTTCTTTGGTCAACTTTCTTTTGAGATCTTTGATCGCCTTTTCTATCTGGTTGTCACGAACAATGACTTTCATAACTGCATATCACCTCATATTCTTTCTAATTTACACTGGAAAATAAAAAAAGCACCTCGGCATTTTTTAAGGTGCTCTTCCTTAGCCTTCAATACTGCCTACCTTCAATGGCAAACAGCTCCGTTCTCAGGGAAACAATTACAAAACATCACCTCGCTTGTAAAAGTTGAAAGCTGGGAAGCGCTCATGGGTTAGGGGGTTTTTTTCAAAACTATCCAGGCCGCATGGCAGTGCGGTATAGTTCAATGTCAAGCCTTCGGCCAAATCAAATCACCCCCTTTTCTTTTTTTATTTCCTGACTTACTGATGAATCGGTATATCTAAAAATTTACAACACTAAATTATATTGACGGAACGATATTTTGTCAACCATTTTATGATCCCCGTCTTCCCGCATTAGAACGGGGAACCTCTCAACCCAAATGCAGAGACAGCCTGGCCACGGCCTCAATATGATAGGTATTCGGGAACATATCCACCGGCTGCACTTCATGAAGTTCATAGGCCCCAACCATTTCACCCAGGTCTCTTGCAAGGGTGGTGGGGTTGCAGGAAATGTAAACAATCTTTTTCGGAGCCATTTCAAGAAGCATCGCCATAACATCTTTGTGCATGCCTGCCCTCGGAGGATCAATAATCACAACATCCGGTTTGAAAGAAATCTCTTTCAGGGCATCTTTCATATCTCCGCATATAAATCGACAATTGTTCGCATGATTTTCTCTGGCGTTCTTCGCTGCATCCGCGGTGGCGCTTTCGCTGATCTCTATTCCAGTTACAGAATCGGCTTTTTCTGAAAGAAAAATGGGGATCGTTCCTGTCCCACTGTACAGATCCAGGACTGTTTCATTCCCTTGCAGGCCGGCATATTCAGCCACTTTCTCGTACAAGGCCGCCGCCCCCACCGAATTGGTTTGGAAAAAAGAATTTGCTGAAATCCTGAAGTGGTAATCCCCGATCCTGTCTTCAATAAATCCATCTCCCGCAAGCGTTTTTTCAGTCTCTCCCACCGCGATGGAGGCCTTTCGAACGTTTATGTTATTCACCACCGTCCTGATCCTGTCATATTTTTCACACAGAAAATCAGACAGGGCCTGAACCGTTTCAGGCCTGTATTCGGATGTAATCAAGTTTACCATCCATTCATCAAACGCCACGGAATATCGAAGCGTCAGAAATCTCCAGAACCCTTCGTGGCTTTTGAGGCCATACACGGGAATGCCACTCTCCTGAGCATATTTCTTCACATCTCGCAATATGCGGTTGCCGGTATCCTGCTGCAACCGGCACGCCTCCATATCAATCACTTTTTGAAATGCTCCTGGAACGTGGAGGCCCAGGGCAAAATCACCATGGATCTCCCGCAAGTGCATTTCATCCGGAAGATACCATCGCCTGTCGGAAAAAGAAAATTCCATCTTGTTCCTGTACTCAAACACCTTTTCCGACGGCATTACCTTGTGAACAAGAGGGTTTTTCAATCCCCCGATATGCTCAAGGGGCTCTACCACTTGCTCTCTTTTGAATTCCAGTTGCTTTTCATATACCACATGCTGCCACTGGCATCCTCCGCAATACCCGGCATAGGGGCAGGGCGGTTCTATCCTGTGAGGTGAAGGCGCTAACAATTCCACGAGCAGTGCCTCGGCGTACGCTTTCTTTTTCTTTACAATTCTACAGGAGATCCGATCTCCCGTAACTGTCCCTCGCACGAAAATGACGCACCCGTTCACCCGACCAATCCCTCTGCCGCCGTAGGCCATGCTATCAATGAGCAGTTCTATGGTATCACCTTTTCGGAAACCCGCGGGGGGTAAGGGCGTCCCAGTAGAACCACCGGACGGTTCCCTGCCTCTAGACATAAAACACCCCCGAATCAATCACAGGGGGATCCTCCACAACCAATGCGTAAACCACGTCCTTCTGCATCCTTTTTTTCATCTCCAAAATAATCTCTCTCCTTTTGTTCAAGCCCGCAGCAAAAGAGAGAGCCTCTTCCATCAGGTCATCCATAGGACATGCTTTCACAACCATGTTGTGGGCCATGCATTCATCAGCAGTAAGCCTTTTTCCAGTGAAAATCATTTCTTCCATCTTGTACAGGGGAATAGCCCTTTTTAACAGGGCGAGCATTCCGGGGAGGAATGGAATGCCCAGGTCTACTTCAGGAAAACAGAAATACCCCCGGTCCGACCGCATGAAACGGAAATCAAATGCGCAGCACATAATGGCGCCACCGGCAAAGGCGTGGCCCGAGATGGCTGCAATGGTGGGCATGGGATAAAGAATCAGCCGTTTAAACAATACGTTCATACGGGAAAACAGGCCCTTTGCCGTCTTAAAATCCCCACTTTGGACAAAAGGGACAAGCCAGTCCAGGTCGATCCCGTTACAAAATATCTTCTCGTGGGCAGAGGTGACCAGCAATGCGTTTGCATCCGTCTCATTCTCCACGTGGTCCAACGCCCCTAACAATTCATCGAGGAACATCGGGTTAAAGCGGTTTTCACCATCATTCATGGTAACAACAGCTACCTTGCCTTTAAGTTCAACGTCTATTTTTGCCATATTTTTTGACTCCTTCATTTAATACCTAAAACAGCAATTAGCTTTTGAGCTATTAGCCGTTAGTTTAATGATGTAAATTATTTACATTAGTTTTTCCTGTATTACAACTTTCACTTTTTGATACTGAGCTGTTTCTCCGTAAACAGCTTATATTATAGAGCTAAAAGCTAACGGCTAAGTGCTAATTGCAGCTTTCAGGTAATATCAAACAGTTCAACAGCGTTTTTCCCAAGGATCCCGGCAAGCGACGCTTCCGAAAGTCCCAGCTTGCTCAGTTTCCTGATTTCCCTGTCCCACGCATAGGGAATGTTGGGAAAATCCGTCCCATACATGATACGGTCAGTCCGCATTTCTTCAAGGGAAAATCCAAACTTGAAAGGCAGGTACTCTGCCAGGGTCATGGTCGTATCTAACCAGAGATTATCATACTGCTCGATCATCCTCCGGTAACTCCCGAATTCATCCGCCCCCATATGAGGTACGCATACTTTAAGTTTCGGGTAATTCTTCAGGACCTCCTCTACTTTCCGCGCACTGCATAAAAGATAGGGATCGCATTTATAAGCCGGGCTTTTAGGCTCACGCCCCACATGCATAATCAGCGGCATGTCCTGATCGGAACAAATGCGGTAGATGTCGTGCATGCCCTCACTATCCAGTTCAAAACACTGGACGTGACAATGGAGCTTAACACCGCAAAGCCCCATTTTAAAGGCTTCCAGCAATATGCCTTCGGCACCCTCTTCCCCTGGAAAAATAGTGGCTGTACCGGTCACACGGGGGTATTGCCTGCAAAGGTCTGCCATGTGGGCGTTCAGCATACGCGCTACTCCCGGTTTGTGGGCGTAATGCAGGGCAACAATATGTCCAACTCCCCTTGAAAGCAGGAATTCAACGGCACGTGGGGCACTCAGCCTGTAGCGGACTGGCCATCCGAAATGTTCGAACCAGTCCCATATGGATTGGAACAGGCTATCGGGAAAAAGGTGAACATGGGCATCAACCACAAAAGGGAGAGATTCTGGAAGATTCGGGCCTTCCGGATCATCTACTGCGGCAAGAGGAGACAGCAACATCCCGTTCTCTTTTCTATTTTTTTCTTGTAACTTATCCATCGATAGTCCTGCAAAAATCAGATTTCCTCGCAAGACGCCAAGACGCCAGGAAAATAGTTTTCAATATCGGACAGTTAACTTTGCGAGCTTTGCGCCTTTGCGCGAGATTTTGTCTTTTTTTTGAATGCATCAACCATTGAACCTCAAAACCAGTACCGTGATATCGTCTGCCTGGGGAGCCGTTCCGACAAAAGATTCAACTTTTTCCATGACTCCTGAAGCCATTTCATAAATGGGGACATTTTCAAGATCTCTGAGAGTCTGTTCCAGCCTTTCTTCCGTAAAAAACTGCCCTTTTCCGTTCATGGCCTCGGTAACACCGTCCGTATACAGAAACAGGGTGTCTCCCTTTTCCAGCATGATGATTTTATCCCCGAAAGAAAAATCTCCCTCCAGCCCCAGGGGAATCCCTTCTGTCAAGTCCAAAAGTCTGAGTTTTCCTTCTCTCCCCATTAAAACAGGCGGGTTGTGCCCGCAACTGCAATAGTTCAATTCACCCGTGCGAATATCCAGAACACCCATGAACAGAGTAACAAACATGCAGGAGGGGTTGTCTTTTGAAAGATGCTTGTTCACCTGCTCCAGTATCCTCCCCGGATCCAACCCTTCAGTCCCGTGGGTCTGGATAAGCGTCTGAGCCACCGCCATCATCAGGGAAGCCGGGACTCCTTTTCCAGACACATCGCCTATGGTGAAACAGAGGTGATCATCGTCCATGGGAAAGAAATCGTACAAATCTCCTCCAACAGCTCGTGCGGGCTTGATCACGGCATAAATATCAAACTCGGGAATATCCGGAAAAGGAGGAAATACATGCTTCAACATATCCATCTGTATTTCTCTCGCAACACCGAGTTCGCTTTCGATCTTTTCCTTTTCCGCAGTAGTTCGGGTCAAGTCCGCGATATATTTCTTCAACGATACAACCATGTTGTGGAAGGAAACCGTCAGCATTCCAACTTCATCCCGTCCCTTGATGGCAGGGAGATTCACATCCAGGTTGCCTTGGGCGAGACCTTCAGTTGACGCAACCAGCGCTCGCAAAGGACTGATTATCGAACGGGTAATCAGAGCAATGACGATCAGAACGAAAAGAATACCCATGCTCCCGAGAAACCAGACAAGATGATGGAGCTGAATAACATCGGCCATCACTTCATCCTGAGGGAAAATAACCCCTAAAGACCATCGCGTCGTCGAAAGGGGTGCATAGGCAATCCAGCATTCCTGCCCTGCAAGGACCCCTTTAACCGGCACGAAACCACTTTTCCCGGAAATCATCTCTTCTCCAATTTTTTCGAGGGCGACATTTCCCTTTGCCCACGCAAATATCGTCTCGTTCAAGATGATATGCCTATCCGGGTGCGTCAAAAATGTCCCGTTTCCAGTCAGAAGAAAAGCATAACCCGTCTGCCCCATTCGAATAGAAGAAACCAGCTCCTGGAGCCAGGAAAGCGAGATATCCGCAGTAACCACCCCCCGGAATTTTCCCGTCTCACGACCTTCCTCAAAAAAAGGAATGGAGTAGGTGACCATGACAATATTTCCGCCACCCTTATCGTAATAGGGTTGGCTCCAGAACGGTCGCTCCTGCATTTTCGGAACCTTGTACCAGTCCCGTGTAAAGTATCTGTACGACTCACAATCAAGCGATCTGAATTGGAGTTTTCCTTCGGGCTTAAAGAAATAAGGGGCAAAACAGGGTCTGTTCCCGTTGAATGCGTAGGGTTCAAAAGCCACTGTGGACCCGTACACATCAGGGTTTTTTTCCACCAGAATACCGAGAAGACTCAGGAGTTCTTTTTCGGAAAAGGAGGTCTTTTCCAGCGCAAAGGCAAGGCTTTCAGGCATCTCTTCCACCGTACGCAAGACCAGATCTATGCGGTTAACAGTGGACATAGTCAGATTTCCGGCATTCTGACGAATATTTTTTACAATGATCTGCTTGGAGACATGGTAATTATAGGCAAATATGGACGCAAAAATAGCCCCCGCACTCAAAAGGATCAGCAGGACCAGCTTGGAAGTTATACTCCAGTCTTTAAACATCGTCCGCTCAGCAACCCTATCCCTGTTCCTCTGGTGTTTTGCCAAATTTCAGGATGAGAATATTGCTGTCCCCCTCCCTGCAATACCGGAGATCATTGGCCATCTTTTTCATAAAGAAAACACCGAGCCCGCCCGGGTCTCTTTCGGAAATATCCAAGGAAAGATCGGGATCAGGCAGGACAAGAACGTTGAAAGGGATTCCATCGTCGGAAATTTCCACCAGGAATTCATCAGTATCCGTTTCTTCACACGCCACCCGCACCGCCCCTGTTGTCTCCGGATACGCATAATGAAAGATGTTCACCAGCGCTTCCTCCGCGGCAAGTTCAACCTCCCTGATCCGTTTGGAATTGTAGCCGGCTTCCCTGGCATGCTTCGCCACAAAGAGAATCAGCTCTTCCAAATGAACCATCTCAGCCGGTGAGGTTATTCTTACCATCGAGGACACCTTCAACCGTATCGGAAATAGGGATAATTGTGCTGAACCCTGAAATATCAAAAGCCTCTTTGACCATGTCTCTGAGACTGGAAACCACGAAGTTCCCACTTTTTGATTTGAGTCTCTTTGCGGTTCCTAAAATACTTCGTAATCCGGCGCTGCTTATGTACTCTAGTCCGCCAACATCAACAACGAGGTTGATTTCCCCGTCGTTAATCCAATTCGTCAGTTTACTCTCAAATTCGGGAGCGGTAACCGCGTCAATCCTGCCCTTCACATAAATGACCAACCACTCACCGTTTTTGCCTGCATTCAAGACTTCCATATATCCCTCTCTATACTTTTTCACCCATTGAATGTGCTGAGTATAGGGTATGAAATGGAACGTGTCAAAGACCAAAGACGATCCCATGGAAAACATGAGTTTATACCTAAAAACTGCAATCAGCTTTTAGCTATTAGCCGTTAGCTTAAGGGATTCAAACATTTGAATGCTTTCTTGTTATATTGAAGCTTTCATTTTTTGATGCCAACCTAACGTAACCGTAAATAACCGATATCGTGGAGCTAATAGCTAACGGCTAACCGCTAATTGCAGTTTTTAGGTAATAGTATTTTTCCCGAACGTTAGAGAATCCCAAAAAGGGAGGGTGCCTGTGGGAAAGATGCTCCAAATATCTGTTTGAAGCCGTTTCAAAAGCCCTTGATGGCCTTCGTTTCATGAAACCCATGCGAAAAATTACTAATTTTTGATTGACAAATTGCATAGAATCAATTTAAAAAGTTAACGGCCTAGAGAAGAACCTGTGAAACGTTGCGGAAAAACCCTGCTATTTTGAACAATTTGGCATTGAAAAGCAGCCGGTTTTCCCAACCAAACCTGTTTTAATTGAACAAGGAGGGTGCAAGCATGTCGGACAAAGAACGTGTGGAAACTTCTGAAGCGCAGATTGCTGTTCACTGGCAGGAGGAGGATTATTATTATCCTTCAACGAAATTCATTGCCCAGGCCAACATGACAGACGAAACGATGTATGAAAGGTTCAGCCTGGAGAATTTCCCCAACTGTTTCAAGGAATATGCAGACCTCCTGGAATGGCAGGAATACTGGCACACCATCCTTGATACCAGTGACGCTCCTTGTTGGAAATGGTTTGTAGGGGGCAAAATCAACGCGAGTTATAACTGCGTTGACCGACACCTTAAAGATTACAAGAACAAGACGGCCATCCACTTCGTTCCTGAACTGGAGAGTGAAAAAACCGAGCATATTACCTATCAGGAATTGTATGTCCGAGTGAATGAGTTTGCCGCCATCCTCAGAGACTTCGCCGGCTTGAAAAAAGGAGACAGGGTAACGCTTCATATGCCCATGTGCGCAGAGCTTCCCATCACCATGCTGGCCTGTGCCAGGCTGGGCGTTATTCATTCGGAAGTATTCGGTGGCTTCAGCGGCCGCGCCTGTGCTGACAGGATTGTGGATTCCCAGAGCAGGGTTCTGATCA
>CAYOWC010000110.1:9766-13720 GCA_964407525.1 uncultured Desulfobacteraceae bacterium | reverse complement strand
TGAAATTGTATTCCTAATAGCTAACGGCTAAGCGCTAATTGCAGCTTTTAGGTGACACATGAAAAATGGACATTTTCCAGTGTTCAGTGTTCTGTAATACGCCCAGTATCAACATAAAGTATCTGAAATTATAATTGGCTAAAAGTCAATGAATGTCCAATTTCCGTATGGTGAACGATTTTTTCCCAGTAATTTTGACAGGATTTACAGGATTTTTAGGATACTTACGTCCTTTTTCTTTTATCCGGTTAATCCTGTTGATCCTGTCGAAAAATGGAGGTCTGGACTAGAGCCCTTTCAAGTGTTCTTCCATTTTCTCCACGGAAAGGGCTGTCTCCAAGGGAAGCTGCTCTCCGTTTACGAAAACGCTGGTAGCACTCCTGAGTTTATATTTCATCGCCTCCATGGAATCATTGGTAAAGATGCCCAGGTTGACAGTCTCACCCATTGTTTCCTTGATTTTTTCAGCCACACCTATGGCCGCTTGACAGCTCCTTCAGCCGGGATTACCACTATGAAATACCACTACTTCAATCATCTCTCTTTTCTCCTTTCAATACGAAATTTTCAGGAGGCGTTTCAGCATCGGTTTTTTCCTGAATATCATGCTGAATCATCTCCAGGTTTTTGTTTTCAGTTAACATTACATCCACACCCGCATCAGAAAAAACATAACCGGGCCCCTTCCCTTCAAACCCTTTTGGACTATAGACAGTGTCCACGCCTTTTTCAAGGAGCCACTCGCTGACCTTGATCCCTTTTCCCTTCTCCTCACCGGCAAAAGGATTGGTTTCATAGGCCTCCGAGAGCAGAACTCCGTCGCGCTCCCGGACCGTGGCCACATAGAAGCAGGGCGCAGTACCAAAATGTTCAGAGATACCCTGTCGATCACTCTTCAAGGGAATGGCCACAGTAACGGTTTCCCGCTTTTGCGGTGCGTAATGAATCAGGATATGATCCACATGGGCAACAGCAGTTCTGATATGTTTCTCAATCCTCCCGCTCACAAGATGGGCTTTTTCAAGATTTCCGGCCTTGATGATGATATCGGCCTCAATGAACTTGTACTGGCCTGAATTCCTTCCCCACAACCCGTTGATGGAAACCACACCGGGATCCTTCAGGATAATGGTTTTGACCTGATCCAGGGTTTTAAAATCAAGGGAGGCATCCAGCAGTACGCGAAAGGCATCTGCAAAAATACCGGCGCCGGCTTTGAAAACAAGCAAAACCACCACAATGGCCGCGATTCGGTCCAGTTCCAGACCAAACAAACCTCCCACAAGGCCCACTAAAATCACGCACGACGACATCATATCCGTACGAATGTGTTTGGCATCGGCGATCAAGCTGGGCGAGCCAATCGCTTTCCCCTGGCGCAATTCGTACCGGGAGAAAAAAAATGTAATGCCCATAGCCGCCACCAGGCCCCCCATGGCATAGGGAAGATATTCCCGATTGAGGGTGAAGGGTTCGAAAAACACCGTTTTGACTATCTCGTACCCTGCCAGGAAAATGAAAAGGGACGTGAGCAGAGAAACAAAATTCTCCACTTTATAGAGCCCGTAAGGAAAGTTCTTGGATTTCCGTTTGCTGATCTTGATGCCGGCCAGGACCGTTATGGAAGAAATCACATCGGTTGCAGAGTGAATGGCGTCCGCCAACAGCGCTACCGACCCGGAAAGATAAGCAAGCACCCCCTTTATAGCAACCAACAGCACATTAACCCCGATGGAGTAGAGTCCTATTTTCTCTTTTCCGATCATTATCAAGACCTCGTTAAGTGGTCGAGTAGATTAGTAGTTAAGTGGTTATTATTATTTGAAGTTATCCCTTTCACCTCAAAATTGGACACCCGATGGATTTGAATAGGCAATGTGTTGATTTCACGTGCTTATTTTCCAACTCAACAACTCGACCACTTAACTATTTGACGAGGTCTGTTCTCAAGATTCCTATTCATCTCTTGGATTGAAAACAGCAAATTATTGTGCGGCTAATAGCTAACGGCTAATAGCTAATCGCTTATTTTATGCGGACATCTCAGCCTCTTTCAGCACGATATTTCCGACGTTCAAGCCCAGGTGTTTCGCAATAATGGGGCATTTGGCCTTCAGTAGAAAAAAAATGGTCTTTTTCTGGGTGGAGAGGGCTTCAAAATTGCCTTGGCCCTTGCTGATAATCAACTCTGCGTCGTCGTAGCGGCGTATAAATTCCTCGTTGCAGGTGTTTAGAAGGGTGCCAGGAGCATCGGTTCCCGAAGAAATAAGCTCAGCAACCCCAACCATCCCGGCCTGGCGCGCATCCTCCATGGTGGCATCGTTAATAACGGGTTTCCCCCTCACCGCATACGTTACCGGCTTATCCAGTGTCTCAATCAGGATTCTATCAAAGACGCACTCTCCCGCATTATCGCCGATATAAAGGACTTTATCGGACCGATTCAGAGAGTCCTTAAATCGATCATAATGGCATATGGCAAAATCCTTGGACAGGGTCGCTTCAATTTCTTCTTTCATATCAAATGCCTTGTTCGGGCCAAAATCGATGACGTTTCCGGCTATAGCCATTCGAATGGCCGTCAGTAATCTATCGTCGGATTTTTCTACGAGGCTTTTCATATACGGGTACAAGGAAAGCGCCTCTTCCGTGCTTCTTTTTTTTACCTCTTTATAGGGATCGAAGTTTCCTGTTATTTCATGCACTTTCTGATAAATCCTCCGGCCGCTTTCAGGAGGGGTGCTTTCAAGGGAAATCGTAGGCAGCATCATGCCCACTTCGTCGAGGACCAATTTGATCTTTTTCTCATCATCTGTGGCCATTCGAGCAGCTCGAAGGGCCTGGTGCAGGAAACAGGGAAGACAATCAAGATAGGTTTTCATGATAATATTCCTTTTGCCACATCTTGACAAATTTCGTTTGCTTTCAGGTTCAGATAAACCAGTGCTCTTTCATAAATCGCCTTTATGCGAAGGGAATCAGGGGGGAGGGCCGCTCGAATTTGTTCGAGATATCTTTTCTCACGCACGATCTCGAAGGTTCGGCGAAAATTCACATCGTAAATCCACCCGATCTGAAGTAACTTAAAATCGTTTAATGTTTGAAGGTCCGTCATTTTGACGATTTTCCCCTTCATAAGGGATCTGCAGACCGCATCGGAAATACCGGATGTGTCCGGAAGATTCAGTTCAATGGTCGGGTTTCGCTCATGATGGGCATCACGGTAGTATTCAGTTACCACCCGCCAGATGTCCACCTTGTCCGCATCTCTCAGTAGCTTCATGAAAAACAGGCCGCGACCGTTCTCACGGTCCGGAAGGACCGCACGATTATGACATTCCACCGCACGAATAATGGTTCGGGCGGTTTGTGAATCAATACCCTTTAGAAATGCGTTTTCCTGAATGACTTTGACACCCAAAAGAGCATGGTTTTCACTTCGCCCATCGGAAAAAGTTTTGTATCGCCTGAATTGCTCAAAACGGCCTATATCGTGAAGTATAGCCGCAGCTTCAGCCATAAGAAGGTCTTCCCCGAAAAGCCCCTCGTGTTCACCAATATCCAGAATTGCCTTGCAGACCCGCCGGGTATGGACCTCTTTCAAATCCATGGCAGCCTGAATATCCGGGTCCGGGGAAGCAAATTGTTTGACATATTGTTCAAACCGGTTTCTGAGTTCCGGCAGGAAAGTCTGTAAATTCATCCTTAACCTCTTTTTTTTGGTAGAAAAAATGGTACTTTCGCAAATTTATGGTTCATGGTCAATAGAATCAGCACCCTGAAAACCTAAAATAGAACATAATTATTGAGAACTGGTCCAGTAAAAAGGCCAGTTTCGCACAAGGAATAAAAACCGTAATGAAAATTGCAGGGTAGAAAATTATTTATTGGTATTTTTTTTAATCACATGCTACATAGTTATCATTTTGCTTTACAATTTTTTTTGGAATCTAT
>CAYOWC010000110.1:0-9666 GCA_964407525.1 uncultured Desulfobacteraceae bacterium | reverse complement strand
GTAATATAAATTTCTTCCACTCGGAAGGAGGCCCATTATGATCCCTCTGTTACGATCCTGTTTCATTCTTCTTTTCTCAGTTTTCTTCTCGGGGGTCTTGGGACCCTTGACAACCTGCCATGCTCTCTCCGGTCCACCTTACACCTATACTGAATATTTTCGCTATGACGATGATCCAGTAATCAACAACAAGGTATGGACGCCTTCGGATTTGGCGTTCGGAGCCGGTGGGTCTTTTGGGAATGACCTGTATGTGGTAGATCCGGGTGACCCGGACTCTCCAACGCCGCAAAACAGGGGATGGCTGTGGCGCGCCACCGATTTAAACAGTGACGGGGATTGCCTGGATGCGGGAGAAGGAACCGTCCTGTTCAGGGGACCTGGAAATTTCGAAAGGCCCACGGGCCTGGCCTTTGGACGGAATGTGAGCAACAATTTCGATAATGATCTCTTTATCATCGACGACGGACCGAATCGCGCGTACCGGATCACCGACAACGACGGACTTCCATTGACCATCAGCACCTTTACCTCGGGGACGCTTTTTACTCCCTCCAGGGGCGTCTTTTCAAATGATGGCAACCACCTGTTTGTGGTGGATGCGTGGGTTTACGGCAGTTCTCTGGACGGCCGCATATTCAGTGTTGATGCCACAGGCAATATTTCGACCTTTGTCACCGCCGGCACGAACGCCGACCTCTATGACTGCACGTTTGCAGAAATCACGTCGGATGGGTGGGTAACCACCCAACGGAATAGTCCGGGGGATTATTCGCCCTTGTCCACCCACCTGATCCAGTTTCGTGACAACAATTCCGATGGGGACGCAGATGATTCGGGGGAATCCCGCATATTGCTCAATAACGATGAAGGATTATGGGTGTACGCCTTCGCCTTTGATTCCACCGACCGCTTGTTTGTCGCCACCAATGGCACCACCGGTACGGATCGAGCCATCGTTGAATTGGTGGACGGAAACAGCGACGGGGACTTTCAAGATCCCGGTGAAAGAATTACCATTGTCACCATGACCGAATTTGCCGGCGGTATTTACAGCATGGCCTTTAACAACGACGGTGATTTGTTTCTGGGAACTTTTCTCCCGAATGGAAGTGCGAGAACCGGCGTTGTCTACAAAATCACGGGGAACGGCATACCGCTCACAGAACGGGCAGCGCTCATTGCCTTATATAACAGCACAGATGGGGACAACTGGACCAACAAGGATGGTTGGAAGCAAACGCCTCTCGAAGAAGATGGGTTTGGACCGATTGGAACGGAAGAGAATTGGTACGGAATAAGCATTACCGCCAACCGGGTAACAGAAATTGATCTATCGTCCAACAACTTGAATGGCACCATCCCTCTCGGGCTCGAAAATTTAGAGGAACTGACATCCCTTGATCTCAGCAACAACCAACTCACAGGAAGTATCCCGTACCAACTCGGTAATCTGGCAAATGTAGTTTCCCTTGACCTCAGCAACAACCAACTCACAGGAAACATACCTCCTGAACTTGGAAATCTCGGGAATCCGGCAGCCTTAAATTTTGACAACATACAGCCAGCCAACAACATTTCACCTCAAACGGGAAGTTCTGAAATTCCGGGAAATCTGACATCCCTGAGCCTTTCTCACAACCAACTCACAGGCAATATCCCGCCTGAACTCGGAAATCTTATTAATCTGACACAACTTATTCTCGACAACAACCAACTCACAGGAGATATTCCAACTGAACTCGGAAATCTTATTAATCTGATATATCTTTTCCTTAATAACAATCAACTCACGGGGAACATTCCAACTGAATTTGGAAATCTTATCAACCTGCTATACCTTGATCTATCTAACAATCAACTCACAGGGCACATCCCACCTGAGCTTGGAAATCTTATCAACCTTATAAAACTTTATCTCCATAACAATCAGTTCGTAGGAAGCATCCCTGATACGCTGCTCACCCTGGTAAATTTGCTGGACGGTTCGGGACTTAATCTGGACAACAACCACCTTTACACAAATAACCCAAACGTAAAAGTTTTTGTTGACCTGAAAAACGGCAGTGGATGGGAAGAAACCCAAACCGTTTCACCCACCGTTACGACCGCAGAACCCCCACCTGAATTCATTACAATGTACACAGCTCAAAGTGGCGGTGAAGTAACATCCGAAGGAGCGGAGCCTGTGACCACCCGAGGCGTCTGCTGGTCCACCAATCCCGACCCCACAACATCCGACAGCTTTACCACGGATGGCAGCGGCCTCGGAGTTTTCACCAGCAACCTGACCGGCCTTTCCAATGACGAAACCTATTATGTCCGTGCCTGGGCCATTAACAATTTGGGCACGGCCTATGGCAATGAAGTGACGTTCACCACGGGAATTAATCCGGAAGTCACTACCCAGAAGGCTTCAGACGTGGGCCTGAATTCAGCCACCGGGCATGGGAATGTCACAAACCTGGGCACTCCCCTACCCACCCAGCACGGCTTCTGCTGGAACACCTATGGCACCCCAACTGTAGGAGACAACACAACCGAAATGGGGCCGGTAACCGCAACCGGACCCTTTACCTCGAACATTACGGGTCTTTCTTCCGGAACCGCCTACTTCATCAGAGCCTATGCCACGAATGAAAACGGAACCTTCTATGGAAATGAAGAGATCTTTGCCACGCCGTCATCCACCACCTTCGGGGCCTGTTTTGTAAACAGCGGCCAGCAATTGGGCGCCATATGGCCTGAATATCCGGACGACTATACCTATAGCCATGGGGTTGCCCTGGGCGACCTGGACAAGGATGACGATCTAGACGCCTTTGTGGTCAACGCCCACTGCAATCCCAACGCAGTCTGGCTAAATGATGGATCGGGCAACTTTTCTTTAGGACAAGTACTGGGACTTCCTGATCCCGATTGGCCGGGAGACTATGCCCCCAGCCGCAGGGTGGCGTTGGGAGACCTGAATGGAAACGGGCATCTCGATGCCTTTGTGGCCAATAACGGAGGCTATCCCAACACGGTCTGGTTTAACAATGAATCGGGCGCCTTTACGGACAGCGGCCAGAGATTAGGTTCTACAAACAGCCAGGGACTGGCCATTGGAGATCTGGATGGGGACGGCGACCTGGACATCTTTGTGGCAAACGCTGATAACGCTCCAAACACGGTCTGGATTAATGAGGAAGGATCAGGCACCTTTTCCGACAGCGGCCAGAGATTAGGTACGGTTTGCAGCAAAGCCGTGGCCCTGGGCGACCTGGACGGTGATGGCGATCTGGACGCCTTTGTGGGGAACGGAGCAGATGTCCTGAATGCCGTTTACATCAATGACGGAACAGGGACCTTTACGAAACTGGACCAGCCCAATTTCACAGACTACACCACCGCCCAAGATGTGGCCCTCGCAGACCTGGATGGCGACGACGATCTGGATGTAGTTATTGCCAGAGGCTGGTCGGAACCCGACCAGGTATGGTTGAATAATGGTTCCGGCATCTTTACCAACAGCGGGCAGAGCCTGGGCGGTTATACCTGCACCCAGGGTGTTGCTGTGGGGGATGTAAATAATGACGGAAGCCCGGATATCTTTACAGCAAAGGCCGGAGGAGAACCCAATCAGTTTTTTCTGAACGACGGAAAAGGCGGTTTCTATTCTGCCGGGATGACGGGGGATGGATACAGCCAGGGCGTTGCCCTTGGCGATCTTAATGGAGATGGAACTATCGACGCCTTCGTCGCAAATGCGAACGGGGAACCCAACAGCGTATTGTTGAACAACGTAGGTGGGAGCATCTCCGGAACAGTATACGAATCTGACGGAACAACACCCATCAGCGAAGTTGAAATCACGGTCGAGTTGTATGTAAAGGACCCCAGCGGCGAACCTCAATGGCTCGGCTCTACCATAACCGATCCCGACGGAAGGTATTCCCTGGGATGTCTTTCACCGGGGACATATTTTCTCAAATCCGGCGGCATCGGTTTTGAACAGGAATGGTATGCCGATCCTTCGAGCGTGTTGGACTGGACCCAGGCGAAGGCCGCTGTCCTGGTTCAAGGACAAGAAAAAACCGGTGTGGATTTCCAGCTGGACACGCTCGCACCTCAAACTTTTCATGTAGACATTGCAAATGGAGATGATTCCAACGATGGCAGCGCCGCCCATCCCTGGAAGACGCTCCACTACGCAATTTCCCAGATAAATACCGGACGTTCTGGCCGAATCTATACCCTGAAAGTCGCATTAGGAACATACAGCATTGCGGATGAAAGCGATACGGAGATGAAAATTACCCAGGACAACGTGACATTCATCGGAGAAACCGGCAGTGGACCCGTTCTGGATGGGACGGGAGCAGCCTATTGGAACAAAGGGTTTGGAATTGAGTCGTCTCATTGCACCTTTAGTAACTTTTATATAACAGGCTTTTCCGATTACGGCGAAATGGGCATTGAGTTTAATTCCGGTTCCGACAATGTGGTTAGGAACTGCACAGTCTATGGGAACTACGAAGGAATCGATATCGGATCTACCACCGCTAACAATACGATCGAAAGCTGTGAAATCTACCAGAACTATCAGGGTATTGTGTGCTATAGCACGAGCGTGATTTCACAAAATACGGTTCATGACAACACTGATGTTGGAATTTTTGTGTGGAATGCCAGCCCGGAGATACACCGTAACAGGATTTTTAATAACCTGTCCGGCATTGTCATTATCGCGGCAAGCGAAGAGGAGTATAGATCCTCTGAGGGAAGCACAGAAGAAGGTCCGTCCTCTTCGGCCTCCCCCCTGATTGTCAACAATGAAATTTATGAGGAGACCGCGGGGAAGGTGGATTTTGGAATCAAAATCAATTCAGGGGGCTATGGTGCCGCTGCAAACCCGGAAATTTACCACAACACCCTGGACCGTGGAACCTATGAAGGAATACTGATTGAAAATTATTTAGAGAATTCTGTGTCCCCCATTATCAAATACAATATTATCACCAATTTCAGCCAGTACGGAATTGAGAACGGTGGCGGCAGTCCCGTGATTGATTACAATGACGTCTGGAATAACGCTTCAGGTAACTATGCAGGTTGTGATGGATTCATCGGGATCAACGGCATCTCCGAAAACCCCCTTTACGTTAACGACGCGGTCCAAAACTACGAGCTCCAAAACAATGAGCTCCAAAAATCCCCCTGTATAAATGCCATCGATCTTGATGCAGGGGATACTGTCAAACTGGATTTTTCGGGTTATAAAAGGCCAAAGGGCGACGGATTCGATATGGGAGCCCATGAATTCACGGGTTCCGAAACGGATGACTTTGTCCTGCCAACCGGTACCGGCGAGCCCGAGGATTACCGGATTTTCACGGTACCCTTCACCATGACCGGTGCGGAACTACTGGCTCAAATGGAAGACGTTCTGGGTACTTATGATCAAACTAAGTGGCGGGCATTTGCATATATAAACGGGACCTACATTGAATTCAATGATCCAACGTTTCTAACCTTATCCATCACTCCCGGCATAGGATTCTGGATTATTACCACGCTTACGAATACCATTCCTTTCGAGGGTCACATTGCACCGGACGGCGTGGATTATAAAATGGCCCTTGAACCGGGCTGGCACCTTATAGCCCTGCCGTGGAAGGACACCGATATCTCGTTGGGCAATATCAAAGTCACCGACGGGATCAACACCTACTCTATCACCAGCTCCAGCAATAACCTGACTCAGCGATGCGTGTGGTCCTACACGGGTACAGGCCCAGACAGCGGGTACGAAAAATTGGATCTCAGCACCGATACGCTGAAGGCCGGCGTGGGCTTTTTCCTGAAGGTCGTTTCAGGCGCCCAGGTGACAGTCATTTTTCCACCGAAAAACGAGATCCTCACTGGGGCCACCGATGTGAGAGGGTCCACAGGCGATGAAGAAGAACCGCCCCCGCCGCCGGGGGGGAAACCACAGGATGGATCGGAATGTCCTCCCAGCGTCGATAATCGACTTGAAAATATAGAATTCCTCCCAGGTGATATCTGCGACTACAGATTCCAGGGAACATTTACGATCGGCCCCGGTGTAACCATCCGAGAAGGAGCTACGGTGACCATAAGACCCGAATAGCCTTCATGTTTTCGCAAAAATAAAACCCCTCGGGCTCGTCGCGGGTCAAGCCCGGAATGACGTTAAACGCTTTTCACCCAAGAATCACGTTAATCCGATGAGCCACCCCCCGTAAGTCGCTGCAAACCAGGTTTCAGCTATTCATGCTTCGAAGCTGATTCTCATTGACTCTGATTCAATAAAAAAGTATCGTACCTGCCAATTGGAGTCTTCGTAAGAGATCTCGTCACATCCTTATGAAACATCAGGTTTCAATTCCGCCAAGATGTCATAAAGATGAATTAATAATTCATTTTATATCAATTGCTTAAAACTTCTCGAAAAAGGCCTTTTGGGGCCTTTTTTTTCGAGACCATGATAATTGGTGTTGAAAACGTCAATCGGCGTTTCTTAAAAAACAGCAGTATCCGTCCCAAAGCTGGAAATTTTGATCACAATATAAGGAGGCTGTATAATGAAAGCATATCCGTATTCCTTGATAACAATCATCCTTATCACCCTGGCTTTCCTGGTTTCAGGCGAAGTAGTGGCAGCCGATATAGACGCAACGCTGCCGGATAGTGATAACACCTCTTCTTTTCAGGTAAAGAACCCTGAAAGTTCCAATAATATCTTGCTGAAAGTCCAAAGTGGCGGCAACGTGGGAATTGGAACGACCGACCCAAAAGAAAAACTCCAGATCGGCGACAGCCTTACGATTCACGACGGGGGTTGGAAAATCCTGAATTATAATTCCTACTGGTGGGAAAATCCACTTGTTGCGGGTGAAGGGAACGACAAACGAATTGTTTCGGGCTTTGCAGCAGCCATGGCCTTTACAGACATTGGTGATATTCTTTTCAGGACGGCCGGAAACGGACCGATGGGCGGCATCCTTGACGATGGCACATATCCAACCTGGGATGCGAATACGCCTCCGCTGATTGTGAAAAACGATGGGAAAATCGGCATCGGAACAAATGCCCCCAATTCTACCCTCCAGGTGAATGGTAGTTTTTCGGTGAAAAGGACCGGCGTGTCAACGAACTATCTCTCAGCGGGAGAAACGATTATCGGCATTACCCAAGTTCCCACGACCGGACTTACCGTAACCCTTGCCTCCGTCGATTGTGTAGACGGCCGGATGATCTATATCAAAGATGAGTCCAATGACCCGAGTACGGGTCCGAATTACCCGGTTATTACAGTCAACACGCAAGGAAATGAAACGATAGACGGACAAGACTTGGTCACAATCTCCATGGGTTACGGAAATGTGGTTGTCTATTCAAACGGAGTCAACTGGTTCCAAATGGGAGCCTCACAGTATTAAACCTGAAAGTTGCGATGAGCGGTTAACCGCTGACTTTCAGTTCGCCAAAAAAAAACACTGCTATATCCAGCATCTCAAGGATAAGAATTCTCGTTACCGGAACCTGTCAATCCCGGACCTGCCGAAAAGGAGGACCATCCTCATGTCAATAGGAAGACTTGCCCTCTTCATTATTTTTTTTCTTGTGCTTACAGCTGCTCCAACAAACGCTGCGGGTTTAAACATAGGCGCCGGTTGTGAATTAGCCTTGAACGACGGCGCCCTTGATGTGGCCGGTGATATTGATATTGCAATTTCGGGAACTCTCACGGCTGGAACCGGCGCCATTGCCTTGTCCGGCAATTGGGTGCAGAACGGTGTTTTTTCTCCTGGCATGAGCACCGTCAAGTTTACCGGACTCTCAGGGCAAACCCTTTCGGGCAACACCACGTTCTACAACCTCTCCATTAACAACACCCATCCCACAGAAAAAGTAGATGCTTCGGGAAGTACCGGCCTCGTGGTAGAGAACACTCTTGAGGTGACGAACGGAATATTCAGAAGCCAATCGGCCTATAAAGACGTGACCATCGAAAACGGGGCCACTCTTGAGTTGAGCGGTAATATCACCGTCAGCGGAAATTGGACCAACAACGGCCCACCCGACAACAACGGGTTGGCGCCCGGAACCCACAAGGTGACCCTGAACGGAGACAACCAATCCATTTCCGGGATTACAACCTTCTACGACCTTACCAAGGTGGTCGCTACAGCCGCCACCCTGACATTTCCAGGGGGCAATAAAACTACCATCACAAACGCCCTTACCCTGCAGGGTGCAAACGGACAATTGCTCTCTCTGTTGAGCGATTCCGTAACCCAGTGGGAGATAGACCCCCAAGGTGCACGAACGATTCAATATCTCGACGTGCAAAGGTCCAAGAATGTCAATGCCCAGGATATCGATGTAAGAGGAAAAGATTGCACGGATTCCGGGGAAAATACAAAGTGGATTTTCGACAATACGCTTCTCGCACCAAAGGCAACCACACAGGCCGTCACCGGTATTGGGGACACCACTGCCACGGGTAACGGCAACGTCACTGATTTGGGTAACCCAAACCCCACCGCCCACGGGGTCTGCTGGAATACTTCTGGAACGCCTACCATTAACGACAACAAGAAAGATTTGGGCCCCACCGGGACAAAGGGGGCTTTCACCGCCCCTGTCAGTGGCCTGACTCCCGGCACAACCTATTACGTCCGGGCCTATGCCGCCAACAGCCAGGGCACAGCCTATGGAACGGATACGACGTTCACGACAATGCCCGCAGTTACAACCACCGCCGTGTCTTCCATTACCCCAACCACAGCCGCGAGCGGTGGAAATATTACGTCAGGCGCGGGGGCAGCAATAACAGCAAAAGGAGTATGCTGGAGCACCTCGGCCAACCCCACTATTGCCCAAAGCCACACAAGTGACGGCACCGGCACGGGAGTATTCGCAAGCAGTATCACAGGACTCAGTCCGGGAACCACTTATCATGTCAGAGCCTATGCTACCTACTCTGCAGATACGGCTTACGGGACTGACCTTACGTTTACAACACCCACTGTTGAACCAGGGACCTATTACGTGGACATCGTCAATGGAAACGACTCCAATGACGGCAGCAAGGATTTCCCCTGGAAGACCCTTCATCACGCCATTTCCCAGTTAAACGGCGGAAGTCCGGGAGATTATGTTCTGCGTGTGGCACCGGGAACATACAGCGTAAGTGGGATCAATGGCGAAGCCGATTCCCAGTTGATTCTCTCGCAGAGCAACGTAATTATCTCAGGAGAGCAGGGAAATGCACCGGTGGTGGATGGAACAGGAGCAACAACCTGGACCAAAGGGATAGAGATAACGGGTTCGAACAATGCGGTGAAGAACCTGTCTGTAACCGGATTTACGAATCAGGATCCACCTGGAGAAGGGATCAGGATTTCTGGAGGAACGACAAACGAAGTGGCAGGATGCAATGTTCATGGGAATAATTTCGGGATAAGAATATCCGAGTCAACCAGCAGCAAGGTAAAATATTGCGATATCTATGAGAACAGCACCCACGGGATGGATGTGATTTTCAGCACGGGAACAATGATCGTTAAAAATACGATACATGGGAATCCCAATTACGGGATTCGTGTGGAATCCAGCCCGGAAATCAGCAGGAATGAAATTTATGACAATCTATAC
>CAYOWC010000109.1:0-13817 GCA_964407525.1 uncultured Desulfobacteraceae bacterium | reverse complement strand
TGAGTATGGTCTATTCGACAACTAACAAAAATATCACGTTAATCCGCGATGAGCCAGAAAAAAAACAGGTGGTTATTGTGGCCGGTGAGGCCTCTGCCGATTTGCACGCGGCCAGGCTCGTGGAAATGGTCAAGCAATTGGCTCCTGAAACACGTTTCTGTGGTATCGGCGGAAAAAATCTTGAAAGAGCCGGCGTCCGTATTCTTTTCCATTCTTCGGAAATGGCGGTTGTGGGCCTTACAGAAGCGTTTGTTCGAATCCGAACTATTCTAAAGGCCGCAAGAAGGTTAAAAGAAATCCTTCGGGTAAATAAACCTGATCTTTTAATTCTGCTGGATTATCCTGAATTTAATCTATACCTTGCGAGATTTGCAAAGCGACTGAATATCCCTGTGCTATACTATATCAGCCCGCAGGTATGGGCTTGGAGAAAAGGCCGTGTAAAAAAAATTGCCAGGCGCATTACCCGTATGGCGGTTATTTTGCCCTTTGAAAAGGATTTTTACCGAAAGCGGGGAGTCCAGGTGGACTATGTGGGGCATCCCCTTATGGATCGTTGCCTGGAAGGTGTGACCATTGAACAGGATAGTCAAGAAATGTTGGATGAAGGAAAAGGCGGTCTGTTCATAGGCTTGCTGCCAGGGAGCAGAAAAGAAGAAATCAGCAATCTGCTTCCGGAAATGATCAAGGCGGTGGGTATCCTGAAACGAGATTATCCCCGTATTCAATGCTTGTTGCCCCTTGCAGATACCATTTCTCGGGAGTTCATTTATCCATTTATTGAGAACTCGCCTGTGGATATTCAGATCCGGGAAGGCGAAATCTACGAAACACTAGGCCAGTGTGGTCTGGCGATGGTAACTTCAGGCACTGCTACCCTTGACACGGCCATGATGGCTGTCCCCATGGTTGTGGTTTACAAGGTTTCCCGCCTCTCTTATCTGGCGGGCAAGGCCCTTATCCGTGTCCCTTTTATCAGCCTGGTAAATCTGGTTGCAGGAAAGAAAGTTGTTTGTGAATTGATACAAGACAACCTGACTCCGGAAACTCTTGCCCATGAGGCGGCGACTCTCCTAGAAAACAGAGCTCTCAGGAAAAAGATGAAAGGAGATCTCTTGGAAGTGCGAAGGCTTTTGGGAAGGGGAGGCGCTTCGCTGAAGACAGCCAGGATTGCGGTGGATATGATGGAGAAAGGAATTCCCTATGTCGAAAACAATCCTTGTAGTAGATGACGAAAAAAGCATTCTTCAGTCACTCGAAGGGATACTCACGGATGAAGGATTTCATGTTATTACTGCAGAGAGTGGGACTGCGGCTTTAGACAGGGTGGAAGCCACAATGCCGGATGCTGTTCTGCTCGATATATGGATGCCGGTTCTGGACGGAATTGAGACCCTGGAAAAATTGAAATCGCTTCATCCGCGGCTTCAGGTGGTTATGATGTCGGGCCACGGGAATATCGAAACGGCTGTGAAGTCGACCAAAATGGGAGCGTACGATTTTATTGAAAAGCCGCTTTCATTAGATAAACTCCTTCTTGCCTTGAACAATGCTCTCGAACACAACAGGCTTGAAGAAGAGATAGACCTTCTCAAAGAAAAAAATAAAAACAGATACCGGATTATCGGAAACAGTCCTTCCATCACCGAACTGAAAGAGCAGATCCGTATCGTTTCTCCCACAAACGCATGGATTTTGATTTCTGGGGACAATGGTACAGGAAAAGAACTTGTAGCCCACACTATTCACCGATTGAGCAAACGCAGCCGCAAACCAATGGTTGAGGTGAACTGCGCCGCAATTCCTGATGATCTTATTGAAAGTGAACTGTTTGGGCACGAAAAAGGGGCGTTTACAGGCGCGTCAACTATGAGAAAGGGCAAATTTGACATGGCCCACGAGGGGACGCTTTTTCTTGATGAGATCGGGGATATGAGCCTCAAGGCCCAATCCAAAACGCTCAGGATATTGCAGGAACAGCGGTTTGAAAGAGTGGGTGGTGTAAATACAATCAAAGTAGATGTGAGAGTGATTGCCGCTACCAATAAAGATCTGGAACAGGAAATAGCAAAAGGGAAATTCAGGGAAGATCTCTATTTCAGGCTGAATGTGATTCCCATGAGGGTTCCTCTTCTAACAGAGCGGACAGAAGATATTATAGGTCTTGTTGAAGAGTTTATCCGTGAGTTCTCTCTTACTACAAATATAGAGCCAAAAAAAATATCCGACAGGGCACTTGAAATATTATGTAATTACGACTGGCCTGGAAATGTGAGGGAGCTCAAGAATCTTATTGAACGGCTCATGATTATGATTCCCGGAAAGGTTGTTCGATCCGTAGATATCCCGGAGCCTTTCAGCAGAGTTCCCTCCGGCAAGGCCGGCTTTGAACACGCCTTTACATCCAGTTCCCTCAAAGATGCAAGAGGCGAATTTGAAAAAAAATTTATCCAAGCGAAGCTAAAAGAATTTGACGGAAATATTTCCAAGACTGCCGAGGCAATCGGTATTGAGAGAAGTAACCTTCACAAGAAGATAAAAATTTACCAGTTAGAAGGATTTAAGTAGATCGACCAGGTTTCCAGGATTATTTTTTCCTACCCCTTTCCTTTTTCATCAGGCCGGCCTGAATAAAGACTCCCAGCACAACCAATCCAATGAAAACGAGTCCTTGAGTCTGTGGAGTCAATGGGAATGATTGAACGATGAGACCGGCGCCGCTGAGGGAAGAGAGAAAGACCAGCGCCCAGTCAAACAGGGAGTACAGAAGAACCGCGCCAATAATCCCTCCAATGATGAAAGGAACCCATGGGGGCAGGGAAAGTTGCCATCCGGATATAGAAAGAAGGGTTATGGCGATATGTCCTCCAGAGAAGAAACCTGCAACAAGAATGGCTGCCCGCTGCAGAAAAAGAGCCAGAAGGGCGCCTATAATCCCTGTTCCGAAGGCAACGATCAGGATGAGCCAGTCCGGACGTCCTTGGAGAAAGTGGCCTGCAATGTCCATCCCCAGCACAAACCCTATGGCGCCCACGAATACCCAGAAGAGCTTTCTTCCGAGAATCAGTATGGCTGCGCCGACGACGGTTTGTATTGGAATCATACTTTGATCTCCAGCTGGGTAAGTCGTTATTTTCCTTTACGGAAGGGACATGAGAAATGTCCTGAGGTTCACTTTCCTGTTTCTCAGGTCCAGCTTGTCCCTGAGGCTGTGCCGATGAAACTCAACAGCCCTTACCGTGGTATCAATGAGTTCGGCTATCTGCTTGGTATTTTTGCCGTCCTTGACGAGTGCTGCTACCTGGACCTCTTTTGGCGTAAGTCCCGTGTACTTCATGGCCAGGTTGCGCAAGAAAGGCGCGATGATATCTTCAAGGTTTGACTCTAGTATCTGCAGATATATTTTCTGGGTAGGGGTGAGATCCTTGGTCCGCAGTTTTTTAAGGTACGGGTCAACCAAAGTCTTCACATTGCCTAACACTTTTTCTTCCAGCTCTCTTTTATCTTCTTCCCGCCTTTCTATGAGCATTTTCAGGGCGACATTCGTTTCTTCCAGTTCAAGGGTTCTGATTTCCAGTTCCTGTTGTCTTTCCTTGATCGTTTCGTACGCCTTTATGAGTTCTTCATTACGTTCCTGAAACTGTTTTTCGAGCTTGTCGTGTGCTTCTTTAAATTCCCTGTCTATCTTGAACTTGTGAAGTGCGACTTCAATAGACGTGGTGACCTGATTTGGGTCAAACGGCTTCATGATATATCCCAGCGGTTCCACCTCTTTAGCTTTGCTGACCAGTTCTTCTTCGGCATATCCTGAAATGAATATGACAGGGATATCCAGTTCATCCTTTATTTTCTGGGCAGCGGTGATGCCGCTTGACATTTCATCCATAAAAATGTCCATCAGGATCAGGTCCGGTTTCGTCTCCCTTGCCATGGCAACGGCCTCTTCTGCTGAGAAGGCCACGCCTACGACAGTGTGCCCCACGGATGTGAGGAGTGCCTCCAGTTGGGAGGTGATAATCACTTCGTCGTCTACAATTAGAATTTTGTGCATTTTTCACATCCTTTCTTCGATAACTTAGCCTTTCTAAAAGGTTGAGTTATGCGAGGTTTAAGGTGATGGTTTTGAGAACGCAGGTTCCCTCAGGGAATTATCAAAAAAAATCAAAGAGAATCCGCTTCCACCAGCGAGAAGAATTATTTTTAGAGATTACCCTATTGAGCGGTTGAAACATCAATCCTTAGCCCCCGGGCATCCACCTACCACCTCCCGTCAATCGCCTACTGCCTTGAATCATTCAACTATACCCTGTTTTGTGAAATCTTACAAGGATTCTGTTTTACTTGTGTTAGCATGAATAAGTAAATCATCATGGACAATATCGAATACCATGGATACCTGGGTTCCTCCTTTACGCTCCAGGTGGAATTCGCCTTTCAGTTGTCTTTCAATAAGGTTTTTTATGAGTTTCAGACCGAGAGTTTCTGTTTTTTCTATGTCAATATCGTCAAAGATTCCAATCCCATCATCCTTTACTGTAATCGAGGCCTTTTCCCCTCCGATGGTTTTTACCGAAACATGGCATTTTCCCGTTTGCTCATCCTGATAAGCGTGTTTGAATACGTTGGAAATGACTTCGTTGAGGACCAGGGCGCATGGGATTGCCTGGCTCACGGAAAGGTATAGATCAGAACAGTCAAAGACGGTGGTAATCCCCTTTTTCCATGCGCCGTAGATCTGAGAAAGGTGGTTGGCCAGCTTCTTTACGTGGTGGCCCATTTCTATCCTGCTGAAATCTTCGCTTTCATACAGCTGTGAGTGGATAAATGCCATGGTATGGATTTTTGATGTGGCATCGGTAAGGACTCCACGGGCCTCTTGGTTGACGGTCCTGCGTCTCGTCAAGTCGAGGAGACTTGAAATGACCTGCAGATTATTCCGAACGCGGTGATGGATTTCACCAAGGAGCAGGTTCTTTTCTTCGAGGGAGTTCTTAATCTTTTTTTCGGCTTCTGTTCTTTCTATTACCTCTTTTTCAAGTTGTTGATTACTTTTCTTCAGTTGAGAGGTCCTCTGATTAACGAGTTCCTCAAGCTTGTTCTCAATATTTTTTCTTACCCGGATTTCGTCTTTAAGTTTTACATTTATTTGGGTTACTTTTCCCGTGAGTCGATGCGCTTTTGCCGCCGAGTCTTCCGCTTCCTGGCGGGAGAGAAGCAGTGAACGGTTTTGGTCTTCGATTTCCTGCAGCATGTGGTTTATAGCGTCTACGAGAAAAGCAATTTCGTCCACATGGGGTTTTTCACTCCGTAGTGAATAATCTTTTTTTTCTGATACAGATGTTGCCAGCTGAGCCAGTTTGATGATCGGTTCCGTAATAAGTCGCTGCAGTCGTGTTGAAAGAATAAAAGCGAAAAGTAAGGACAACAGCACGACAATGGCTGTAGTCTGGGCCTGACTCTTCAACATGGCTATCATTTCTCTCAAGTCCGATTTAATGCAAACTGCGCCGATGAGTGTCCCATTAAACAGGATGGGCCTGTGAATTTCGAGAAAACCGTTTTCAAAAGAAAAGCAGTCTTTTTCAAAATCAAGCGTCATCTTTGTCTGTTCAACGCCCTCTCGAACATATTGGGCGAGGATCATTTTGTTCTTTTTGAAGATCCATGCCCCTACGATTGACTTGTCCAGGTTCAGGGAGCTGAGAGTTTCCGTGGCGTCGGCCTCGTCTTCAAACATCAATGCTGCAACACAGTTATGCCCGATAACGTCCGCCATGACAGTCGATTTCTGAATGGCATTTTTTCGAAACATGAGAAAATCGTATGTCATGAACCCAATAAATGCCAGGACCAGGGAAAAGATATTGATCGACATGATGATCAACAGGAGCCTTTTCTTTATGGAAAGATTCTTGAATTTCCGCATTAAATTACCTGTCAACCCCTTTGTACACAATGTCGGAGAGTCTCAAAAGCCTGGAGCCTATTCTCAGCCTAGCCTTTTCGACAGCAGTTAGATTGATTTCAAATCTTTTCGCGTGGCCTTCTTTGACGGTAGGACTTGAAAGGTCTTTGAGAAAAACCATGCCGCCCATATCCGTGAATCCCTGTTTATTGCTTATGGTCAAGATAGACCGATTTTCCAGCCGTTTGAGAGTCTCGGAGACAAACGGCATCTTTGAGGAATCAATGAACAGGACGTGGTATGGTTCAACAAGATCCTTTTTTCCCAGGCCCTCCGTGACAGCCAATTTCTTTCCTCTTACGATCTTGCCGATCATGGGTTTGAGGGATTCGAAAAGAGCAGTATTGCCAAATATTTTCACCTGCATGAGTTTGCTGTCATGAAAGGTTCCTTCAGGCCACTCTACAAACATGAGGAAGTTATACAGATAGAGCGCTGCAACCCCGCTTTGTTGGGGTTTGTCGAGGGCAAATGCGTGTGTTCTGATTGTCGGTGCAAAGGGAGCAGAAATGCCAAAAAGAAGAATGACTCCCCAAATGACAAAGAAGCTGCGGTTACTCTTTTTCCCCCGACGCCGTAAATTATCGATCAATTTATTTTCTCTTTAAAGTATTGTTCGGATTTGCTCTCAGGCTTCTTTTTCCAGGTTGCGGTGAAGTACCGGTCAATCTCGTCGTAACTTGGCTCAAAATTCAGATTTTTTTTCATGATCGACAATGGTCTGGTGATGCAGAGAGGAGCCCAGAATGCTTCCTCAGCGATGACCTTCTGGGCTTTTGAAAAATAGGCTTTCCGATTTTCCTGGTCCAGAGTGTTATTGGCTTCCTTGAGAATCCTGTCGATTTCTGGTGTGGTTCCGTAGCATCCGGGGGCATTGTTCATGAAAAAAGGGTTCAAGATGGCACTCGCATCAAAAATGGAATAGCTTCCCCATGTGAGAAAGGCCAGGGGAAATTGTCCTCGCAGGAATTTCTTGTAGAATTCGCTCCATTCAGCACCCATCCAGATCATATTGGTCTTGATTCCCACGGCATACAGGTTTTTTGCAATGGATTCACATGCGCTTTCGTTGACGCCTGCGCAGAAAAAATCAACGGTAAAACCGTCGGGATAGTCGGCTTCAGCCAGGAGCTTTTTACTCTTGACCGGATCGTAGGGATATTTTTGTACATCGGGTTCGTGACCGAAGTGGAGCGGACTGGTAACGCCCCAGTTAATGTCCGCAAAGCCAAGGTATTGTTTTTGAATAATTTGCTTTTTGTCTATGGCGTGGTTGACAGCCCGTCTTACTCGTTTATCCTTGAAGAATTCTACCCCACTCCGCCCTATGGAATCCATACAAACAAAATTGGTCCTAAGGGATGGGGTGCTCCTGACTTTAAGGTCAGTGGTCCCTAATAAAAACGGGATCTGTTTCTGAAGGGCGTTGGTGGAGCGAGACAGATCCACACGCCCTATCATGAGCGCCTGAATCTGAGGGATCTCTTCAGGGATAACCATAGCGCACAAAAGAGGTATCTGGGCCTTCCCTTTGGGTTTTCCGAAATAGTCCGGGTAGGCTCTGAAACAGATTTCCTGGGGATTTTTCCAGGAACTGAACATATAGGGGCCGGTACCTACCGGGCGTTTTTCAAAACCTTCCTTTCCCACCTTGCCGTAGTAATGGGGGGGGAATATGAATAGGGTGTTTGCAATAATTTCAAGGGCGGTGGGGTTTGGGATCGAGGTCTTGATCCGGACCGTATGATCATCAATGATCTGCGCTTCCTCGAAGCCTGAAAGGTACTGGGAAACCAGGGAACCAGGGCTTTTGAGAAGATTCAGGGAAAATTTTACGGCCGATGCGTCAAATGGTTCTCCATTGTGAAAACGAACCCCTTTTCGAAGATTGAATTCAATGGTTTGAGGGTCGATCATCCGGAAAGATTCAGAAAGGCAAGGTACTATTTTTTTGGTGGAAGGGTCTCTGTACAGAAGTGTGTCCCCCCAGTTATGGTAGAGAACCAGGACGTGTCGACTTGTCGAGTAAGCGGGATTGATGGTTTGCAGTTCCTGGCTTCCGAGAGAAACGATCAAGGAATTTCCTTCCGCGAGGCAGGGAGAGGATACAGAAAAAAGCAGGAAACATACGGTGAGTGCGAATAAAACCGATAAAAAAAGATTTTTCAAAGTGTTCCTTTCGATCTGAATTGGTTATTATCAATGCAGGTTCAATAGGGCCGGTCGCGGCAGTTTAAAACCGAATCCGTACGGGAATGGGAGACGCTTCGTCAGCCATTCTTCTAAGTTCAGACTCTTCATCCTTGAGGATGTCGAGCAGCATCAGTGCCTCGCCGGGACGGAAATTGAGAGTTTTCCCTTTTTCATCGGTAATGACGACCATACGGTCGGTCACGTTGATGGTGAATTTTTCCCTGTATTTCTTCACGAAGGTAGACCTCAATTCAGGAAATTAGAGAGTGTACAGGCGAAAGAAGCTTCTAAGAACACTGTCATAGATATTGGTAGATATTTCGTATTCATGTGAGATTATATGGTGTTTGTTTATTTGTGTCAATGCCAAATTTATATCTTCGGCTCCTGGGCAATTCTCGATAGGGGTTCTTTGGAGTATTGAGAAAAAAACCTAGAAAAATGTGTCGTTTTCGCGGAAGAAAAGAAAATCGTTGACAAACGAGATTTGTCTCTATAAAAACCAGGAAGTTTAAGAAACAATAGGGAGTATGAATAATGGATAAACAGTTCATGGGCTTTTTTTATTTTAGGTTTGGAGGCATAGCCTTGCCCATGGATTGATGCCAATCTCTAACAATAATCAAGCCGTGGACGCCTCAGGTGCCCGCGGCTTTTTTTTTGCAGTTTCCCGGCATTTTTTAGATGTGGACCACCAGCCTTTTCAAGGTACTTATTAAAATCAGGCAATAGTCAGGGTTTTATGTGTGAAAATGGGGTTCCAAATCCATAGGTTTCAGGTGTCGGGTGTCAGGGCTCCGGGCCCAATATTCTGGAAATGTGATTTTAAACAGCATAACTCTTTGATTCTATGTTGAATCAATCGAACGACAACAAGATTCTTCCTGACACCCGAAACCTGACACCTGAAAAAGGTCTATAAGAGAGCAAAATCGAATAACGCGCAAACGCCTGACAAACAAAGGTGAATGGAATTCAATCGCGGATATTGATGTTAGATTCAAGCCCTCGTTTCGCGGAGACGGATTTGCAACTACCAAATAAACACTTTCCTCACAGAGGCTGAAAAATGGAACACCTATCCCCTAAACCCGCCGTTATTACGCCCGATTTCTATCGACTTGGTACACCGGCGTTCCCCGCATTCCTGTCGCTTGGAAAGGTTGGTATGATTATCGAGGGGGGAACCGGGCCAACGTTTCCCATGATTATCCAACAAATCAGGGCATTGGGAATTGAGATGGACAGAATTGAATATGTTCTTTTAACCCATTCCCACGCAGACCATATCGGTGCAGTGCCCCATTTGAAACGCAAGTGGCCCCATGTGAAGCTGGTGGCCAGCGCCCCCGCCGCGAGAGTATTGGATACCAGCGAATTATATAATGAATTTCTTCTTGTGGATCTGGGAATTGCCCAGCTCATGAAAGCCAAAGGGGAACTCGACTGTATGCCGGAGATTCCTGAAGACTTCCGGTTCGAGGTTGATCTTGTTGTAAAGGGTGGAGATACCATTGAACTTGGGGATGGTGTTGTCTGGGAAATTATTGATACGCCGGGCCATTCAACCTGTCACATCTCCGCATATGAAAAGAAAGATGACACCCTGGTTGTGGGAGATGCCACAGGATTTTATGTTCCAGAAAAGGATATCTTTTGGCCCAACTATTTTGTCTCACTGACCGACTACCTTGGCAGCATTCGAAAACTCTCCGCTTTCCCGGCGAAGCGGGCCGTGCTCAGTCACAATGCAGTCATCGAAGGCGATGTTTATTCCTACTTCGAAAAGGCGATGAAGGCGACCCGGGAATATCATGAAGATACGCTCAGGCGGATTAGTCGTGGGGATTCATCGGAAAGCATTGCCTTGGAACGGGCCCAGTTTGTCAGCACTCTCACTGACATCCAGCCCTTTAAAATAATGTATGACCTGTGCAAACTCATGATCAATCGGTCTCGGGAGAATGGGGTTTCGCCGACGTCTTTCCTACTCAAAAATGCGACGGTTTCCGAACCTGATGGGCCTGTTTTAGAACCGGATGGATTTGAAAAGCCCACCTCGGATTTCGGCGCCATCATGCTTCCCGAAAAGAAGATGCCGCTCAGTATTAATGAGCGACTGAGCCTTGTGGCCCTTATCGATGAAGGCATGCGCCGCGGACTGGCTGAGGCGCCGGTTTCTGCGGATCTTTTTAATGATTTGTGGGAGTTAGTGGGCGCTACCGCAAAGGGGGGAAGAATCAATCGGCTGAAATTCGAGGATTCAAAAAACGGGTTTCAGATGTTTGAGGTAAAGGCGGAGAGCGGGGAAAACCTTGCACGTTTGAACATGATCTATCTGCGAAAGCCAATTCCCTGCTATTATCTGGTTTATGTGGAGGTCGCAGCGCCCTTCAGACGGAAGGGGTTGGGGAATCTTATCCTGAAATCTTTTGGTGATTTCCTCGTGGGGAAATCCGCAGTAGGAATTCTGGACAATATTATTCCGCCCGAGGATCCAACGAACGACATTTATTTGAAACATTCCTGGGTCCCCCTTGAAGAAATTATAGGCAATCAGATGTTCTACAAGGAAAATAACTACATGCTTTTTATCCCCCCTGGGTTTAAAGGCAAAGATCTCAAACAGCCGGTTCTAAGGCTTATGGTTCACCTGAAACGGAAACGGGGAGTGATCGATGTTCGCGAAAATGAGACCATGGTCAGAAAAACCATCGGTGAATTCAGGGAACTGTATGACGCGCTTTTGACGTATTTTGGGCAGGAACTGGAGACGCCCCATTCTTCCCTGTTTATGCGTTTCATGTTTACCCGTTTCGTGACCAAATTTATCGCTTTCAGGCGTCGTATCGGCAACCTGGTAGGATATACCGGTGGTGAGTCCACTGAGCAGATTGTATTGGAACCGAGGATTAAGAAATTGCAGGTGAAGACCTATGCCCCAATAGAGCTTTTGAAGGAACAGGCTGTTGGCATGGGGGATCTGGGGTTATTGTCAAGGCTTCCGGAGGAATTGATGAGAAAGCCGGCCCAAACGATCGAACGTCTTCCCAATTACCGAAGACCCAATTTTCTTTCGTGGCTGAAGGAGCATGGGAAGTCCTATGAAGAACCGTTGACCCTGGGGGATCTTATGGACCTGGGTTTTGACCCCACCCGGTTGAAAGAAATTACCCTCGATGATAAGGGCTACATCCTCGAACGCGTTCAGGCACGACAGATAGAGTCCCTGCAAAAAAAGAGCGAACTCCTGAAAAGGATTTCGACGGACATGCCAAGTGTGAAAATTAAAGGGGCGCAGTTGCGGGTCAATCCCATTCTGTTGATTATTGGAGACCGGGGGAACGGATATGTCTTAAGGCGAAAGATAGAGGCCATTCACTGGGAGGAAGCCATTGAACAGCTCCAGAGCAATCAGAACCTGAAAATGCTTAACGATACGACCAAACTGGATCGATTGATTCTTGTCACGGTTCACGAAGCTGCTACGTCTGTAGCCAAGCAAATGGGTTTGCCGAGGGAAAGCATTATTGACCAGTTGACCCCTTTTGTTTCCTGGGGTTTAAGGAACAACCAACCTGGGATGGTCATCGATTTCGCTACCTCTTCCCTCGAATCTATCTGGGTTGCGTGACGACCGGGATGATCTAAATTTCAGAATTGTCCAAAATCCAGGATTTTGCTGTTTCCAGCTCCTCAAAGGCAAACATTTTGATCTTTGCATTGACGAAGTGACTTGCGATCTTTTCGGCAAAACTGCCCATAACTGAATCCGTAACGAATGCTACCGCAGATACCTTATCGTGATGGTTTTTTACGAAAGTGAGATGAGACAGCAAGGCTCCAAAAGAATCCCAACCGGGAAAGGATTTTGTATGGATGATGACTCCCCTCAAATGCCCCTTGCTTTCTATGAAGGGATCAATAATTGCTCGGGCGGCTACAAAGTCGTTTTCCGATAAAGCGCCTTCGGGCTCAAGGATGGCAATCGCATTTGTTTCATCAATTTTTACAGATAGCATAATTCTTCTCCTTAATGATGGTGAAACGGTGAAGGTTTTCAAGCTGATCAGTGGCAATTTGAATCTCAGTTTTTATCAAGACTTATCATCCACTTGCCGAAAGAAAAATGCAATAGAATAATGAAAATATTAGCATGTTCCCTATCCTTTTTTTTGCGGAAGTTTTATCCGAAAATGGTGCACCATTTGGTCATGCGATCATAGGCTACAATACGCCTGTAAATATTTTCGAACGAGTTTTTTGTGTTTTTGTTCTATACTGCGTTAAAATAACAATATAATTCGGCCTTATTAATGATCGTCTATTTTAAAACATCATAATCTGAGGTGTCAGTGATATGAAAACAAAAGATTTTATAGCGGAAGCAATTTCATTGCCCGTTGAAGAAAGGGCAATAGTTGTTGATTCTTTATTAAAAGGTTTGAATACACCGGAGTCGGAAATAGATGCAAAATGGACAGAAGTAGCTAAACGACGTTTGGGAGAACTTCGTTCCGGTAAAGTGGAAGCCATGCCGGGAAAAGAAGTCTTTGAAAAAATATGGAATAGGTTCTCGAAATGAATTTTTCGTTTCATCCTGAAGCTGAAGCTGAGTTCATTGAAGCAATTGACTATTTCGAAGAGAAAGAATTGGGATTGGGATATGACTTCGCTGTAGAGGAGTATTCAGCTATTGAAAGAACGCTTTCTTTTCCAAAAGCTTGGCCAGTTATTGAGGAAAATATCCGACTATTCATACCATGAAAGGATTTCAGGCAATTCTTCCCGGTTGGTTTTTACTTTATTGACGGGGGATTCGTTGTCAGGATGTCCCATAGAGATGGCAAGGAGTATCCTCTTATTCTCTTGGATATCTAGTGTATCGGCGATGACGTCCGCAAATGGTATGATTAAGCCTATGGGACAGGTGCCAAGGCCCATGGCATGGGCGGCAAGGAGCAGATAGGAAACAGAGAGCCCCACGTCGAGATACCGGACTTCAGGGAAAAGCTGGTCCATGGTGACGATAATGGCTATGGGCGCCCCATAAAAAGAACAGCCCCCTTGTTCAATAAACTGGCTGTACGATATCCCCGTTTCGGCAATTCCCGGTTCCATCAGTTGAAGCACTTTACGACTCCTTCCTGCGAATTTCTCGGGGAGTGGTTTGGTTGTTCCCGGGCCGCAAGTTACTTTCCGTTCGGCCTGGACCTTTTTCAGGTTTCGTACCAGCCGGTCTTTTTCTTCCCCATACGTTACAACAAATTCCCAGGGCTGGAGATTCATTGCCGAGGGCGCGAGCCCTGCGAGTTGAAAAACCTGTTCGACTTCTTTTCTTGTTACCGGCTTATCGAGGTAAACCCTTGTGCTTCTTCTCTCTTTCATTGTGGTGAAGATGTCCATCGATTTTCTCCTGAATATCGCAGATTTCATTTTGCATAGGCAGGATTACAGTTTACATTAAATTCAAAGGCAATGCAAACTGCGACGGTAATTGCTACGCTATTGTTACTGGGTATCTTTTGTCTCTTTTTTATGGTAAAATAACCCGTTGTTTATAGAAACAACTGGAATTTCCCTTAATTTTTAGAACTGTAAAAATTTGGCTCATCGGATTAACGTGATATTCTTATCAGTTGTTGAATAGAACATGCTC